>CAYUZP010000045.1:0-12421 GCA_964449655.1 uncultured Oscillospiraceae bacterium
TCCTTCACGTCGAATGCCTCGTAGAAGGCATCGGTCGTGCTGCAGACCGCGTTCACGCGCGCGAAACCGACGGAATGCTCATCGGTACGGGTACGGGATTCGAGTTCGCCGCGGGTCATCTTCGCAGCCCAGACAGAAGCCCAGGCCGTGAACATCTCCTGCAAGCCCTCTTTGTCGTCGCCAATAATTGCGGCAATGCAGGCGACGGAGCCCAGGTCGGCGATGTTCTCGCCCAGGGTCAGATCGCCGTCCACATAGTAGCCAGGCCAGACTTCAAACGCGCTGTAGTAGGCAGAGACTTCTTCCTGCAGCTCCTTGAAGTACGCAAAGTCCTCGTCGGTCCACCAGAGGTTCATGTTGCCTTCGGAGTCATAGCGGGCGCCGTTGTTGTCAAACGCATGTGTGATCTCATGGCCGATGACAGCACCAATGCCGCCGAGGTTGGCTGCATGGCTGCGGTTCGGATCGTAGAACGCGCCGCGAATGATGCCCGCGGGGAAGGTGATGGTGTTGGTGCTGGAGCTGTAGGAGGCGTTGACCGTCTGCGGCGTCATGCCCCACTGAGACTTGTCGACCGGCTGGCCGAGGTGGCTCAGGCTGTAGGCTGTGCTCGCGCGGCTGCGGTTCATGATGTTCTCGGCAAGGTTGCCGCCGTCCGCGGGAGCTGTGTACTGAACGTCCAGAATATAGGTGGGCCACTCGCCGTCATCCGGATAGCCGATGCGCACGCGCATGGTGTCCAGCTTGGCATGGGCGCCTTTCTTGGTCTCTTCGCTCATCCAGGTCAGCGCGTCGATGCGGGTATGGTACATCGCGATGATCTCCTGTACCATCTCCTCGACGTCACGCTTGCTGGATTCCGGGAAGAAGCGCTCGGCATAGATCTGACCGAAGTTCCAGCTCAGCGTGCTCTGCACATCTTCCTTGGAAGCTTCTTCAAGAGACAGCTGCTCGGTGATGCCATTGAACTCATTGCTGTAGCGGACATCCTCGGCGCGGAAGTCCATGCTCAGATAGTAAGCCATGCTCTCGAGGATGGACAGCGTGGAGAAGTCTTTGAGCAGCGGCAGGTTCTCAGCCGTCAGAAGCTCGTTGACCGCTGTCGCGTTCTTCATATCGCTGACGATGTACTCGGTGACGCCGTTCTCCGCCGTGAAGCCATATTCGGCGACCAGAGGCTCAATGTCGATGTTGGAGAAGAGTTCCTGAAGCTCGTCAAGCGTCTTGAGGTTGTAGGTCAGATCCGGATCTTCCTGACGCTCGACGCGGGTCAGGGTGTTCTCGGACATGTGCTGCTCGAGATTGAAGATCGCTTCAGCTTTCGCCGTGGCTTCCGCTTCGTCCACGCCGCAGAGCACGAACAGGTTCGCGACGTGCTTCTTGTACATATCCCAGTATTCGGTCATCGTATCGTCGTCCAGATAGCTCTGGCCGAGACCGCCCAAACCCATGCTGCGCAGGCTGACGCTGTACTTGTTGCTGTCATAGCGATCGGAACCTAAGCCGAAGGAGATGACGCTGCTCCAGCCGAGTTCGACATTGATCTTGATGAGCGCTTCCACGTATTCCTGCACGTCGGCTGCGTTGTTGATCATGTCGAGGTAGGGCTGAATGGGCGCAAGACCGGCCGCGTTGCGGCCTTCCTCGTCCACATAGCAAAGATACAGGTCGGCGATTTTCTGCTCGGCCGTGCCGGCTTCAAACGTGCCCGCGTTCGCAACGATATCGTCGATGATCGCGTTCATGTCGGCCTTGATCTCTTCCTCGATCTGAACAAAGACCTTCCACATCGGCTGGCCTGTCGGGATCTCGGCATTCTGAATGGTTTCCCAGTTCACATAAGCCCACATATTGTCCTGTGGACGGGCTTCAGACGGATTTTCCGGCAGGAAGTCGATGATGTCCGTCGGAGACTGCGCTGCCTCGGCAAAGACGGTCATGCTCGACATGAGCATCATCGCCGCCAGCAGCAAGCTGATGAATTTCTTCATTGGAAGCTGTTCCTCCGTGTAATTAAGTTGACAACTGCGTTGTGATTTCGCGTTGTCCTTTGTTTTTTGTCAGGTGGTGAAACGCAGATTTAGCCATTGACTGTCATGCGGTGTACGGACGGGATCGAAAGGGCGTCCGAATCCCGTCCGCTTATGCGTCAGTTGTGATTTAAACGGCTCACCAGATGCCCACGCGGTCTTCCGGCGCGACGTACATGCCGTCGCCCTCCTTCACGTCGAATGCCTCGTAGAAGGCATCGATCGAGCTGCAGACCGCGTTCACGCGGGCGATGCCGGTCGAATGCGAGTCGGTGCGGGTGCGGGATTCAAGCTCGCCGCGGGTCATCTTGCAGGCCCACATATACGCATAGCTCTCAAACATCTCGCGCAGCGCTTCAGGATCGTCGCCGATGATATCGCAGATGCAGGAGACAGAACCCAGGTCGGCGATGTTCTCGCCCAGGGTCAGATCGCCATCCACATGGTAGCCCGGCCAGACTTCAAACGCAGTATAGTAGGCAGAGACTTCTTCCTGCAGCTCCTTGAAGTACGCAAAGTCCTCGTCGGTCCACCAGGTATTCAGGTTTCCTTTCTCATCGTAGAGCGCGCCGTAGTTGTCAAATGCATGGCTGATTTCATGCCCGATAACGGTGCCAATCGCACCTAGGTTGGTGGCGCGGCTGCGGTTCGGGTCATAGTACACACCACGGATGATGCCCGCCGGGAAGCAGATGACGTTTGCGCTCGGATCATAGTAAGCGTTGACCGTCTGCGGCGTCATGCCCCACTGAGACTTATCGACCGGCTGGCCGAGATGGCTCAGGCTGTAGGCCGCACGCGCGCGGTTGAGGTTGAGAATGTTCTCAATCAGCGTGCCGCCGTCCGCAGGAGACTTATATTCGACATCCATCAGATAGGTTGGCCAGTCGCCGTCATCCGGATAGCCGATGCGCACATCCAGCGTGTCCAGCTTGCGATTGGCACCCGCTTTGGTCTCATCGCTCATCCAATCGAGCTTGTCAATGCGGGTGCGATAGGTTGCGATGATCTCGTCAACCATCTCTTCGATATCAGCCTTGTACTCCTCCGGGAAATAACGTTCCACATAGATCTGACCGAAGTTCCAGCTCAGCGTGTTCTGTACGTCGGTCTTGGAAACGGTCGCCAGATCCTCGTGCTCGGAAACACCGCTCATAGCGCCGTCATAGCGCTCATCTTCCGCGCGGAAGTCCATTGTGAGGTAATAGGCCATGCTCTCAAGCATAGACAGGACAGAGAAGTCCTTAAGCAGCGGCAGATTTTCTTCGGTGAGCAGCTCGTTGACCGCAGCAGCCTGCTCCAGATCGGAGACGATGTACTCATTGACGCCATTCTCCGCTGTGAAGCCGTACTTGGCCAGCACTGGCTCAATATCGATGTTGGACAGCAGCGCTTTCAGCTCATCCAGCGTCTTCGGATTGTAGGTGTTTTCCGGTGTATAATCGACATAGGACATGGTCTTGGCAGACAGGTCCTTTTCCATCGCGAAGATCGCTTCGGCTTTCGCTACGGCTTCCGTCTCTTCGACACCGTAGAGCTTGAACAGGTTGGCTACATGCTCCTTGTAGATGTCCCAGTACTCGGTCATGGTATCGTCATCCAGATAGCTCTGACCGAGAGAACCCAGGCTCATGCTGCTCATGTAGACGCTGTATTTGGTGGAATCCAGATCATCAGTGCTGAGGCTGAAACCAATCACGCTGCCCTGTCCCAGTTCGATGCGGATATCGGTGAGCGCTTCCACGTATTCCTGTACGTTGGCGGCGTTTTCGATGGCATCGAGGTAGGGGCGAAGCGGCGTCAGGCCTGTCGCGTTGCGGCCTTCCTCGTCGATATAGCACAGATACAGGTCGGCGATTTTCTGCTCGGACGTGCCGGCTTCATAAGTGCCTGCATTCGCAACGATATCGTCGATGAGCGCGCTCAAGTCAGCCTTGATCTCTTCCATAACGTCTATCTGAAAACGCCAGAGGGACTGACCCGTGGGGATCTCCGCCTCATTGATTGCATCCCAGCAAATATTGGCGAACAGGTTATCTTCCGGCGCGGGCTTTTCGTCCGGCAGGAAGTCGATAATATCCGTCGGAGACTGCGCCTCTTCCGCAAAAGCGGTGAGGCTGGTAGCCAACATCATGACAGCCAACAAGAGGCTGATCATTTTTTTCATGAGCAATTACCTCCAAAAGGTTGTGTGTTTTTTCGTGTATGCCGCGACAGTGCGTAGGATGCAGGGCGTTTTTCGCGCGATGACTGACAACACACCTTGCCGCTTTGCCCTTCGAGCGGCACGGCGGTGCTTGACTCGCCTTAAACGATCTGCATTGACGATCTGTCTTCTTCCGCATTCTTCTTTGCAGGCGGGAACCGCTTTCCTTGGCGTTCGTCTATCGCGTTTACGGCGCGACGAAAGAGCGAACAGCCTTGGGAAGAGCATCCCTTCCGGTGGTCAGAAAAATGCGAAGATTCTGTGCCCTGGTGTATGCGTCAAGGAATGATGTTGCAAATTCTCCCGAATTCCTCCTTTCTCAGGATGTTGATTTGCAACATATCACGGTCAATCCTTCTTTTCCACAACACCATACTGGGTATTATACTACCAAATAAATATGGAATCAAGGGAATTGCAAAAAATGTAGCGCCTTTGGTATATTTGACATTTTTGTATGACAATCTATCGTTTTATTTGGCATGAAGTTGACAGTTTATCAATGAACTTCAACTGTTCCTGTCGATTTATTTGAGAATGAATTGGCCATTATGGACGAAAATCGGAAAAAAGGCACAAACACGACGCGCGTTTCAGCATGCGGTTCGGGACGTCCAGACAGAGGCGGGCCGCAATCACGACGCGTGAAGGCGCCGTCGAATGAGCGGACCTGTATCCCTGTAAACACATCGTGACCGCGATGGAGGCTCAATCCACTAGGTGAGTGGTGGACGCGTGGTTTTCACGCCTGATGCAGCTATTGATTTTGCGTCAAACTTGTGTTATCATGAATATGTTCCAATTTACTCATCTACAATCAGAAAAGAGGAGGGACATCATGAAAAAGCGGTTTGCACTGATGCTCTGCATGGCGCTGATCGCCGCGGCGATTCCCGCGCTGGCCGACTACACGCCGGGCGAATACACCGCCAGCGCGCAGGGCATGAATGGTCCGGTCGAGGTCACGGTCACATTTGATGAGACGTCGATCGTCTCTGTCGTCGTCGGCGCGCACAGCGAGACCGCCGGCATTTGCGAGCCGGCCATCGAGCGTTTGCCTGCCGCGATCGTCGAAGGACAGACGCTCGCCTTGGACGTCGTATCAGGCGCGTCCTTTACCAGCAACGCGATATTGACGGCGGTCGCCGATGCGGTCGAGCAGGCGGGCGGCGATGTCGCGGCGCTGAAGAGCGAAAGCGGCGAGGCGGCGGCTCCGGCACAGGACGAGGTGCTCGATTATGATGTGGTCGTCGTGGGCGGCGGCGCGGCAGGCATCGGCGCGGCATACAATGCAAAGGACGCGGGCGCCAGCGTGCTCCTGCTCGAAAAGCAGTCCCACTTGGGCGGCAACACGCTGATCTCCGGCGGACTGCTCTACGCGACAGGCACGTCTTTTCAGGAGGAAGCCGGCGTGGAGGACAGCGTCGAGGCGCTGGTCGACTACTGGTATGAGCGCGCGGAAGGGAACGCGAACCGCGACTTTTTGACGCTCGTTGCGGAACATTCCAACGAGACGGTCGAGTGGCTGCAGGCGGGCGGCGTCGTTCTGACCGGTCCGTCCACGGCGGGCACGAGCCCTGTTCCGCGCATGCTGGATACGGGCATGGGCGGCAGCGGTTTTATCCTCCCGATGACGCAGACGATCATCGATCTTGGCGTCGATATCCGCTATGACACCCCGGCGACTGCGCTGATTACGGACGGAAACGGCGCGGTGGTCGGCGTCGAGGCGACAGCCGCTGATGGCCACAAGGTGACGGTCAACGCGAAGAGCGTCGTGCTTGCGACCGGCGGATTTGACGGCAGTCAGGAGATGATGCGCAAATACGCGCCGAGCTTCTCGGACGAGTTCTTCTACGCGAACGCGGGCAACACAGGCGATGGCATCAGGATGGCGCAGAGCGTGGGTGCTGCCACCGTGTTTAAGGACGGGGTCATCGGTCTGCGCGGCATATTGCCCACCTCTTTTGCCGACGCGCAAAACGGCCTCGTCTGGATGCCGTATCTGATGGTCGATCAGCATGGCGCGCGCTTTGTCGACGAGTCCGCCGACTACCCGATCATACACAGCGAGATGGTCAAGACCGGTTCGCATCACTTCTATCTCATATTCGACGGCTCACAGGGTTCCGCTGACATGTTTGCCTCGCTGATGGATGGCGGCTATGCCTTTGAAGCGGATACGCTCGAAGAACTGGCGGATATCACGTTTATGGATAAGGAGACGTTCCTGGCGACCGTCGCGCGCTACAATGAGCTGGCGGGCGAGGAGGACGTCGACTTTGGGAAATCCGCCGCGGCGATGACCGGCGTGGGCGACGGCCCGTACTTCGCTGTGCGCGTCATGCCCGCGACCATCGGCACGCTTGGCGGCATCAAGATCGACCTCGATATGCACGTGCTCGATACAGAGGGCAACGTCATCCCGGGTCTCTACGCGGCGGGCGCGACGGCGAACGGCGACTTCTTTAACAAGGTCTATCCTGCATCCGGCACATCCATCATGATGAGTTTCACGACAGGCCGCATCGCGGGAACAAACGCTGCGGCAGCAGAATAAAGGCGTATCGTGACAGCGGGTAAAAAACCTGCGCGGAGCGGGCGCGGGAGTTTGTCCATTCTCCCGCGCCTGTTTTTCTTCTGTGCGGCAGACCGGCGGAACAACCCGATCACGTCTGCCGCCGCACAGCGCTGGACACGTCCAGACTATGCCGCCTCGCAAATGTTCTGCTCCCAAAGCGTAAAAATAGGGTATACTCAGAGGTATGGAAACGAGGATAGAAGGGCCGACAGATGGATTGAAGCGGTCCATAGGGATACGGGAACCGAACGATTTCAAGCGCTATGCGGCTGGATGAGACACAGTCGCTTGAAACCCATGAAACGGGCGGCAACCACCCTGCAAAACGATAGAGACGAGATACTCAACTGCTTTCGCTCAAGGCTTACCCATGCGATCTGCCAGGGGATTGCCAGCATGATTTGGGCGAAAAAGCGTAAGGCTAGAGGTTACCATGCGTTCAAAGGTCTTTCGTCTATGATCTATCTGATAGCAGGTAAATTCTCCCTTGTTTTCCCTAACCCGTTACGATAATGGGAGTAGAACCAAATAGAAACAGACGGTTGACAAAACGTCAGCGCTGTAGTATGCTATATTTATATGAGACAACGGAGACGATAGACCATGTTCATGCATCACGTTTACGCAATTGTGCGCCTGTTTGGCTATTATTGGCCGACGGGCTGTTTATGTTGCGCGTGAATGCATTTTTAAGCACAGAAAGCGGCCCTTTCGATGAGTGGAAAGGGTCGCTTTTTATAAGTCACAGATCACTTCTTCATCGGATGAGATGTCAACCTCATGTTGTCCATGCGATCAAACGGGTTGAACCATGTCATTCAGCATCAACATTCATGGGAGGTTCGCATTATGATTGTCATTCTTAAACCGTCGGTTGATCGCGAGCGCGTCGAGGCGCTTATGGCGCAGATCCGCCAGCAAGGTGTGGAAATCCACTACAGCCAGGGCACGCAGGAGACCATACTGGGTCTCGTAGGCGATACGACACACGTCGATGAGGATTGGCTTCGCGCGAGCGATATCGTCGCGGACGTCCGCCGCGTCTCCGAGCCGTTCAAACTGGCAAACCGCCGCTTCCATCCACAGGACACGCATGTTGATGTTTCCGGCAGGGTCATTGGCGAAGGCACGTTTACGGTGATCGCCGGTCCATGCTCCGTGGAGAGCGAGGAACAGCTCACCGATATCGCGCGCAGCGTCAAAGAGAGCGGTGCGAGCTGCCTTCGTGGCGGTGCATTCAAGCCGCGCACATCCCCCTATTCCTTCCAGGGCCTGGAGAACGAGGGACTGCGCCTGCTGCGTGAAGCGCGAAAGGCGACAGGGCTGCCGATCGTCACAGAGATCATGAGCGAGACGCAGCTTGACGACTTTGCCGATATAGACGTGATTCAGGTCGGAGCGCGCAACATGCAGAACTTCCGCCTGCTCAAGGAATTGGGACATTGCGACAAGCCGATCCTGCTCAAGCGAGGCATGTCCGCGACTGTCGAAGAATGGCTGATGAGCGCTGAATACATCCTTGCAGGCGGCAACTCGAACATCATACTCTGCGAGCGCGGCATTCGCACATTCGAGAGGATGATCCGCAACAATCTCGATGTCTCGGCCGTCGCGCTGGTCAAGACCAAGTCCCATCTGCCTGTGATCGTCGATCCTTCACATGCCGCAGGGATCGCGTACATGGTCGAGCCGCTCGCGCGCGCCGCTATCGCCACGGGTGCAGACGGGTTGATGATCGAGGTGCATAACAACCCGCCTTGTGCGCTCTGTGACGGCGCGCAGTCCCTTGATCCGCGGCAATTCGATCGACTGATGCAGGATATCAAGCGCCGCGTCGCGTTTGAAGGAAAAGCGCTGCAGTAAAATATCGTCAGCATGGCTTTGCATGAGCGTCTGTTCAAACGATCCAAACAGCGCGCGTCATCTTCTTCGGCGCTAAAAAGTGATTCGCTGTGACGAAACGTTCAAGTTGGGAATGGCGCGTCCAATACGGGATGCGCGTCTCAGCTTGGCATGAAGCCCTTGCCGAATATCTCCGTCGAGCTGGTGATGACGATGAACGCGTTTGGGTCGTTTGTACGGATGTAGCGCCGAAGCATCAGCGCCTGTGAACGGTTGAGCACGGTGATGACCATCGTCTTGACCTCGTGGCTGTATGCGCCGTGCACCTGTTCGAGCGTCGCGCCGCGATTGAGTTTGTTGACGATAAAGGAGACGAGGGGGTCGGGATTGTCAGTGATGATCTGGAAACACTTGCGCATGCGGAAACTGTCAGTCACATAGTCCACCATGACAGATTTCATCAGCAGTCCAAGAATCGAAAACAGGCCTGTCTCTATGCCGAAGATGAACAACGCTGAGCCGGCGATCAGCGCATCCGTGATCATCAGCGCGCTGCCGATGTTCAGGCTTGTGTATTGATGCAGGATCATCGCGATGATGTCCGTGCCGCCGCTGGACGCATCCAGATAGAACAGAATCGCCGATCCAATCGCGGGCAGCAGCACGCCGAAGCAGAGCTCCAGGAACGGCTGCGAGGTCAGCGGCGCGTCCAGTGGGATCAAGCGTTCAAATATGTTGAGTACGACGGACAATAGCAGCGTGCAATACACGGTGCTTGAGGCAAACTTCCGCCCAAAGCACACGAATCCTACGACCAGCAGCAGCGCGTTGATGATGAACATCATCGTGCTCGGCGTGAGCAGGGGGGAGGGAAAGAGCCTGCCCAGGATCAGCGAGAGGCCGCTGACGCCCCCGGTCGAAAAGTTGTTGGGAAATTTGAAGAAGTACGTGCCGACGGCGATGATCAGCACGCCCAGCGTCAGGAGCAGATATCGCCGCAGAGCAGCGCGCACTCCGGTGGATTTTTCATTCATAAAACTGACGACCTTTCTGCCCACGCGGGCAAGATGGGGCTTGAAGGGATCAATTCCTTAAAAATGCGCAAAGCAGCCTGACAGACTGCGCTGCGGCCAAGCTCGTGAACTGCGGATAATCCATATGCGAGGAGCCGTCCGCACTGTCGGATATGGCGCGCAGCACGCAGAAAGGCACATGATTAAAGGAGCACGCCTGTCCGATCGCGGCGCCTTCCATCTCGCAGGCGATGGCGCCGAAGGCCGATAGGATGCGCTCTTTTTGCGCGATAGAGGAGATGAACTGGTCACCCGAGGCGATGGTGCCCAATTTTGTGCGAATGCCGAGCGCTTGCGCGCAGTCGGTCAGATGCGCAGCGAGCCGCGCGTCAGCGGGGATTTTCACGAGATTCAGTCCGGAAATCCAACCGATAGGGTCGCCGAGCGCGGAGATGTCCATATCATGCTGCACGACATCCGAACTGACGGCGATGGAGCCGATGGACAATTCGGGCGTCAACGTGCCCGCGACGCCTGTGCAGATGACCGCTTCCGGTTCGTAGCGCAGGATCATCGTCTGTGCGCACATCGCCGCGAAGACCTTGCCGATGCCGCACACGGCGGTGACGATCTCGTGATTTTCAAGCGTGCCACGCACGAATTCAATGCCGCCGAATGTTTCGACGACGGGATTGATGATGAGCGCACGCAGGCGTTCCATTTCGATGGGCATGGCCGCGATGATACCGATCATGCGCTCACTCCTCATAGACAAAGGTCACGGGCCGCTCGTCGAGCACGGCGAGATAGCGCGCTGCTTCCGACTTCGCACATTTCAAGTCGAGATTGGCATAGTTGCCGCATTCGCGACTGGACGCGCCAAAGACAGGCCCCTCGTGGGCGAGGATTCGCGCGAGCGTCACACGGATTTCAGCGAGTACAGCGGCGTTGTCCGCGTTGCGCACGAGCAGATAAAATCCCGTCTGGCAGCCCATCGGCCCGAAATAGAGGATCTGATGCCCGAGCGCGCCATTGCGTATGTAGGTGGCGAACATGTGCTCAAAGGAATGCATGACCGCATTGTCCATCAGATCGGGTGTATTGGGGCGGCGGGTGCGCATGTCATAGGTCGTGACGTCCCCGTCGATTCGGCTGACGTACAGCCCGGGCAGCAGCTTGTCGTGATTGACCGTGAAGCTCTTGATGCGCTCAATCGGTTTTTCCATATCGAATATCCTCCTGATTGCGGTATAACAGCCGCGTTGATACGTTCATTATACCGCACGACCGAGCGATGCGCAACGAATGAGCGAGAATTGAGCGTGGGAAACTTGGGCGGAAGGATGATCGGCGTAAAGCATCACGCGCTGCGTCTCACGCGGAAGGAAGATAAAAAAATCGGTTGACATGACCGCGGGGCGTGGCTATACTGAAACCATTCGGTGTCAAGCCGCTGTTGGCACCAAGTGTCCGCGCTGGAGGCGGCGGGGCGAATGCGCGCGACGATGATCGACAGAACAGGATGATGACGCGATGAGAAAGACGGTTAAAGCGGAACGGGAAGATTGCACAGGCTGCGGCGCGTGCGTGACTCTCTGTCCCAAAGGCGCGATTGCGATGCGTCCGGATGAAGAAGGATTTCTCTATCCGGTGGTGGACAGCGCGCTTTGCGTCGAGTGCGGCCTGTGTGAGGCATGCTGCCCCGCCGGACAGACCGTGCCCGATGGGGAACCGCTGATCCTCGGCGCACAGCACAGGGATGAGGACGTGCGCCGCGCTTCCTCCTCCGGCGGCGTCTTCACCGCTTTGGCAGAAAGGACGCTCGCACATGGCGGCGTCGTCTTTGGCGCTGCGTTCGCATCGTTCCATGAGACGATGCATGTCGAGCATGTCGGCGCGTTTGATCAAGCCGAGTTGAGCGGAATGCGCGGCTCAAAATACGTGCAGAGCGACGCGACGGATGCCATCGCACATGCGCTTCAGCTTCTGGAGCGCGGAATCCCCGTGCTTTTTTCGGGCACGCCCTGCCAGATCAGCGGTCTGCTCGCGTGCGTGAAAGAAGAAACACGTGAACTGCTGCTGACCGTCGATTTCGTATGCCACGGCGTACCGTCGCCCGGCGTCTTCGCGGCATATATCAGGGAACTGGAGGAAAAACACGGCAGCCGTGTCAGGTCGTACAGCTTCAGGGATAAACGGCTGGGCTGGAAGAACTTTTCGGCAACCGCCGTGTTTGAGGATGGCACGGAGTACTCAGGTACGCAGCAGGAGGAACCATTTCTGCGTGGCTTCTTGCAAAATCTCTATTTGAGGCCCTCATGTGAGCGCTGTGACATATTGCGCGGGAAGCGGCATCTGGCGGACATCACAATCGCAGATCTGTGGGGCGCGCAGGAGGTTTGCCCCGACCGGGACGACGATACGGGGCTTTCCCTCGTGTTGGCGAATACGAAGCGCGGCCGGGACGCGCTTGCGGCTGCGCGAGATGATCTGATCACCTTTCCGATGGAGACAGAAAGACTCCTGCGCTATAATCCCTGCATCGAACAGCCCGTCGCTGCACACAGAAATCGCGCGAAATTCTTCGCACAATATGCCAAGCACGGCTTTGAGAGCGCGTTCGTCATGAAGCTGCTCGCGCCGCCAAGCAGACTTGAGCGTTTGGCCGCGAGGTTGGGCAAGCACTAATATCCAACCGCACAAAGAAACGAAACTGCAGGATAACACAACATATGATATAATAAGGAGT
>CAYUZP010000046.1:0-11685 GCA_964449655.1 uncultured Oscillospiraceae bacterium
CAGAGGCGAAATCCTCTCCCTTTTGGGCGAAAACGGCAGCGGCAAGACGACGCTGATGAACACGCTTTCGGGCATTTACTACCCTGACGACGGTGAGATCCTTGTGAACGGGGAACTTGCTGAGATCCGCAGCCCAAAGGACGCCTATGCATATGGCATCGGTATGGTACATCAGCATTTCAAACTCATCGACGTGTTTTCCGCCCTCGAAAATATTGCGCTTGTCCTCGATGAACATGAGCGTTTCGATCTGAAATCCGTTCGCGCCCGTGCCCGTGCCATCTGCGAACGCTACGCCTTTGATCTCGATCTCGATCAGAAAGTCTATGAGATGAGCGTCAGCCAGAAACAGACGCTTGAAATCGTCAAGGTGCTCTTTCGAGGCGCACAGATTCTCATCCTTGACGAACCAACCGCTGTGCTGACCCCGCAGGAGACGGATAACCTGTTTGACGTGCTGCGTGGCATGCGCGCGGAAGGCAAATCCATACTGATTATCACGCATAAGCTGCATGAGGTGCTGGCGATTTCAGACCGTGTAGCCGTTCTGCGCAAGGGTGAATGCATTGGCACGATCGATACACGAGAGGCGACGGAAGCATCGCTGACCGAGATGATGGTCGGAAGCAAGATTGAATTGAACATCGAGCGTCCGGAACCGGTGTGCCATGCTCTGCGCCTGAGCGTCCATAACCTGAGCGTGGAGAACGCGGAGGGTGTGCGCGTGTTGGACGGCGTGTCTTTTGAAGCGTTCAGCGGTGAGATCTTGGGGATTGCGGGCATCTCCGGAAACGGACAAAAGGAACTGCTGGAGGCCATTGCGGGTTTACAAAATACACTGCCCGGTTCGAGCGTCGTCTATTATCCTGATGACGATCGCGATTCCACAGCCGAACAGCTCATTGGAAAGTCGCCTCGCGAGATTCGCGATCTCGGCGTTCATCTGTCATTTGTCCCTGAGGATCGACTCGGCATGGGGCTTGTTGGCGCAATGGGCATGACGGACAACATGATGCTCAAAAGCTTCTCCGAGGGACATTCTCCGATTGCTGATCGCCGCGGTCCACGCAAGCTCGCAGAGGAGATTCGTGAAGAGCTTTCCGTCGCCACACCATCGATTGCGACGCCGGTTTCAAGGCTTTCGGGCGGGAACGTACAGAAGGTGCTAGTTGGAAGAGAAATCGCGGCGTCTCCATCTGTGCTGATGACCGCTTATGCCGTACGCGGCTTAGACATCAAGACCAGTTATACGATCTATCGTCTGCTCAATGAGCAAAAATTACAAGGCGTTTCGATTCTCTATGTCGGCGAGGATCTCGATGTGCTTGTCGACCTCTGTGACCGGATTCTCGTGCTCTGTGGCGGGCGTTGCAACGGCATCATCGATGGCAAGCACGCCACCAAGGAGGAGATCGGTATGCTAATGACCCGTCTCACAAATCGCGACGGCCAGGCGGCTGTGATGGGTCAAGGAAAGGAAGCATAACGCGATGAACAGCACAAATCAGCCTCATTCGCCAACCCCTGCAGCACATTCGCACGAACCGCTGCTGCGCGTGGTCAAGCGTACGGATACGACAAGAGGACAGCGCATTGCGATTCGCGCGGCGGCGATTGTACTGGCATTGGCAGTGGACGCGATATTCATCTTCTTTGTCACAGGACTGAATCCGTTTGCCGTTTACAGGACGATGTTCGGCGGTACATTTGGCACGACAATGCGTTTTTCCTGGGCGTTGCGTGACTTGTCATCGCTGCTGCTGATCGGCATCGCGCTGGCTCCTGCTTTCAAGATGCGTTTTTGGAACATCGGCGCGGAAGGACAGGTGCTGATGGGTGCGCTTGGCACGGCAGCGGTCATGGTCTACTGCGGTGGCAAACTGCCAGCCGTTCCGCTGTTTGCTGCGATGTTGCTGGCGAGCGTGCTGGCGGGTGCGCTTTGGGGATTCATTCCGGCCTATTTTAAGGCGCGCTTTTCGACGAACGAGACGCTGTTCACGCTGATGATGAATTATGTTGCCATTCAGATTGTCGCCGCGTGTGTCACGATCTGGCGCGGGCAGGCGTCCGGATTGGGCAAGCTGAACATGCGCACGAAGGCGGGGTGGTTCCCACAGATCTTCGGACAACGCTTCACGATCAACGTGATCGTCGTCGTCATGCTGATGGTGCTGATGTATGTGTATTTGCGCTATTCAAAGCATGGCTATGAGATTGCTGTCGTCGGCGAAAGTCAGAATACGGCGCGCTATGCAGGCATCGATGTAAGTCACGTGATGATTCGCACGATGATCCTTTCCGGTGCGCTTTGCGGCCTGACCGGTTTCCTCATCGTCGGCGGCAGGGATCAGACGATCTCCACAGGCACGGCGGGTGGAAACGGCTTCACGGCGATTATCGTCGCCTGGCTGGCGAAGTTCAACACATTTACGATGGCGCTGATCTCATTCCTGCTGATTTTCCTTGAAAAGGGCGCAGGAGAAATCGCATCGGCTTATAACCTGAACGACTATGCCTCGGATATCATCGCAGGTGTGATCTTGTTCTTCATTCTCGGCAGCGAATTCTTTATTCAATACAAGACGGTTTTCCGCGGGAAAAAGGAGGTGCGCGCATGAGCAACACGCTGATCGCATGGATACTGCGCGCCGTCCCGTTTGGAACGATCATCATGTATGGCGCAATGGGCGAGATCATCACCGAGAAATCCGGTAATCTGAACCTTGGCGTACCGGGAATCATGTATTTGGGTGGCTTCGCAGGCTTTGCAAGCGCTTATCTTTTTGAGAATGCGTTTGAAAACCCGAACATGGTGCTGTGCATGCTTCTGGCATTGGCGTGCAGTTTTCTCGCGGCGATGATGGGTGGGCTGATTTACAGCTTCCTGACGATCACACTGCGCGCAAACCAGAATGTGACTGGCTTGGCGCTGACGACGTTCGGCATGGGTGTGGCGAACTTCTTTGGCGTGTTCATCCTCAATGGCCGCACGGCGACACAGAGTCTTGTCTATCTCACATTTCAGACAAAAATACCATGGTTGTCAACATTGGGTGTGCTAGGACAGACTCTGTTCGGATACGGCTTCATGGTGTATGCGGCAATTCTGCTGGCATTCGTGCTGCACTGGGTGCTGACGCGGACGCGTGTCGGTCTCAATCTGCGCGCCGTCGGTGAGAATCCTGCGACAGCCGATGCAGCGGGTGTGAACGTCACGAAATATAAATATCTAGCGACATGTCTCGGTGCCGGTATATCGGGCCTTGGCGGACTGTATTAT
The DNA here is from genome assembly GCA_964449655.1 of uncultured Oscillospiraceae bacterium. Taxonomy (GTDB): domain Bacteria; phylum Bacillota; class Clostridia; order Christensenellales; family Aristaeellaceae; genus Ventricola. The sequence goes on from CAYUZP010000046.1 coordinate 3,281, forward strand.
GTATTGGATTACAATCAGGGGATCTGGGCGACGACAGGTCAGATTGAAGCGCTCGGCTGGCTCGCTGTCGCACTCGTGATCTTCACGACGTGGAAGCCGCTGAACGCGATCTGGGGATCATATCTATTCGGCATGCTGTATTGGCTGTATCAGTTCTTACCTGCCATGCTCGGCCTGACGCTGCCCGGGTTTATCACCGACCTCGTGCAGATGATGCCCTATGTCGTTACGATCGTCGTACTCGTGTTCAGTTCTCTGCATCGCAAGCGCGATAATCAGCCGCCTGCAAGTTTAGGTCTGGCTTATTTCAGGGAGGAACGGTGAGCAGACAGGCTTAGTCAAGCTGCTTGTAGCTAGGTAAGCGCACGCAGAAGATTGTATTCTCTTGAATTAAAAAATCATTATTATAGGGATTTCTACAGGGAAGTCGTCCATTGTTTCTTCTGTTATCCGCATATATCCATGTGTGTTATATATCAGTATGATACTGTAATAGCTGCGAGAATAATAGGGAATTCCATAAAATATGGAGAAATAGCTTGAAGAACAAGCCAAAATCCTGTATAATGAGGTCCGAACATGGATGTATAATATGAGGAGGAGGAAAACGATATGGGCGCAACGCTTTTGATCATGGCTGCTGGCATGGGCTCTCGCTACGGCGGCAATAAGCAAGTCGATGGACAGGGTCCTAATGGCGAGATCTTGATGGAGTATTCCGTCTATGACGCGATGCGTGCTGGTTTTGACAAGGTAGTATTTGTCATCAAGCCGGGCATGAAGGATCTGATCGCTTCCATATGCGGCGACCGGATTGCCAAAGAGATCAAGGTGGACTACGCATATCAGGATTTTTCCAGCGTGCCGTCGTTCTACAGGATTCCAGAGGATCGCGTGAAACCCTTTGGAACGGTTCACGCAGTGCTCGTCGCCCGGGATGTGATCGATCAGCCTTTTGCCGTACTCAATGCGGATGACTACTACGGTGTCCCTGCATTCAAGACGATGTACGATAAGCTCCAACACCTCAAGCCGCAGGGCGAGGCAACGATGGTCGGCTACCAACTTCGCAACACGGTCTCCAAGAATGGCACGGTATCACGCGGCATCTGTCAGGAAGTCGACGGAAACCTTTCAAAGGTCGTCGAGACGCTCAAGATCAAGCTCTGCGAGAACGGAGAAATCCGCGACATCTCAGATGGAGAACCAGGAGAACTGCTCGATCCGCTTGCGCCGGTCAGCATGAATTTTTGGGGATTTATGCCATCTGTGTTTGATCTGTTGCAGGCGTATTTTGAAGACTTCCTGAGAAGCCTGACACCTGACGCGATCAAGGCGGAATGCCTGCTTCCTAGGTTCATAGACGACATGATGCGCGCGGGTAAGCTCGTTGTTCCGGTGCTCACGACCGACGCATCTTGGTTTGGTGTCACCTACCAAGAGGATAAGCCCGCGGTTCAAGCGGCGCTTCGCAAATTGCATGAGACCGGCGTTTATCCCGCTTCGCTTCACGTGTAATCTCATCGATGAGAATCCTGTGCGGTGTTCAGCGCCGCATGGGATTTTTTGGATTATTCCGCATTTATCTGAAGGAGCGATACGCATGCGTAAAGACGGATCCACGTTTGAGAGTTTCCATGCCGTTAATTCAGCTTTAACGCGAAACATTCAATGTTGCTGCAATGCAATATTTAAAACAGTCTGACAAGCACCAGACAGAATTGAAAGTCATATGAAACTGAAACTGACCCGTGAGAACATTCAAAACCACGTCAAGGTCTCCAAGACTGTGCATTTCGCCATCGTTGTCAATATCCTTGAGATCATCGCAGGCATCGTCATGGTGATCCTCGTCAATCGACTGCTCGCCACTGGCGTGGAAGAGACCATCGCTCGCATGGTTTCTCTGATCTGCTTAATTGTCGTCATTTGGGGCGCCATCAATGATATCGGCGCAGCACTGGCTAGCACGCAGATGGTGCGCCGCACAAATGAGCTCACAGAGGCTTATAAACAGCTTGAAAATCTCAACCAAGAGATGCGCGCACAACGTCATGACTTCATGAATCACCTGCAGGTCGTCTATAGCCTCATCGAAATGCATGAGCCCGACGAGGCTATGGATTATATGGATAAAATCTATGGCGACATGCAGCGCGTCAGCCGCATGATGCGTACTGCTTGTCCTGCCGTCAATGCACTTGTACAAGCCAAGGTGATCGAAGCGCAGCAGCGTGGCGCAGAGCTTCGTGTAACCATTGCCGCCAAATGGGATGATGAAAACATTCCCGCATGGGAGATCTGCCGTATCCTCGCTAACCTCATCGACAATGCCCTTGATGCCTGCACGCAAGCGGTTCTTCCCGAAGGCACGCATCCTATCGTTGAGCTGACCTTGGGCGAAGATCTGAGAAATTGGTTCTTTTCTGTGCGCAACAATGGTCCAGCCATCCCTCTGGAAATTCGTGATCACATCTTTGAACCTGGCTTCACCACAAAGCCTGAAGGACAGGGCATGGGGCTGTTCATCGTCAGCCGCACCATTGCTGAACTGGGCGGCGACATAACCCTCAAATCTCATGACGGCGACACTGTGTTTTCTGGTTTTGTCCCCCGTAAACGCCTACAGCTTGAGAACGACTCTGAAGGTAACACGCAACATTCTTCATAAAATCACCGAAAAATGCATAGAATACCCTTCAAATTTCGTCTATATCAAAGACAGATGCCCTTTTCTTAGGATGGTATCTCAAAATCATGAAGAATTATTAAAATAAAATTCGCAAATACCGTTGACAGCGTAACAGATTTGTAATAAAATTGTTGCAAGGTATTGCGAGGGCGTTCTGAATGTTCATTTTGAACGCAGGGACAACGCAAAGGCCGCCCGGCTAGCTGCACTGGGCATGAAAGAGGGGATAGTATGAAAAACAGGAGAATCCAGCAGTTGGTGCTGTTTGTAGTCCTGTGTGTACTGCTGTGTATGGGTGTGGCGCCTGCAGCCAGCGCCGCGAGTTACAGCAAGGTTTATGGCAGGACGCAAGACAAGGTGCGCGTGCGCGAACAGGCCACTCCATACGCGACGATCATTGACAATATCGTCAAAGATGCATGCGTATATGTGACGTCATCCAAGGAGAGCGGCGGTCGCACATACATCCAGGTGCGTTATCGCGCCAGCGACGGTACTGTCGCTACGGGGTGGGTATGCCAAAATGATGGCTCGACCACCTACGTGAAAATCCTCAGTCAAACTGAGGCGAAGAACCAGTTTTCTGTGAGCGGTGGCGATGTACCAAGTGAGCGCGTAGGTACGTTTTCGACAGCGCAGCGTCATGAAGACTTGGATGACACGAGCAACTCCTACATCCGCCCGGGTTCAAGCGGTGCGGCTGTGCGCGATCTGCAGACCAAGCTCAAAGCACTGGGCTACTATTCAGGCAGCATCACGGGCAATGTAGGAGAGAAAACGGAAGCGGCTGTCAAGGCCTTCCAGAGTCGCAATGGATTGTCTGCAGATGGCATCGCCGGACCGGACACGTTGGCCAAGATCAACGCGGCGTATGTCGCGGCTGGATCGCCCAAAGTCCCTGATTCGAATCCATCCGAACCATCATCTGATGCATCGGACTCGTCCAAATCAGAAGGCGCAATCAAATTGAACAGTCAGGGCAGCGACGTCAGGCAGCTGCAAAAGGATCTCACGACGTTGGGCTATTATTCAGGCACGATTTCCGGAAAAGTGGGTGCCAAAACTGAAGCGGCGATCAAAGAGTTCCAGCGCAAGAATGGTTTGGAGGTCGACGGTGTCGCAGGAGCGGATACACTGGCGGCGATTGCGAGAGCGCTTAAAGGCAGCGGTTCTGGCTCATCGGGTTCTAGCAGTTCGAATAGTTCGAGCAGCGGTCCGATCAAACTCAACAGCACTGGTAGCGCTGTTGAAAAGTTGCAGCGGGATTTGAAGACACTGGGTTATTATAACGCTGAAATCACCGGAAAAGTGGGTGCCAAAACTGAAGCAGCGATCAAAGCGTTCCAGCGCAAGAATGGTTTGACAGTGGATGGCGTCGCGGGTGCGGATACGCTTGCAGCCATCGCAGCGAAGCTCTCAGGTAGCTCTTCCGGTTCGAGCGGCACATCCAGTGGTGCTCCTGGCCTGCATATTGATTCAACCGGCAGCGAGGTTCGCGCGCTACAGGAGGATTTGACCACGCTGGGCTACTATTATGCGGATATCACCGGTCACTATGGTAACCAGACAAAAGTGGCTGTGCAAAAATTCCAGAAAGATCACGGTTTGACGCAAGATGGTGTCGCGGGTGCGGATACGCTTGCCGCTATTAAAAGTGCACTCAAAAACAGCGGCTCTGTCGCATCTGGAAGCAGCGGTTCAGCTCTTCGCGAGGGTGACAGTGGAAGTGCCGTCACTGAGCTGCAGACGATGCTCAAGCAGCTTAATATCTACTATGGCGAGATTACAGGAAACTTTGGCACACTGACACGTCAAGCGGTGCGCAAGTTCCAAAGCGATTATGGGCTGAGAGTAGACGGTGTTGCAGGCGCCGAGACGATCAACAAGCTGCGCAGCCTCACAAGCGGCACCAGCACGGGAGGCGGTACCAGCACGACTGTGGATGTCGCCAATTCCTTTGGACGTATCACAAAGAACAACGTCTACCTGCGTTCTTCCTATTCGATCACTTCTACGGCCAAGACGAGTTTGTCAACCGGTACGCTCGTGCGTATCACGCAGATCGTGACGACAAGCGACGCGCGCTGGTATTACATCACCGTGCGCATCGGCAAATACACGTATAACGGCTATGTCCGTTCCGACATGATGGAGACAATCAGCGAAGCGGAATATAACAGTGCAGGTGGCGACTCCAACCAGAACACCGCCGATATGGAGACACTGGGCATGATTCGCGTGACAAGCGATAACGTACGTCTGCGCTATGAGCCGAGTACCAGTGCACAGATCGTAGGTTACGCGAACAAAGGCGATATCTTCTACTATGTCGATACGACCGCAGGTTGGTTCCGCACCAGAAGCGGTTATTGGATCAGTTCGATCTATGCAGAAGTGCTCAGCGGTTCTGAGGCGGATCAGTTCACCAACAACGGCTCAAGCGGAAAGACCAGCTATCGTTATGACGATACGGGCAGCATGGTTTCCAGCATTCAGGAAATGCTTTATGTACTAGGTTATTACAAAAATGAGATTACCGGACATTTCGGTGCGAAAACTGAAGAAGCGGTGAAAAAATTCCAGCGCGATCAAGGCTTGTCCGCTGATGGCGTTGTCGGCGAGCAGACGCTGGCCAGGTTGCGCGCGGAATACGCGGCGCTCAGTGGAAGCGCTGGTAACCCCGGCACTGGAACATATGGATCGGTCGTCTATAACATCAACTGGTTCGGTGCTGACGGAAAGATCAATTCCTGCTATTCATCCGTTGGATTGACTACACGAGGTACGAAGGCGACGTTGACCGATCTGCGCACGGGCAGCATGTTCAACATCACGGTTCAGTCTGCGGGCAACCACTGCGACGTCGAGCCGAGTACATCAAGCGATACTGCTGTGCTGTGTAGCCTGTACGGTGTGACGAGGGCGAGCGACATCTCTTGGAGGAGACGCCCGATGTTGATCACGGTCAACGGTTATCAGTTCGTCTGTTCGATCTATGCCACGCCGCACGGCAATGAAACGATCACCAACAATAACTTCCCGGGACAGTTCTGCGTACACTTCCTGGGTTCGACGATTCACAGTGGTGACGGTGGCTACGTGCCTGACGGCGAGAATCATCAAGACATCATTCAGGAGGGCTTGCAGATTCTGCGCGGTATGACGGTCAACGGTCAAAGCGTGCAGATCAAATCGACATTCCCGTAATGGACCACAAGCGTTCAATCATCCCCTCTCATCATGCGGAGGGGCGGCGTGAGCGATCGCGTCGCCTCCCCCGCGGTTCAGATTTGGACTGCTCTTGACAAGATGGGAAAAAACGCACTATAATAAATAATAGGGTATCGACGATACGGTATCCCAAAAAGCGATGATGCGGAAAGAGCCGGATTCAAAAGTCCGCGTGAAGCGAGTCGGGGAGAGTGTAAGCCCGACATGCGTGCGAATCAGGCAGCCCTCCGCGTAGCTGTCGGCGAAGAGTCGGACGTCTCACCCGCGTAAAGGGCAAAAAGCGGGCGCTGCGTTGAGTGCAGCGTCAACCGGAGTGGTACCGCGAATCAGCGTCTGTTCGTCCCCGGACGGCAGGCGCTTTCCTTTGTACAAAAGATTTTTACAAAAGATCTAGACAAGGAGAAGACGACCTGAGAAAAGAGAGGAAAACGACATGAAACCAAAGACTTCAGGTGAACTGCGCAGCATGTGGCTGAACTTCTTTACAAGCAAAGGACATGCGATCATACCGAGCGCATCTGTCATACCGGAGAATGATCCGACCGTTCTCTTCACGACGGCGGGCATGCATCCGCTTGTACCATATCTGCTGGGCAGCAAGCATCCGGCAGGCACTCGTTTGTGCGACGTGCAAAAGTGCATTCGAACGGGTGATATCGACGAGGTCGGAGATGAGTCCCATCTGACGTTCTTCGAGATGCTGGGCAACTGGTCACTTGGTGATTATTTCAAAAAGGAAATGATTGCTTGGAGCTGGGAATTTCTCACCAGTCCTGATTATCTCGGGCTTGACAAGGATAAGCTTGCGTTTACTGTCTTTGAAGGGGAAGGCGACATCCCGCGCGACGATGAAGCCGCGCAATATTGGATGGAGAACGGCGTGAAGCCTGAGAACATCTATTACCTTGGCAGAGAGCACAATTGGTGGGGTCCTGCAGGGCAAACCGGTCCATGCGGACCCGATACGGAGATGTTCATCATCAAGGATCAGCCGCCATGCGGCCCGAACTGTTCACCTGCGTGTTCCTGTGGTCGATTCCTTGAAATCTGGAATGATGTGTTCATGCAGTACAACAAGGATGCCGAGGGCAACTATGTACCGCTGGCTAAAAAGAATGTAGACACCGGCATGGGTCTTGAGCGTACCATCTGTACGCTGAATGGCGTAAAGAGCGTCTATGAGACAGACGCGTTTACCGACATCATAAAACGCATCAGCGAACTCTCAGGCAAGAAACCGGATGCGGATGAGGCAACGACAAAGGCTTTCCGCATCATTGCCGATCACCTACGCACAGCGACGTTTATCATGGGGGACCCGCGCGGCATCAGCCCAAGCAATGTCGATCAGGGCTATGTACTGCGCAGACTGATTCGCCGCGCTGTTCGTTATGGCATAAGGCTAGATATGCCCGAAGGCTTCACCAGCGAGATCGCTAAGGTGATCATCAAGCAATACGCTGAAGTCTATCCAGAGCTGAAACAAAACGAGGCATTTGTACTTGAACAATTTCAACTTGAGGAAAATCGCTTTGAGCGTACACTGCGTCAGGGTGAAAAGGAATTTGAAAAGCTGGTCACAAAGCTTGGCGATGGCAAGGTTATCGATGGCTTGAGCGCGTTTCACCTATACGACACTTATGGCTATCCGATCGAAATGACACGAGAATTGGCTGCAGAGCGTGGATTGACTGTCGACGAGCAGGGCTTTGCAGAGCACTTTGCCGCGCATCAGAAGCTGTCCCACGCAGGCGCTGAGCAGCGTTTTAAAGGCGGCTTGGCCGATCACAGCGTGCAGACAGCGCGACTGCATACCGCCACGCATTTGCTGCAGGCAGCGCTGAGAAAAGTGCTTGGCAACGAGGTTGCGCAGAAGGGTTCAAATATCACAGCTGAACGGCTGCGCTTCGACTTCAAGTTTGGTCGCAAAATGACCAAGGAGGAGATTGCGCAGGTGGAAGCGCTGGTCAACGAGTGGATAAAGGCTGACGTGCCGATCACGATGAAGGAGACCACCGTTGAGGAAGCGAAGGCTGAGGGCGCGATTGGCTTGTTTGAGAGCAAATATGGAGAGCGCGTGCGCATGTATACCATGGGGCCATATTCGAAGGAGATTTGCGGTGGTCCACATGCGTCCCATACCGGCGAACTCGTCAGCTTCAAGATACTGAAGGAGGAGTCTTCATCTGCCGGCGTCCGCCGCATCAAGGCTGTCATTGGCGCGAAGCCTGAAGAGGAATGAACGAAGCGGCATGAAGCTGCATGTGAACCGTACAGCGGAAAATAGAATGTGACGCACAGCAGTCTCAGTCATCATCATGGAAAGAAAGTGGAAAGGTGACACAGACAGAGCGGAGGGTATTTCTCATTGAGCGTTTGATCGCCGAACAGCCGCGGTATCGAGATATTACCATTCCACATGAGGAACAGTTGCAAAAACGGATGCTGCGCAGTCTACTCAATGTGCGTCAACCGGGTGAAA
>CAYUZP010000046.1:11695-12297 GCA_964449655.1 uncultured Oscillospiraceae bacterium
CCGCATCAAGGCTGTCATCGGTGCCACACCTGAAGAAGAGTGAGAATAGGAATAGTGGGAATTTTGGTTATCACTCTTAGAATTCATATTTCATAAACAACGCGGAGGATTAATGGTCAGTGTGCAGTGAATAAAGGAAACAAACGTGATTCATTACACGCTGACCACTGTCCGTCAGGATGAAGTCAACATCATTGTAAAATGAGCGTTCTTTATATCATCAGAGTGATACCTCATGAACCGATCTTAAATAATTCGCTAGCATTTCCGATGTAATTTGTGATGCTTTCTGTGCCTAAATTATCCATCAAAGACGTTATGTTCGAAAGGGCCATATGCAAAAAACAAATATAGGGATTTTCGGTTCGACGATACACGATGAACTACGATGCATGTATATGCAACTTGGAATCTCTCCAGAAGTTTATGAATTTGGAGAAAAGACGATAAGCAAACTGCGAAATCGCTTCGATGCAATCGATGCTGTAGCAGAGTACAATCAAGCGAAAGTTATTTCAGCCATGCAGAAAAATCGCGTAAATGCTGCTTGTTTTGCCGGTACAACGGGTTATGGCTATAATGATGTTGGACGTGACACGCTT
>CAYUZP010000047.1:0-11948 GCA_964449655.1 uncultured Oscillospiraceae bacterium
CACAGCCCTCACAAACCAAAGGCTTGAAAGGGCTGGATTTCAGTTTTTCTATTCTCAGTTACAGCAAGTCTGTCAATAGCATAAACATGGAGGAGCCGTGTATAAGACCGGTACGCACGATTCTATGGGAGGCCGGCTGGACACTGCATGACCAGCCTCCTAGTCGACTGCGTCGGTATGCAGAGGCGTTTGCTCAGTTTCTGCGATTCGCATCGCGCCGAGGCGGGCGCTGACCGGGCGCGCTGCGCCTGGCGTTATCCGCGTTTCCACCGTAATCGATGTCGTTGCGGATCAGGTTGATCCGACCCTGCGCGTCGATCTCGACGACTTTGACCTCCAGTTCGTCGCCGATGGACACGACGTCCTCGCACTTTTCGACGCGGCCCTTGGCGAGCTTGGAGATGTGCACCATGCCATCCTTGCCCGGCAGGAGTTCGACGAACACGCCAAAGTTCATGATCCGCACAACCTTGCCAGTATAGACCTCGCCAACCTCGATATCCTTGGCGATCCCCTCGATGATGCGGCGGGCCTTCGCGGCGGCCGCCTCGTCGGGCGTGGCGATGTAAACGCTGCCATCGTCCTCGATGTCAATCTTGACGCCCGTCTCATCGATGATCTTGTTGATCATCTTGCCGCCCGGACCTATGACCTCGCGAATCTTGTCGGGATTGATCGAGAAACGAACGATCTTCGGCGCGTACTGTGACAGATTCTCGCGCGGCTGCGGCAGCACTTCGAGCATCTTGCCGAGGATGAAAAGCCGTCCTTCGAGCGCTTGAGCGAGCGCTTGGCGCAGTATCGCTTCGTCGATGCCCTTGATCTTGATATCCATCTGAATCGCGGTGATGCCGTTCATCGTGCCGGCGACCTTGAAGTCCATGTCGCCCAGGAAGTCCTCAAGGCCCTGTATGTCGGTGAGGACGGCGACCTTACCGCTGTCTGCATCCTTGATGAGGCCCATCGCCACACCGGCGACAGGGGCCTTGATGGGCACGCCCGCGTCCATCAGCGCGAGCGTGGAGCCGCAGACAGACGCCTGTGAGGTTGAGCCGTTGGAGGAAAGCACCTCGCTGACCACACGAATGGCGTATGGAAACTCGTCCACAGGCGGTATGACCGGTTCAAGCGCGCGCTTAGCCAATGCGCCATGACCGATCTCGCGGCGGCCCGGGCTGCGCATACGGCCAGCCTCGCCTGTGGAGTAGGGGGGCATATTGTAATTGTGCATGTAGCGTTCGCTGGTCTCTGTGCCCAACCCTTCGATGACCTGCGCCTCGCTGACGGGCGCGAGCGTCGCGACGGACAAGACCTGCGTCTCGCCGCGTGTGAACACGCCGGAACCGTGCACGCGCGGAAGCACGCCCGCCTCGCACCAGATCGGTCGAATCTGCGTCAGGCTGCGCCCGTCTGGACGCACCCCCTGTTCGAGTATCTTCTTGCGCATGATTTCCTTCTTGAGGGTATACAGCGCATCGTCGACCTCGGCCATGCGTTCTTCGAAGCGTTCGGCATATTTTTCATGCGCTTCCTCGGCGACGATATTCTCGCGGTCTCCACGCTCATGCCGGTCTGTCGTCTCAAAAACCCACTCGCAGCGGCTGTAAAAGTCCTTCCTGACCGCCTCGCTCACATCGTCTCCCGTTTCGATGACGGGGAAATCGAGCTTTTCCTTGCCGATCTCGGAGACGATCTGCTTTTGGAACGCCACCAGCTTTTTGATCTCCTCATGGCCGGTCAATATGGCGCGGAGCATGTCCGCCTCGCTGATCTCCTTTGCGCCCGCTTCGACCATCAGCACGGCCTCGTCCGTACCCGCGACCGTCAGGTTCAGCCTGCTGACAGCGCGCTGGGCCAAATCCGGATTGATGACGACCTCGCCGTCCACCAGACCGACGGACACGCCGCCAATCGGGCCGGCCCATGGAATATCGCTGACCGCCAACGCCGCGGAAGCGCCGATCATTGCGGGAATGTCGGGCGGAACGTCCTGCTCCACAGAGAGCACGGTCGCCACGACCTGCACGTCGTTGCGCATGCCCTTGTTGAAGAGCGGACGCAGCGGGCGGTCGATCAGCCGCGAGGTCAGCGTCGCCTTTTCGGACGGCCGGCCTTCGCGCTTGATAAAGCCACCGGGAATTTTGCCCACAGCGTACATTTTCTCCTCAAAGTCGACGCTCAACGGGAAGAAGTCCTGCCCCTCGCGCGGCTTTTCGGACGCTGTCGCATTCACCATCACAACCGTATCGCCGAGCCGAACGATGACCGAACCGTTTGACTGTCCGCAGTATTTGCCGAATTCCAAAGACAGCTCGCGGCCCGCCAACGTTGTGGTATAAACCTTGACCATGCGTTTCTCCTTTCTGATTCCTGCCTGCAACACACACCCGAAGGCGAACCCTCGCCTTCAAGCTGACGGCACGTGGCCGTCACCACAAGCCGAAACGCGAACGCCTGTACGTCCGTTCCGGCAGATCCGCCTGTAGATTCGCAGGAGCTCAAGAGAAATTCAAGCCTTCAGCGCGAGTGGGCGCATCCGGATGGCATCCGTTTTCCATGATCGCGCTTTGAATTTTAAAGAGCTGCGGCTGGTTTCCCAATCCAGGCGGAGTCAAGTCCTGTCTGCGCTTTTAAAAAGACCGCCGCTTGGGCGACAAAGCCTCCCAAACGACGGCCATCTGGGACAAAATGCGCTCTTTTACAAGCGATGCGCCGAAACCGCGCTCACTTGCGCAGGCCCAGCCTCGCAACCAGACTGCGGTAGCGATCGATATCCACACGCTTGAGGTAATCGAGCATGCTGCGGCGCTGACCGACCATCAGCAGCAATCCGCGATGGGAATGATGATCTTTCGCGTGCGTCTTGAGATGGTCGTTGAGATGATTGATGCGTGCGGTGAGCAGGGCAATCTGCACTTCCGGGGAGCCGGTATCGCCCTCGTGACGGGCATACTCCTTGATGATGGCTGCCTTCGTCTCTTTATCCATGATCAAATGACCTCCATTTTCGGCCTGACAGCTATGCAGGCCGTTATTTGCCAATCGCCGCGGGCATGGATGAACGTTTGGAGACGCGATCATCCGCGCGCGCGGTTCAGACCAACAGCTATTGTATCACCAAAGTATGGTTTTGTAAACAACGCTTTAGCGCATTTTAGAAACAGGAGCATCAATGGCCGAAGTAGGCGCGGACCTGCTCACGGTTGCGGAGCACTTCCTCGCGAAGCGCGTCGAGCGAGCTGAAACGGCGTTCCTCGCGCACTTGCCTGTACAGCAGCAGGCGCATATGCGCGTCATAGAACTCTTTTCCGCTGTAATCGAGGAGATTCGCCTCGATTGTGGGCGCGCCCTGCGGTGCCGTGGGATGTTTGCCGATGTTGACCGCCGCGATATACCAGTGATCCCTTACAAAGGCGCGCGCCGCATACACGCCGCAGGGCGGAAGCACTTTCGCGCGCGGAAGGGACAGGTTGGCAGTCGGAAAATCGAGCTTCCTGCCCAGCTGCTTGCCGCGCTGCACTTTCCCGCTGATCGGATAAGGGCGGCCGAGCAGCCGCATAGCCAGCTCCATATCCCCTCTCTGCACGGCCTCGCGCACGCGCGTGGAAGAGACCGGCTCGCCGTCCAGCATCACCGCGCTGATGACATGCGTCTCAAATCCAAAGCGATCGCCAAGGCGGATCATGTCCTCCGCCCTGCCCGCACCTTTGGCGCCAAACGTATAATTGAACCCGATCACCACGTGGCGCGGATGCAGCGCGTTTACGAACGTATGCACAAACGCTTCCGGTGACATCGCAGCGTAGACACGTTCAAAAGGGCGCATCACCACCACATCGACGCCTTTGTCCGCGATGGCGCGTATCTTTTCTGAACGCGTGTGCAGTCCGCGCGGCGCGCTTTCAGGGGCAAAAACCGTTGTCGGATGAGAAGAAAACGTGTAGACAACGCTGGTCAGATCGTGCAGCGCTGCCAACTCGTTTGTATGGCTCATCAGCTTCGCGTGTCCCAAATGCACGCCGTCAAACGTGCCAAATGCTGCGACGGTCTCGCCGCCGCGCCATTGGTTCTCGTGTGTCAACAATATCATGCCCGATTCACTCCAGAAGCATTATATCAAATTTCATCGTACCATTCTGCAGGTGTCCGATGCCGGCGAAACGATCCGACAGATACAGCCGAACGGGGATTCCCTCCGTCGGCATGTTCCCCAGAAGTTCGCGGGTTGATAGCGGGTTCCCGTTCCGCGCGAAGCGCTCAGCCGTCGGTTTGACGTTTACGCGCGGCAGATGCGCAAGCGGCATGTCCATCGGCATCAGCATCCGCGTAAAGTCCGCCGCTCCATCGATCTCCTCGATGGTGTGCGCCTCGTCAAGCGTGAACATCCCCGTCCGCGTGCGCAGCAGGAAGCCCATGTGCGCCAAGCATCCGAGCGCGCGGCCGATGTCCTGACAGAGCGTACGGATATATGTACCGCGTCCGCAGCGCACGCAAAGCAGGAAGCTGCCGTCGGGCAGCGCGTGCATCAGCTCGATGGAAAAGACGTGCACGGGCCTGGGTTCCAGTGTGACCGTTTCGCCCCTGCGCGCGAGATCGCACAGCTTTTGCCCTTCCCGCTTCAGCGCCGAATACATCGGCGGAATCTGCTTGATTTCGCCCGTAAAACGAGAGAGCACACTTTCAAGCGCTTCCCGCGTGGTCCCGTCGCCATTTCCCGCGACAACTCGTCCCTGCGCGTCCTGTGTATCCGTCTCATACCCCGGTATGAGTTGAGCGATGTAGACCTTCTCCTTCTCGATGAGATAGTCAAACAACCGCGCTGCTCGACCGATCATCAGCGGAAGCACGCCAGCTGCCTCGGGGTCGAGTGTGCCCGCATGACCAACTTTTGTCTTCCCTCCTAGCTTGCGCCGCACGTGCACGACGACATCGCTGGATGTCATGCCCGGTGGCTTGAGCACGCAGAGAAAGCCATTTTCGCCATTCATGCGCCAAGCCTCTTGCTGATTTCATCGATCACCTGCGCGACAGCTTCCTCGACCGTCCCCTGAAGCAGGCAGCCAGCCGCCAACGCATGTCCGCCGCCTCCAAATGTGACGGCAATCTGGTCTACACGATCCGGCTCTACAGCGCGCAGCGACATCCTCACGCCGTCGTCGCGTTCGCTGGCCAGCACCGCCACGCGCACGCCCTCCACCTCGAGCGCTTGGTTCACCAGTCCGTCCGCTTCATCCGGCGTCGTCTTCGTTTCGTCAAAATCATCCCGTGTCAGCGCGATCACGCCGACCTGTCCGTTCAGGACAAAGCGCATCTTTTGATAAGCCACCTGCGTCAGCCGCACGCGCGCCAAGGACTTCGTTCGGTAAAGCCTGCGCGTCATCAGCGAGAGATCGACGCCCGCCCGAAGCAGCTCCGCCGCCGCTTCAAACGTCTCCGGAGACGTCGACTGATACTGAAAATGTCCCGTGTCAGTGGACATGCCCGTCATCAGGCAAGTCGCGAGTTCAGGCGTCAGCGGAACGCCCATCTCGCGGATCAGCTCATAGACCAGAAGGCAGGTCGCCGATTCGCCCGGACGGACCAGATTCACGTCGCCAAAGCGCGTGTTCGTCGCGTGGTGATCGACGACCAGACGCGCGTCAGCAGCGTCAAAAAGGGGCTTTGCAAGGCCCATCCTGTCCTCGCTGCTGATGTCGACAGCGATTGCTGTGTCATAATGCCCAGCCGCTTCCCCAGGCTGGATGATCGCGTCGATGCCCTCCAGGTAGGAGACGTTCCCGGGCACGTCGCCGTCGCAGATCACGTCTGCCTCCTTGCCGAGCGATAAAAAAGCAAGGCGCAGCGCCAGCGCTCCGCCCACCGTGTCCCCGTCCGGAGAAACGTGGGCGATCAGCGCCAGCCTCTTTGCCTCACTTGCCCGGCAAAGCCAATCCCTCATGGCTTCATTCATCGGATTGACTCTCCTCCGTCTTACTCAACTGATTGAGCAGGCTCGCGATGTGCACGCCGTACTCGATCGTCGTATCCAGCTCAAACAGAAGCTCCGGCGTGTAGCGAAGCTGCAAAACGCCCAGATGGTGCCGAATGAATCCGGCCGCCTTTTTCAGCGCCTTCATCATCGGTGCCCTCTTTTCTTCCTCGTAGATGCTGACATAAACCTTCGCGTAGCGCAGATCACGCGTCACCTCCACGTGCGTGATGGAGAACATGCAGTCCGTTCTGGGGTCTGAAACCTCCTCACGGATGATTCGCTCCGTCTCACGCATGATCTGAGCAGCGATGCGGTCAGTGCGCTCAAATTGTTGTGATGACACTTTGTATCCCCCGGTTCACAAGAGGGAGCGGAATGCGCGGGAGCCGCGTGCCTCTGCCGCCTCTGTCCTTTGGCGCGTCACGCTTCCGCATGACGCTCAAGCGGCCTGCCCGAAATGGCCTGAATCGTCATGAGGACCCGCTTCAGCGCGGGATCTCCTCCATGACAAAGCACTCGATCACGTCGCCTTCCTTGATATCCGAGAAGTTTTCCAGACATGCGCCGCATTCATAGCCGTCGGCGACCTCCTTCACAGCATCCTTGAAGCGCTGCAGGGAGGAGAGCTTGCCCTCGTAGATGACCACATTGTCGCGCAGCAGGCGTACCTGTGCGTTGCGCTGAAGCTTGCCGTCGGTGACGTAACATCCGGCGACCGTTCCCACGCCTGTGATCCTGAACACATTGCGCACCTGAGCATGGCCCAGCACGTTCTCGCGGTATGTCGGCGAAAGCAGACCTTTCATCGCCTTTTCGACATCCTCGATGGCCTGATAGATGACGCGGTAATAGCGGATATCGATGCCGTCGCGCGTGGCGGCTTCACGTGCCTTTGCGTCCGGACGTACGTTGAAGCCGATGATCGTAGCGCCGTCGATGCTAGCCAGCATGACGTCGTTTTCGGTGATTGCGCCTACGCCGCTGTGGATTGCGTGTACGTGGACCTCGTCGTTGCTCAGCTTTTCCAAAGACTGCCTGACCGCTTCGACAGAACCCTGCACATCCGCCTTGATGATGATGTTCAGATCTTTGACTTCGCCTTCTTCAAGACGGCTGTAAAGCTCTTCCAAAGTCGACGCGGAGCTGTTCTTGACCATCGACGCGCGCATCTTCGCGGCGCGTTCCTCGACGACTTGGCGGGCCAGCTTTTCGTCCGCGACCGCCATAAACTCGTCGCCGGCCTCTGGAACACCGCTGAAGCCTATGATCTCCACAGGCATGGAAGGCGTCGCGCTCTTTACGCGTTCACCGCGGCTGGACATCATCGCGCGTACGCGGCCATATACGTTGCCCGCGACGACCATATCGCCGACATGAAGCGTGCCGTTCTGCACGAGACCTGTCGCGATGGCGCCCCGCGCGTGATCGAGCTTCGCTTCGATGATGACGCCGCGCGCCTTGCGGTTGGGGTTGGCTTTAAGCTCGAGCACGTCCGCGAGAAGCAGCACGTTGTCCAGCAGCTCGTCGATTCCCTCGCCCGTGATCGCGGAGACGGGAACCATGATCGTATCGCCGCCCCATTCCTCGGGCACCAGGTCATAGCGCGTCAGTTCCTGCTTGACCGTCTCGGGATCCGCGCCGGGTTTGTCGATCTTGTTGATCGCGACGATGATCGGACATTTCGCCGCTTTCGCGTGATTGATCGATTCGATCGTCTGCGGCATGACGCCGTCGTCCGCTGCGACGACCAAAATCGCGATATCCGTCGCCTGCGTGCCGCGCGCGCGCATGGCGGTGAATGCCTCGTGGCCCGGCGTATCCAGGAACGTGATCTGCCTGCCCCCGACATTCGCGGTGTACGCGCCGATGTGCTGTGTGATGCCGCCGGCCTCGCCCGCGGTGACCTTCGTTTTGCGGATGTAGTCAAGCAGCGAGGTCTTGCCGTGATCGACATGACCCATGATCGTGATGACCGGCGGGCGGGGCTGAAGCTCCTCCTCACTGTCCTCGACATTCTCGGCGACAAGCGCGTCCTCGGCCGTCTTGTCCAGCTTCATTTCAAGCGTCACGCCGAACTCGGAGGCGACCAGCGAAGCGGTATCGTAATCGAGCTCCTGGTTGATCGTCGCCATGATGCCCAGCAGCATCAGCTTCTTGATGATCTCGCCCGCGGGTTTGCCGATGCGCTCTGTGAGATCGCGCACGGTGATCGTCTCCGCGGTCATGTACGCCGTTTCGATCTTGATGGGCGCCATCTTCTGCTGCGCGGAGAGCTTGCCTTTCTTGCGGCGGCCGCGCACCACGTCGTCGTCCATTCCGCTATAGCCGCTCTCGCGCGCCAGCTGCTTGCGGTTTTTGGTCGGCTGGCGTTCCGGATCGTGCTGACGCCTGTGCGTCTGTTTGTTCGGATCGTAGTTGGAGACATGCCCCTTTTCCACAGTGGGCATCAGCTCCGGCCCTTTGCCTCGTCCGCCCGTGGAACGTCCTCCGCCAGATGGCCGCGCGCTGTTCATCGGACGCGCGCCCGTTCCACCCGCGGGCCTCGGGCCGTTCTGCCCGGCCATGGGACGCGGACCCGACGACCGGGACGCCCCTTGCTGTTGCCCGCGCTGCGCTGCGCCATCGCGGTTCATTGGGCGCTGTGCACCCGGGGCGGCGCCCTGCGGTCTCGTCTGTCCCTGCGGCCGAGATGACGCCTGTTTTGCCGGTGATCCGCCGTCCTTGGACACAGGGCGGGCGGAAGTTTGCTGCCGCTGCCTGTCCGGCGTCGTCTTGGCGGTCGCTTTGCGATCGCCCTTCGGCTCGGCCTTTGGTTCCGATTCGGTCTTCTGTTCCGATTTCGGCTTGGGAGCCGCCTTCTGCTCCGGCTCGGACGCGATCGGTTTCTCCGTTTCCGCGGGCGCGTCGTCGGGCATTGTCCAGGCTTTGCTCTGGGCATTCACTGCCTTCAGCTGCTCTGCCAAACGCTCCTCTTCTTTTTTCTGTGTGAAGCTGTTTTCCAGCTTGCGCATCTGTGCGAGCGTCTTTTCCGCCGCAGAGTGCACGCCGGACATCTCGCTTAGCAATTTCGCCGCGCGCTGGCTGAGCTCCTTTGTTGCGTCTTGAATCTTCATGTTGGACATTCTGCCCTAGCACCCCCGCATATCTTCAACTTGTCCCCGTGTGGTTCCTCTGGTTTCCGTTCTTGGCTTTGAGCTTCTGCGGCAAATCCGCAGAGCCTCATCCCATCGCCTCCTGTGATGTGGCACGGTCATGCGCCAATTGACGCAGCCGCTCGCAAAGCGTGCCCGGCGCGACAGATGCGCTCATGCGGCCGGGCTTGCCTGTCGCCTGGCCGAGTCTGCCCGCCTGTGTGATCATCAGCTCTATGCCATGATACGCGCAGGAATCCTGAAAACGCTTTTTTGTGTTGGCAGACGCCTCGGCATCCACCAGCACGAGCGCCGCGCCGCATGGCCTTTTCGCGCTTTTGTTCAGCTTTGCATCCTTCGTCCCTTCCGCACGGCATGCGATCGACCGGCTGACGCCATCCTCGCCCAGCGTCACCATACCCGCGCGCATCGCCAATCCCAGCAGCTGATAAAACGCGTCGCTTTCAATGGGCTGTGGCGCCGGGTGCTCCGACATCGCCATCATCGATTTCCTCCATCAACTGCGCATACACCGCCTCGTCAATCCGGGTTTCCAGTGCGCGCTCAAGCTGCTTTTGCTTCATGGCCTTTTGAAGGCACTCCTTAGACCTGCAGATATAGGCGCCTCGTCCCGGCGATTTGCCCGTTCGATCAAACGAAATCGCTCCGTCCGCGGACTTGACGATCCGCAGAAGCGATCGCTTCTCCCGCATCTCGCGGCAGCCCACGCACATGCGCATGGGAATTTTGCGCGTCTTCATCGGTTCCTCCGCTCGCCTGCCTAGATGTCGAACGCTTCGCGCGTGTAGGGTCTTTCCGCCGCGTCCATTTCGCCTTCGTCCGCGTCCTGTTCACCCATCTGTTCGCCTGCCTGGCTTTCGCTCTTGATGTCTATCTTCCATTTCGTCAGATGGGCGGCGAGACGGGCATTTTGCCCTTCCTTTCCGATGGCGAGAGAAAGCTGACCGTCCGGCACGACGACACGGCAGATCTTCTCGCTTTCGGAGACAAAGACGTTGGTCACGCGCGCGGGATTCAGCGCATTGGCGACAAATTCGGCGGGATCCGGCGACCATTTGATGATGTCGATCTTTTCGCCGCGCAGCTCTGTGACGACACGGTCGACGCGCTGCCCTCTTGGGCCTACGCAGGATCCGACAGGATCGACCATGACTTCCGTCGAGTGCACGGCCATTTTCGTGCGTGAACCGGGCTCCCGCGCAATTTCCTTGATCTGCACGATGCCGTTTTGAATCTCCGGCACCTCTAGCTCGAAAAGGCGCTTGACCAGCCCTGGATGGGTGCGCGATACGCTGACCTGCGGGCCGTACTTTTCGCCGGGTCTCGCCAGCCTGCGATCCGCGACGACCTCCAGCACATAGACTTTAAAGCGCTCTCCAGGCGTGTATACATCGCCGGGCGCCTGTTGGGACGTCTCCAGAACGCCCTCTGTTTTTCCCAGATCGACGTAAACCGTATGCGTTTCGGGATCGACGCTGTGCACAATCGCGGTGAGAATCTCGTTCTCCTTCTCTGCAAACTCGTCATAGCGCTTGCCCTGCTCCGCATCCCGGATCTTCTGAACGATCACCTGTTTGGCCGTCTGCGCGGCGACGCGGCGGAAATTGCCCGGCGTCACCTCGACTTCCACGATATCGTCTTCCTCATAATTGGGCTGTATCTTTCGGGCGTCTTCAAGCGAAATCTCGCTCAGTTCGTCGATCACCCAGCGCACGACGACCTTGCGCGCGAAGAGGCGAACGACGCCGGTTGTGCGATCCAGCTCGACGCGCACGTTGGCATTGGAAGGGGAGATGCCGTCCTGCTTGTTGAAGTTGTTCTTATAAGCGCTCTTGAGCGCTTCCTCAATCGCGCTAAAGAGAACCTCTTTGCTGATGCCTTTTTCTTTGGCCAAGAGCTCGATGGCTGTGATCATCTCTTGGTTTTCACCTTTATCGGTCATGCTTACGCGTCTCCTTTCTCTCCCAGGTCGTCAAGCGGGCCTTCGAGATCTTCCTCCGTGACGACAATCACAGGCTTACACAGGGCGATTTCGGAAAGCGCAAAGCGCATCTCGTTCTCTTCGACGCGGATCGTCACCACGCCGTCGCAAAGGCCGAGAAGCTCTCCCTCAAATTTTTTGCGGCGGTCGACAGGGCGATACAGGCTGACCTCGACTTCCTCTCCAATATGCGCATCATAATCCCGCTGCTTTTTCAAGGGACGATCAAGACCCGGCGAGCATACCTCGAGGAAATCGTAATTGACGCGCTCGACAAGAGGAATCACAGCGCGATGATACGTCTCACAGTCGTTCAAGGTAACTCCGTCGGGCTTGTCAATGTAAATTCTCAGATACCGGTTTGCCCCCTCGCGCACCAGTTCGACGTCGACAAGCTCATCGTGCAGCTTTTCGGCGAGAGCGCGGCAGGCGGGTTCGACAACACGGGTCAAATCGCTTTGTGCCATTCATACACTCCCATATTCATCATCTCTTTGGTCGCTTCCGACCGGACAAGAACAAAAACTCAAGCATTTCAACAGAAAGAGTGGGCATATCCATCCCACTCTTTCCCATTCACCGCATCACGCAGCGTCATCAAGCTTCTCATATCTCACCTTTGCATTATAGCACCGTTTTTTTGAAATTACAAGCCTAAACCGCCGATTTATGCACAATTCTCTCGTTTTTACAGCCCTTGACGCGCGATCGCCTCAGCGTGATCTTTTTCGTCTGTGATGTTGCGTGAATTTTACGAGCGACTATAGAAGAAAACGAGTTTGTGAAGCCAGATAATGCCTCCTGGCGTGACGATGGGGAGAGATGTTTTTTGCGTGCACGACCC
>CAYUZP010000048.1:0-713 GCA_964449655.1 uncultured Oscillospiraceae bacterium
TCCAAATCTCAAACTCATTGAGCTGTTCATCCGTGGTGCTGTCGATCCGCTTCCCTTTTTTAATGAACCTTCGGATCCTTTTTCACAGGATGTGTAAGGATGCGCTTGTTTCTTCGGATGTTTTTCTTCTTGAAAGACCGGCGCAGCTTGTCCGTCTTGGTACAGACAGTTTGGTCTCGCGTGAAGCCGCCATCCATAAGCGCGCGTCCGGCACAAGCGTCGTAAGACCAGTGATCATTGAAGAAATGGTGCATGGCGTATTCGATGAACCCCTTGTATCGAAGCACATTTCCGTTGTAAATAGCCGTCTTTGGGGCGGGTCTTTATGATAACTCGCTCTTCATAGGGTAGATGTTGTCCCCTTTTCCTGTCGGTTGTGGTAGAATGAGCTGGTCCATAGAGATTCCTCCTTGTAGATGATTTACAGCAACTCATTCTGCCAAAGGAGTGTCTCTATGGATTTTCAATTTTCAGGTGTTCACGTTCATTTTACAATGCGCGATGAAAAGTAAAATGATCCGAAGTGGGATCTGTTGCATGATGGCCATGCTCTGCAATTGCATGTCCTTGCCTGCGCTTGCCAATGCGGGTACAGCTGAAGCACAGCTTTCATATATCGTCCGTGAAGGATTTAATTTCGATGACACAAGCGAGTTTGTCAGTTCCGATGAAGCATGGGCATATGCTGATCAGATCATTAGCCATGTGGACGC
>CAYUZP010000048.1:723-11858 GCA_964449655.1 uncultured Oscillospiraceae bacterium
GAACAGATTATAAAACTATAAAAATAAACACCAGCGGGAATTGGGATTGTAAAAACATTCATGCGGTTGTCCTGCGTTTCTTTCCGTTTGCTTGCATTTTAATGCACAACGCGCTATAATAAAAAATCGGAGTGTCAATGAGCATCGGCATTCAAGCAATCATCCATTGGAGGAAAACATCATGCCTGAAAGAAAATTCAAGCGCGTTCTGCTGGCCTATTCCGGCGGCTTGGACACGTCCATCATCATTCCGTGGCTCAAGGAGAATTACGGCTGCGCTGTCGTCTGCTGCGCCGCCGATGTCGGACAGGGCGAGGAGCTCGAGCCGCTGCACGAAAAGGCCAAGAAGAGCGGCGCTGAAAAGCTCTACATCGAGGATCTGCGCCGCGAGTTTGTCGAGGATTTCATCTGGCCGACGCTCAAAGCCGACGCCGTATACGAGGGCAAATACCTGCTCGGCACGTCCTTTGCCCGTCCGCTGATCGCCAAACATCTGGTCGAAATCGCAGAGGCTGAGCACTGTGACGCCATCTGCCATGGCTGCACCGGCAAGGGCAACGATCAGGTCCGCTTTGAGCTGACGATCAAGGCGTTTGCGCCGGACATGCCCATTATCGCCCCTTGGCGCGAGTGGGACATCAAGACACGCGAGGAAGAGGTCGATTACGCCGACGCGCGCGGCATCCCCGTTCCCGTGAAGAAGGATCGTCCCTATTCGATGGACCGCAACTTGTGGCATCTCTCTCACGAGGGCTGTGATCTCGAAAACCCGGCCAACGAACCGCCGCGCGACCTGCCGCTCATCTGCGTGCATCCAGAGGATGCCCCGGACAAGCCCGAGATTGTGACCATCGACTTTGAAAAGGGCGTGCCCGTCGCGGTCAACGGCGAGCGACTCGATGCCGTATCGCTGCTCACAAAGTGCAACGAGATTGCCGCGCGCAACGGTGTGGGCATCGCGGACATGGTCGAAAACCGTCTCGTCGGCATGAAGTCGCGCGGCGTATATGAGACGCCCGGCGGCACGCTGCTCTATGCCGCGCATCGCAACCTGGAGGAGATCACGGTCGACCGCGACACGGCGCACTACAAGGAACAGGTCGCGATCAAGTTTGCCGAATTGGTCTATAACGGCCTGTGGTATACGCCGCTGCGCGAAGGCCTTTCCGCGTTTGTAGACGTGACACAGCAGTTTGTCACAGGCACCGCCAAACTTAAGCTTTACAAGGGCAACTGCATCGGCGCGGGCGTGACCTCGCCGTACAGCCTGTACATGGAGGACATCGCGACGTTTGGCGACTCGGGCGAAATGTACAGCCACAAGGATTCGGAGGGATTCATCAATCTCTACGGTTTGCCGCTCAAGGTTCGCGCGCTGATGAAGCGCAAAGCGGGGCTGTAAGGCGCACATGCCGCTCTCGCGGGGAGTGGATCGCTTGAGAGGTGAGCGCACTTTCGTCATTTGGGCTTGCTGTGCTTGAACTTTGGAATCCCTTGAAGACAGACGGCGTGAGCCATGAGGTATGCATATGATCGAAAATTTTGAAGCGAAGCTCCGCGAATACGCGCAAGTGCTGGTCGAGGTCGGTTTGAATCTCCAGGAAGGGCAGACGCCCTACATCGAAGCGCTTGTCGAATGCGCACCGCTCGCGCGGCTGTGCGTTGAGGCGTGTTATGACCGCGGCGCGAGGAAGGTGATCTGCGAGTGGGGCGATGATTTTGTCACGCGCCAGAATTACCTGCGCGCGCACGAGGCCACATTCTCCGAATTTCCTCCCTATTTGAAAGCCGAGTACGATTGGCTGCTCGAAAAAAAGTGTCCTTCCCTGCGGCTGAGCGGCTCAAATCCTGCGCTGCTGGAGGGCGTCGATCCCGCGCGCCAGAAGGCTTGGAGACTCGCTTCCGTCAAGCCGACAAAGGCATATGTCGACGCCATTTCGTCCAGTCAGTTCCAGTGGAGCATAGGCGGATATGCGACAAGCGCGTGGGCGAGGAAGGTCTTTCCCAATCTGACCGAGGAAGAGGCTGTCGATGCGCTTTGGGAGGCCATATTCAAGGCTTGCCGTGTCGATGCGGATGGGAAGACCGTCGAGCGCTGGCACGCGCATATCGATGAGATCGGCCGCCGCGCGAGGATCCTCAACGACTATGCATTCAAAGCGCTGCACTATCACAACGCGCTGGGCACCGATCTTACGGTCGAGCTTCCGGAAAACCACATCTGGGAAGGCGGCGCAGAGGTGAGCGGCGGCGGCATACTGTTTGCGCCTAACTTGCCGACAGAGGAGATCTTCACCGCGCCGCGCTGGGACGGCGTCAATGGCCACGCGGTCGGCTCGCTCCCCTTGTCATTGGACGGCAAGATCGTGCGCGGTTTTTCGATGGACTTTGAAGGCGGCAAGATCGTGAATGTGCATGCCGAGGAAGGCGAGGAGACGCTTGTTCAGGCCCTGTCGCTTGACGAGGGCGCGTCGTACTTGGGTGAGGTCGCGCTCGTTCCCTTTGATTCCCCGATCCGCAGCACGGGACTGACATTCTATGAAACGCTGTTTGACGAGAACGCCTCCTGCCATCTCGCGTTCGGCATGTCTTATCCGACTTGCGTCGCGGGAGCGGAAAAGCTCAGCGAAGAGGAGCAAAAGGAGATAGGGCTAAATCATTCGATGACACATGTCGATTTCATGATCGGGACAGAGGATCTGGAGATCACAGGCATCACAAAGGACGGCCAAAGGGTGCCCGTGTTCGTCAAGGGCAATTTCGCGTTCTGATGTGCGCATCATACGGATGATCTGTTTGCAAATCATCTGGAGGCTTCGGACGCGGATCGCCGCATCAAAGACTCAGACCATGAATACGGGGCGCTGAATTCTTTCAGCGCCTGTTTTACAGGAGGGACACATGAAACTCTGGGGCGGACGCTTTGAGAAGAAGACGGATGGACTCGTAGACGATTTTCACTCTTCCATCACATTCGATCAGCGACTGTACCATCAGGACATCGCCGGATCGATTGCGCACGCGACGATGCTCGGCGAGCAGGGCATCATCCCCAAGGCGGACGCGGACGCCATCGTCGAAGGTCTGCGCGGCATCGAATCGGACATCGACGCGGGCCGTGTGCGTTTTTTAGTGGATGCGGAGGACATCCACATGAACGTGGAGCAGCTGCTCATCGAGCGCATCGGCGACGCGGGCAAGCGCTTGCACACGGGACGCAGCCGAAACGATCAGGTCGCGCTCGACTGCCGCATGTATGTCAAGGACAGCGCGAGGGAAGCCGTCGGGCTGATGCGCGAGCTCTGTGAGACGCTGCTTCGCCTCGCGCGAGAGAACACAGAGACGATCATGCCGGGTTACACGCATCTGCAGCGCGCACAGCCGATCACGCTTGGGCATCATCTCATGGCGTATTTTGAGATGCTCAAGCGAGACATGCAGCGCATGAAGGAGGTCTTCGCGCATGCGGACGTCATGCCGCTGGGTTCGGGCGCGCTCGCGGGCACGACCTATCCGCTCGATCGCAAGCGCGTAGCGGACTTGCTCGGCTTTTCCGCAATCACGGCAAACAGCCTAGACGGCGTCTCCGATCGCGATTTTGTGCTGGACTACCTGTACGCCGCGTCGGTCTGCATGATGCATTTGAGCCGATTCTGTGAGGAGCTGATCCTCTGGAACAGCCATGAGTTCCGCTTCGTTGAGATGGACGACGCTTTTTCGACTGGATCCTCGATCATGCCGCAGAAGAAGAACCCCGATGTCGCCGAGTTGATCCGCGGCAAGACCGGGCGCGTCTATGGCGATCTCAGTGGACTGCTCGCGACGATGAAGAGCCTGCCGCTCGCCTACAACAAGGACATGCAGGAGGACAAGGAAGCGCTCTTTGACGCGCGTGACACGCTGGTCAAATCCCTCGTCGTGTTCAACGCGATGCTCGCTTCCTGCACATTTCACGCGGAGAACATGGCGCGCGCCGCTGCGGGTGGATTTACCAATGCGACCGATGCGGCGGACTATCTCGTTCGCAAGGGAATGCCCTTCCGGGATGCGCACGCGGTCATCGGGCGTCTCGTGCTGCACTGCGAGAAGGAAGGCCGCGCGCTCCTCGATCTGTCACTGGACGAGCTGAAGGAATTCAGCGCGCTGTTCGAAGAGGACGTGTTTAAGGCGTGCTCCATTCAGTCCTGTGTTGAGCAGCGTGATGTGCCGGGCGGACCCGCGCCTCGGCGCGTGCTTCAAGCGATCACAGCGGGGGAGGAATGGCTCCGTGCGTTCTCCATCTGATGGGGAACGCTTTTTTGATCCCCTTTAAACCTTGCAGCGCCATCGTGATGACGACATAGAGGAACACGCATCGAAAAATAGGTTTGATGAACGCTGCGAAAGGGCAACTGACAGGGTGTAAGTCCGATTGATCAAATCTTAGAGAATTGTAAAAAATGCTTGACAGCGCGGCGCGAGAGGCGTACAATAAACTTAAACGAATGAACAGATGTTCATGTGATAAATCAAAGGAGGATGGTCTACATGAAGAAGGTCTATGCAATCGATGTGGACTGCGCCAACTGTGCTGCGAAGATGGAACAGGCTGCGAGGAAGACGAGCGGCGTCAAGGACGCGACGGTGAACTTCATGACGCTGAAGATGGCGGTGGAGTTTGAAGAGGGCGCGGAGCATCAGACGGTGATGCGGGATGTGCGCGCGGCCTGCAAGCGCGTGGAGAGCGACTGCGAGATCTTCCTCTGAACATCGCGTACCAGTCGCCGCGCTTTTGGTCGCGGCGCGACAGTGCCGGGCTGGTTGATCCGCATGAGGCTTTATGATTTTATTGATCCATACGCACAAGCGGCTTGGGGATGCGCGGCCTTGGTCAAGCAGGCAAGGCGTGGCTCGCTTTAACCCCCGCTTCTTAAGCCTTTGGTGACGTCATCTTTCAAAATGACGATTTTGAATCGCGCTCTTCATGACGCCTTTTTGAATCAGAACATGGCAATGGAGAAAAAAGTATGAACCAGAAACAAAAAAAGATGCTCTTTCGCATCGTCCTTTCCGCGGCGCTTGTCGTGCTCTTTAGTCTATTGCCGCTTCAAGGTGTCCTGCGTTTCGTGCTGTTCATGATCCCCTATCTGATAGCCGGCTATGATATACTGATCAAGGCGGCAAAAGGCGTGCGCAACCGTCAGCCGTTTGACGAGAACTTCCTGATGAGCGTGGCAACCATCGGCGCGATCCTGCTTGGCGAATACGTCGAGGGCACGGCGGTCATGCTGTTCTACCAGATCGGGGAGCTGTTCCAAAGCTACGCGGTCGGCAAGAGCCGCAAAAGCATCAGTCAGCTCATGGACATCAGGCCCGATGTTGCGCATATCGAGCGCGAGAACGGGCAGACGGAGCGCGTCGAACCGGACGAGGTCGAACCCGGCTCGATCATCGTCGTGCAGCCGGGCGAAAAGGTTCCGCTGGACGGCGTCGTCATCGAGGGCCATGCGACGCTGAACACCAGCGCGCTGACCGGCGAAAGCCTGCCGCGGGAGATCGGCGAGGGCGAGGAGATCATCAGCGGCTGCGTCGACATGACCGGTGTGCTGCGCATTCGCACGACGCGGGCATTTGGCGAGTCGACCGTATCGCGCATCCTCGACTTGGTGGAAAACGCCAGCTCTAGAAAGTCGCGCTCGGAGAACTTCATCACGCGCTTTGCGCGCATCTACACACCTGTGGTCTGTATAAGCGCATTGGCATTGGCGATCCTGCCCCCGCTTGTGCGCATGGCGATGGGCAACCCGGCGAACTTCAGGGATTGGATCTTCCGCGCGCTGACGTTTCTCGTCATCAGCTGTCCCTGCGCTCTGGTGGTGTCCATCCCGCTGACCTTCTTTGCAGGCCTTGGCGGGGCGAGCGCGGCAGGCGTGCTCATCAAGGGTTCGAACTATCTTGAAGCGCTCTCGCGCACGCGAATCATCGTTTTTGACAAGACCGGCACGCTGACGCAAGGCGTATTTGAAGTCGTCGCCGTGCATCACGCGGCCTTGCCGGAAAGCGAGCTGCTCGAATTTGCAGCGCTCGCCGAAGGCTTTTCCAGCCATCCGATCAGCCGCAGCCTGCAAAAGGCATACGGGAAGGAATTGGATCTCTCGCGCGTCACGGATGTCGAGGAGATCAGCGGAAACGGCGTGACGGCGCGCGTGGACGGGAAAGCGGTCGCTGTGGGGAATGACAAGCTGATGGCGCGTATGGGCATCGACAGCCCGGCGTGTGACGAGGCGGGCACGGTGGTGCATGTCGCCATCGACGGCACATACGCAGGCCAAGTCGTCATCGCGGATCGCGTCAAGCCGACAGCGGCCGAGGCGATTGCCGCGCTGCGCCGTGCGGGCGTCCGCCGAACCGTCATGCTCACAGGCGATCGGGATGCGGTCGCGCGGCAGACTGCGGCAGAGCTGGGCATAGACGAGGTGCACAGCGAGCTGCTGCCTGCGGACAAGGTCGCGCAGGTCGAAGCGCTGATCGGACACGGCGAAAATGTCGCGTTTGTCGGCGATGGGATCAACGATGCGCCCGTGCTCTCCCGCGCGGACGTCGGCATCGCGATGGGCGCGCTGGGGTCTGACGCGGCTATCGAGGCTGCGGATATCGTGCTCATGGATGATGATCCCCTCAAGATATCCAAGGCGCTGGGCATTTCAAAGCGCTGCCTGAGAATCGTGTATGAAAATATCGTGTTCGCCATCGGCGTGAAGCTGGTCTGTCTCGTGCTTGGCGCGCTTGGCATCGCCGGCATGTGGTCCGCGATTTTTGCCGACGTCGGCGTCATGGTCATCGCGGTGCTCAACGCCATTCGTGCCATGAACACGAAGAACTGCTGACGGGAGGCTTGCAGTCGCGCGCCTTACAGGCATCCCCCAACGATCCCAGAGGAAGCCCAAACGGCTCCCTGACCGAACGAATATCAAAAGAGAAGGGATCCGCCGCATGAATGATCACGATTTCGAGGTGGAACGCTGCGAAACAGAGGAGATACACGAAGAGTTGCTTCGCATCGTCCGCGAAAAACTGCCGCCCGAAGAAGCGCTCTACGATCTCTCCGAGCTGTTCAAGGTCTTCGGCGACTCCACGCGCATTCGCATACTGTTCGTGCTCTTTGAAGCCGAGGTCTGCGTCTGCGATCTGGCGGCTGCGCTGAACATGACGCAGTCCGCTGTATCGCATCAACTGCGCATCCTCAAGCAAAACCGACTCGTCAAGAGCCGTCGCGATGGCAAATCCGTCTTCTACTCCTTGGCAGACAACCATGTGCGCACGATCATCGATCAAGGACTGGAACACATCACAGAATGAACAGACCGTCGGCGTGCGAATCAGCGTGCCGGCGGTCTTTTTTTAACCATAAAAGCCCAAACGGACAGCTTTCTATCCGCTTGGGCAAGGGATATGTCGATCTGGGGATCAAAGCTTTGAGACGATCTCCAGCGTGTCGCGCGCGATGGGCAGCTCCTCATTGGTCGGAATGCGCAAGACAGTGATGGAGGAATCGTCTGTGCTGATGATGCCCGCCACGCCGCGCTTGTTCTTTGCCGGATCGATCTTCACGCCCATGAATTCGAGGCCCTTGATGATGCTTTCGCAGGACTCGGTGTCATTTTCGCCAATGCCGGCGGTGAAGACGATGGCGTCCGCGCCGCCGACGGCGACGTTGTACGCGCCAATGTACTTCTGAATGCGGTAACACCAGACGTCAAGCGCGGCCTGCGCCTGTTTGTCGCCCTGTTCAGCGGCGGCTTTGACGTCGCGCATGTCGCTGGAATTTGCCAGGCCCGCGAAGCCGGATTTCTTGTTGAGGACATTGAGCATCTGATGGATATCCATGCCGGTGTTGTCCATCACATACTCGAGTACAGCCGGATCGACATCGCCGGAGCGAGTGCCCATGACGACGCCTTCAAGCGGCGTAAGGCCCATGCTCGTGTCCACCACCTTGCCGCCGACGACAGCGCTCAGCGAGGAGCCGTTGCCGAGATGGCAGATGATGAGCTTGCAGTCCTCAGGCTTCTTGCCCAGATACTTGGGCGCTTCACCCGCGATAAAGCGGTGGCTGGTGCCATGGAAGCCATAGCGGCGAACCTTGAATTTCGTGTAATACTCGTAAGGCACCGCGTAGAGATACGCCTTAGGCGGCATGGTCTGATGGAAAGCGGTATCGAACACGGCGACATTGGGCTTGCCGGGCATGACCTGCTGGCAGGCACGAATGCCCGCGATGTTCGGCGGCTGATGCAGCGGCCCCAAGGGGACGAGCTCCTCGATGCCCTTCATCGTCTCATCGTCAATGAGCACGGAGTGCTTGAACGTTTCGCCGCCATGGAGCACGCGGTGTCCGCATGCGCCGATCTCATCCAGCGATTTGATCGCGCCGCTGTCAGGATCGGTGAGGGCGGAGAGGACGGCGGTGATGGCCTCGGTGTGATCGGCCATGTTGCGGGTGAACTCTGTGACCTTGCCGCTTTTTACGACGGTCTGCTTGAAGTGCGTGCCTTCGATGCCGATACGCTCGACGAGGCCCTTGGCCTTAACGGACTCGTCGTCCATATCGATGAGCTGATACTTCAAAGAGGAAGAGCCGGCATTGATGACCAAGATTTTCATGGGGAATTGACCTCCAACGTGTGTATTGTGGGATTGGATGTGCCCGCCGTCATTGGCGGGAGACGATGCGCTTTCGTCTTCACCCTATTGCGCTTGCGGCCGTGTCCGTCACTGGGCCTTCACCGCGGCGATGCACACGACATCGACGATATCCTCGACGGAGCATCCGCGGGATAGGTCGTTGACAGGCTTTGCGAGACCCTGAATGATGGGGCCGACAGCCTTCGCTCCGCCCAAGCGCTGTACGAGTTTATAGCCGATATTGCCGGCCTGCAGATCCGGGAACACCATGACGTTCGCCTTGCCGGCAACAGGGCTGCCGGGACATTTGAGATCGCCAACGGAAGAAACGAGCGCGGCATCCGCCTGCATTTCACCATCGACATTCAGCTCCGGCGCCTGCTCATGGACGAGCTGCACGGCCTGCGTGACCTTGTCGACGAGTTCGTGCTTCGCGCTGCCCTTGGTGGAGAAGGAGAGCATCGCGACGCGCGGCTCGAGGCCGACGAGCGCTTTGCCGGTCTCCGCGGAGGCGATGGCGATGTCGGCGAGCTGTTCGGCGGTTGGATCGATATTGACCGCGCAGTCGCCAAAGACGAGAACGCCGTCCTCACCGTAGGACTTATCCTGCACTTCCATCAAGAAGCAGGAGGAGACGGTCTTGATGCCCGGCGCGCCTTTGATGACCTGCAGCGCGGGACGGAGCACGTCGCCTGTGGTGTTGATCGCGCCCGCGACCATGGCATCGGCATCACCCATCTTGAGCATCATGGTGCCGTAGAAGAGCGTGTTGTGCAGGCAGAGATCGGTGGCCTTTTCGAGCGTCATGCCCTTCTTTTCGCGGATATGGAAGAGCTGCTCGGCATAAGAAGCGGTCTTTTCGCTCGTCGCGGGATCGGCGATGGAGACGCCGGAGAGGTCAACGCCCAGCTGTGCGGCTTTCGCCTCGACGTCAGCTTTCGGACCGACAAGCGTGATCTTTGCCAGGCCAAGGCTCACGATCTTTGCGGCAGCCTGAACGGTGCGCGGCTCGGTGCCCTCGGCGAGCACGACATGCTTCACATTCGCTGCAGCTTTCGCCCGGATTTTGTCGATGACAGACATAGGTCATTCCTCCTTGATGATGATGCGGGGTTTGAACCCGTGAGATATCCATACACCCGCATTATAACGCATTTGCAGCGTTTTGAAAAGAAGGAACCGGCATTTTGTTCCAAATTGCTCATCGTGGAATCGCGCGCTCTATCGAAGTTTCATTTTTGGGTGAACAATTTGGCAACTATGACAAACCGCAGAATATGGTGAACAGTCTTTTCCACGCGGCATCCCGGCGCCAATCGCTTAAAACCGCGCGGCGCTGCCGACCTTTGGCTTTTTGATGATCGTCGTGATACAGTGGCCACATGCGTCGATGATTTTCCAGCAGGGATCCGGCATTGCGCGCGTGATGACGAGCTAGTTCGGGAATCAAAAAACCGCCGCGCTTTTGCGCGACGGCAGGATTTTCATGGAGATGGACGGGTTGCGTTTACGCACTATGAACCCGTCCTCGCCGACCTAGAAGATAAGCGCTGGCCCACAACTTAGAGCCTGGCGAGTATCGAGCACAGGCCGGTTATCAACGACGTGCTGATGATCACGGTGAGCAGCGTGCTCATGGTCTCCCAGATCTCCTTTGCGGTGGTCTTGTGCGTCTTGGCGACAACCTCAGCGTCTTCATGAATGTCATAGTGCAACATCATAACAACCTCCTTCATGATTGGCCCTTGCGGGCGATGTCCTCTATATGAAATCAGCGGGATCACTTAGGGCCTTACGCGGCTGCGCCCCGCTGACATGGGCTATGATAGCATGTCCCTCTCAGGATGTAAACCCCCAAGGGAGAAGTTCGTCATATGGGCGAAAAAGCCGCTCCACAACTTGCCCCTTGCGGCAATAAAATGAAGGCATATCTGTCATTTCATCCAAATTAAAGCGCTTTACGCTGGCTTGAGTGCCCAATCCGTTTTTTAAAAAATGAATGTTAAATCATTAACGATGCATTGAATCATATGCGAATTGATATGAAAATCCAGTAAAAATATAAAATATTCACAAAAGTTCACGCGCTTGCCCAATATTAAAATGCAGGATAAGTAAAATTGAATGCAAAATGGAGAATGCATTCAAAAAACGAATGACTGCAAAAAGATGCAAAATCAGTTTAGGCACTGAAAAGGCGATTCTAACAAGAATATAATGAAATCTCTTTCATAGGATGTTCTATAAAAAGAACAATTCATGAGAGTGGCCATCACTGGTGCGCGCGATAGGGACACAAAAAGGAGCTGTCCTGCATGACCCGTTTGACCCTGCAAGGACAACCCCTGTTGAATGGTAAGCGCTCCATAACCTCACGGTATACTGAGCAAGGAATCTGCTTGAAGCGTTTTGTTGCAGCAGGAAATTCATTCTATTGAACAATTGCTGTGGTACAGCTAGATTGTGCCTGG
>CAYUZP010000049.1:0-11736 GCA_964449655.1 uncultured Oscillospiraceae bacterium
CTCACAGCCGCTCGAATAGTCCGGCATGTTCAAGCGCGGGCCGCAGCGCGCGCATCAGCACAGGCGCTGCGATCGACGCGAACACCGCGTTGATGACGCTTCCCGGGAGCTTGCTGCCCATCGAGATGAACACGGCGTTCATCGTCAGCCCGTCGACGGTCAGCCCGAACACGAACGTCTTGAGCATGTACAGCGCGACATACGCGAACGCGCCGACCGTCGATCCCAAAATGATGCGCATGAATTCCTTGCGCGTCAGCGTCTTAGCATGTGCCGCGCGATACGCGATCAGCGCGGCGAGCAGGCCGATGACGCCCTTGTTGATGAACGTGATGACGCATTCAAAGCCGTATCCGGCCACGATGTCATACAGTCCGCTGCCCAGTCCGGCGGCGATAAATCCCCCGCTGGGTCCAAACAGCAGGCCGCTCAGCGCGCAAAGCGCGTTGGTCATGTGCAGCTGTGTCCCAAAGAACGGTATGCGCAGATAGTTGACGACGAACACGAGCGCCGTCATCAGTCCGATGAAACACAGGCGATATGTCTGATTGCGGGAATCGGTTTTCATGATCAAACCCCCTTCAATTGCACCATTGGAATGTGCGTATTATACCGTCGAACTGGCATGACGTAAAGGTCCAGTTTATGAAAAATTATCCATGCCAGTTTACCGCGCCGCGCGAGTTGAGGATCGCACGGAAATGTGCTATAATCGTCAAGGATACACGCCATGACGCTGGAACGGAAAGGAAATGAGGAACAGAATGCGAAGAGTGATGCGAAGAGGAAGGGCGCTTGCGGTGACGGCGGGGATGACGGCGGCACTGTTTGGCGTGCAGGGAATCCTGATGGCGTGCACGCTGTCGCATCTGAATGGATTAAAGGACGCGCTGATGCTGTCCGCCCTGTTTGCGCTGGTATACGGAGGGGGCATGGCCGCGTTTGTATGCGCCAGGAGAACGAGCCGGGGCGAACTGGCCTTCGTGGGCGCGTTTGCGGCGCTGGCCATGCTCTCGCGCGTGAGGATGCTCGATTATGTGACGGCGGATTATGACTGCTTTCTCAGCGGATGGGTACAGGCGTTTCGCGACGGCGGCTTTTCGACGCTCGCGCAGAATGTCGGCGATTACAACCTGTTATATCAATATGTGCTGCTGCTGATCTCCAAGTCCTCGCTCTATGACCTGTACCTCATCAAGCTGTTTTCGGTGATCTTCGATTTTGCGCTGGCATGGGTGATGCTGCTCTGCGCGCGAAAACTGGCAGGCGCGCGCACGTGTGTCGCCGTGTATTGCGTCACGCTCGTATTGCCGACCGTGCTGATGGACGGCGCGTGCTGGGGACAATGCGATTCGGTATACGTGTTTTTCATATTGCTCAGTCTCTATGGCATCAAGGACGGGAAGCCCGCGATGTCGGCGGCGGCACTCGCTGTCGCGTTTGCGTTCAAACTGCAGACCATCTTCTTTTTCCCCGTCGTGCTCCTCGCGCTGATTCATGGGGAATACAAGCCCCGCCACGCGCTCTGTTTCGTCGCAACCTATCTGGTCACGCTGCTTCCGGCGCTGATCGCAGGGCGTTCGCTCACCGACGCGCTGTCCGTCTATGCCAGTCAGTCGATGGGACAGTATTTTGACCGCCTGACCTACAATGCGCCAAATCTCTACGTCTTTTTCCCGATGCTGGAATTTGCAAGCAGTCAGGAATTCACGTGGATGCGCTACATCGATGGGATTGATTCGAAGGCGACGAACCCCTATCTGACTGAGGCGCTGATGCCCGCGCTGCAAAGCGCCGCGCTGCTTGCCTGTGTGCTGTTGACGCTCGTCGTGGTCATCTATTGGCTGCGGCATGCGCGGGAGATCACGCCTGAGATGACGCTCGAATTCGCGCTGTTCTTTGCGATATTTCTGCCGTTTGTGATGCCCAAGATCCATGATCGCTATTTCTTCCTCGCGGATCTGCTCAGCGTGCTCTATGCAGCGCGGCATTCGGACAGGCGTTGGCTGCCGCTATTGGTCGTCGGCGCGTCGGCGATGAGCGACCTGTCGTTCCTGACACGGCAGAGGCCGATCGATGAGCGCTATCTGGCGCTGATGATGCTCGCCGCACTGCTCGTTGTCGGCCATGATCTGCTCGCCTTCATGCGCTGCAACCGCGCGGCGCTGCAGTCGGTTCAGGGAGCGGGAGGTGAAGCGGCGTGAACGAAAGCCCGTTTTTCGCGTTCTTTTCACAGCGCGCGAGGCGCGTGGGGGCGATGCTGGGGCGCATCGACCGCAAACTCACGCGGCACACGCTGCTGCTCGGCATGTGCTCTTCGCTGCTGCTGGCAGGGCTTACGGCGGCATATAACCTGACCATTGGCCCCCTGTGCAATCTGAACGACATCGGCGGCTGGGACAATCGCCTGCTGTTCACCGCGATGACCGCGCTCGTGCACGCGCTGCTGCTTTTCGCGCTGACGCTGATGAATAGGAAAAGCGCGCTGCGGCTCTTCCTTCGGCAGGGCATCACGACGGCGGGTTTCCTGCTCCTGCTGCTGGCGATCAACCAGAAGACGTTTGCCTATGTAAGCGGCATTCAGCCGGTCGTGCGGGATATGGATGTGCGCGGCCTTGCTGCGCTGCAGGGCCTGCCGGATTGGACGAGCAATCTTTCCGCGCCTGCGTGGACACTTTTATATATCCTGACGCGTGGCCCCGTGTATGACATGTATCTGGTGAAGCTGTTCGCCATCGCGTGCGATCTGCTCTTGGCGATGCTCGTCATGCGCACGGCGGATCGGTGCCAAACGGGACTGCGCGCGGAGGCGGCGCTGACGCTCTGCCTGATCCTGCCGCAGGGCTTTCTCAATGCCGCCTGCTCGGCGCAGATCGATCACGCTGCCGTGCTGCTGCTCGCCGTCTCTCTGGCGCTGTGCACGGGAGACCTGGGTGGACGGGCAAGGCCGCTCGCGGGCGCGCTGTGCTGGGGCGCTGCAGCCGCGGTCAGCGGCATCGCGCTGTACGCGCTGCCCGTGTATGGGATGTTGATCCTCAAAAAACGCATGAAACCGGCGCATCTGATCGCGGGCTTCTTGGTTCCCATCGCGCTGTGCATCCCTTCGATCTGTGCGGGGCTGTCCGCAGGGGAGGCGCTGCTGAGTCTGGTCCGCGTCAATTTCGGCGTGCCGGAATTTGCATCGGGTGCGCCGAATATGATGAATCTGTTTCCTCGCGCGGCCGTTGAGGAGATGCCGGGGTATTTCATGCTTCGGCAGATCCCCGCGCTCGACATGACGACAAACGCGCAGCCGTATTACACGCAATCGCACATGGAGATCGCCATGCGGAGCCTCGCGCTTTTGGGGCTAGCGATGCTGATGGGCGTGTGGGCGCTGGTTTGGCGAAGAGGGGAAACGCATACGCTGCGCGGATTGCTCGCGCTGACCGTCGGTTCGCTGTTCGTCTGCCCGGGCGCTACGTCTGCGGCGTGGCTGGCGGTCGATATGCTCTGCGTGCTCTCGCTGCTCACGCAGCGCACACTCCGCGTACCCGCGTGCCTTCTGCTCTTTGCGACGGCGGGTGCAAGCGCGCTGCCGGTGACGGGCGAGGTGCTGCTGCCGATGGTCGTGGCGATGGGCATTTGCCTCGTCGCGCTGTGCGCGCTGCTGGGCATGTTTGATCGCCATGAGACACGCTAAAACGCAAACGCGCGGATTTTCACAAAATTCCATGAGGAAAAGGAGGAATCGACGCATGACAGCGCAGGCGAGGCCGGTGCGCCTTTGCATCGCTTCAGACATGTGCAGTCCGGATGGGGAGCGCATGACAGACAGACGCGTCCATCACGGCACGCTGGAGGAGACGGATGCGGGTATGTCGCTCATCTATGACGAAGAGCTCGACGGGGAGCGCTCACGCGTCACGCTTTCGATGGCGCCCAAACACGCGCAGATGCGCCGAAGCGGCATGACGAACGCCTGCCTGACATTCGTGCCGGGGGAGCGCTGCGCTGGCCTATACGCGACGACGGTCGGTGAGATCCCGATCGAGATCGATACGCGGCGCGTCGAACGGGCCCAAACGGAAACGGGCGGCACGCTGACGCTTGAATATGACGTGTACATCGCCGGCGAATGCACATCCTCAACGGAGCTCTGCGCGACATGGCGGTTTTGACTGTGGGTGACCTGCGCGCCAGCGTGCGTGCAGCGATGCTCGATGCGGGGCTGCGCGGATTTGTGCGCTTTGCGCCGGAGGGGGATGACGCGCTTTTCCTTTCGGATGCGCTTTCACGCGGCGCGGTCGAAGAAAAGGCGGCGAGCTTTTTGCAGGCCCTGAAAAAAGGCGGCTATACGGCGATGTATCGCCTGACCCAAAGCGGCACGCTGTTGGCGCTGATGCCAGGCGACTTTCTGCTCTTTGACCTGGCCGAGGGCGCGTCGATGCCGCAGCGCTTTGATTGGGACAGCGCGCTCGCGCCCGTATACGCTCTGGCCGATCGCTGGATGCGCGCGTTGGATAAAGCGCCTGACATGGACGGAAAACGGCTGATGCTGGAGACGGCGCGTTTGCTCTGGCGGCCGCGGCAACAAGTGATCGAGGGACTCCATGGTCTGCGCGTACGGGCATCTGTGATGCAGCGACGCGGGGAATGCGGCGGGCTGCGCGTCTGCGGCGGTATGCTGGCAAACTGGCTGAATGCGCAAGTATCGGCCTAAATCCATTGGAAACTATTTCTTGTCAGCGATACCGAATCTTGATATAATGAAGAAGAGATGAGCCCTTTAAAGGGCGGCGCATTGTCATTGAACGCGATTGACAAGGAGGCAAGCGCATGAAACTGGAATGGATAGGCCACTCGTGCTTTCGCATGACAGCGGAAGATGGGACGATCGCAATCACAGATCCCTATGACGCCAATACGGGTTACGACATGGTGCCGCTGAAGGCGGATCTGATCACGATGAGCCATGAGCACGGCGACCACAACTGCGAACAGATGATCACGGGTTCTCCCAAAATCGTTCACGGGCTACAGGACGCGCAGGCGGGGAGCATTCGCACGCATGCTGTCGGTTCATATCACGACGATGTACAGGGCGCAAAGCGCGGGCCAAACGCTGTGCGCATATTTGAGATCGATGGGCTGAAGATCGTGCACATGGGCGATCAAGGGTGTATGCCCAGCGCGGACGTGCTCACGGCCATCCGCAGTGCGGACGTGATGATGATTCCATGCGGCGGTTTTTTCACGGTGGACGCGGCGGGCGCAAAGGCGATCGTCGATGCTGCGAAACCCAGGTGTGTCGTGCCGATGCATATCAAGGGCAAGCGCGGCGGCTACGATGTGCTATCCGGCGTCAGGCCATTCCTCTCCTTGATGGGCGCGGAAGGAACCCAGGCTGTGCGCGAGGCGGAGATGAAAAAGGGAGCCGTTCCCGAGGGCGTATTGCTGATGGCGCCGCTGGCTGGAGAACTTTAATCGCGCTTTGCTGTTTAAGCGCTTGATTTGCGCATATTCATAGGATCGACAAAGCGCACGCCCATTGACGCTGTTTTGTGCTAAACGTCTGTTGAAGCGACTGTATAGATTCGGAAAGGAACAAGGCATGCCACCCGCAGTCACATTTGATCTCGTCAAAAAGGACGCAAAGACGCGCGCGCGCCGGGGCGTCGTGCACACCCCTCACGGGGACATACAGACGCCGATCTTCATGCCCGTCGGCACGCAGGCGACAGTCAAGGCGACGACGCCTAGGGAGCTCATGGAGGTCGGCGCGCAGATCATACTCTCCAATACCTATCATCTGCACGTGCGTCCCGGCGAGGAGCTGATTCGTGACGCGGGAGGGTTGCATCGCTTCATGGCGTGGGACAGACCCATACTGACCGACTCGGGCGGTTTTCAGGTCTTCTCGCTCGCCAGCCTGCGCCAGATCAAGGAGGATGGCGTGCATTTTCAATGCCATCTCGACGGCAGCAGGATGTTCATTGGCCCTGAAACCAGCATGGGCATCCAGGAAGCGCTTGCCAGCGACATCGCGATGGCGTTTGACGTCTGTTCGCCCTATCCCTGTGAATACAGCGTGGCCCGTGACGCGATGCTCCGCACACATCGCTGGGCTGAGCGCTGCAAGGCCTTTCACACGCGCGAGGATCAGGCTGTGTTCGGCATCGTGCAAGGCGCGTTCTATGCGGATCTGCGCATCGAGAGCGCAAAGGTTCTCGCCGATATGGACTTTCCCGGATACGGCATTGGCGGCCTCTCCGTCGGCGAACCCAAGGCGATGATGTACGAGCTGCTCGATGAGATGATGCCCTACATGCCCCAAAATAAACCACGCTATTTGATGGGCGTCGGCAGTCCGGACTGCATCGTCGAAGGCGTATATCGGGGGATCGACATGTTCGACTGCGTGCTCGCCACACGCATCGCGCGCAACGGCACATGCTTTACAGACAGCGGACGCCTCGTCATCCGCAATGCGAAATACGCGCACGACTTCGGCCCGATCGAGGAGGGCTGCGACTGTTACGCCTGTCAAAACTTTTCGCGCGCTTATGTCCGCCATCTGCTCAAGGCGGGGGAGATCACAGGCGCACGCCTTGCGACCATCCACAACCTGCGCTACCTGCTGCGCCTGATGGAGCGCATTCGCAAGGCGATCGAGGAGGATCGCTATGAGGATTTCCGGCGCGACTTCTTTGCGCGCTACGACATGAGCCGCAACTTTTAGCAAGCACGCGGCGCTGAAAACGCAAAGCCATTAGCGATGGATACCCACGGACGGACGTTAAGGGCTTGCCAAATGCGCGCGGAAAGCATATAATGGATTTAGAACTACACAACGATTGAATGTACGGCACACAAAGGAGTGAAGGCCATGCATTTAGACAATATCGACAGGCGTATTCTGACGATCCTGCAGGAGAACGCGCGCACGCCGCTCAAGGTCATCGCCGAACAGGTTTTCCTCTCTTCCCCCGCTGTCAGCGCGCGCATCGAACGGCTGGAACAGGCCGGCTTCATCCTCGGCTATCAGGCGCAGGTTTCAATGATGGAAATGGGCTATTTGGTCAAGGCGTTCATCAATCTGGATTTGGAGCCGGTGCAGAAGCCCGAGTTCTATCCCTACATCGCTGCATGCCCCAACGTCATGGAATGCTGCTGCGTGACCGGCAATTACTCCATGCTCATCAAGGTCGGCTTCAGGACCACGCAGGAGCTGGATCAGTTCATCAACCAGCTCCATCACTTTGGGCGCACGAGCACGCAGATCGTCTTCTCCACCTCGGTGGAACACAGAGGCATACCCGCGGATTTTCAGCCGCTTGAAGAAGGAAAGGAAGGAACTCCATGAACCTGTTTTTGACTAGCAGTCCCTGCGACGATGCCGCTGCGCAGGGCATTTCTTTACCTTGTATATTGAACGTGAAAAACGGATTTGTGGAGCAGTTGACGTCCGCATGGAAGCCGGATGCGCAGCTCGTCATCGTCTGTGCCGATCCCCACAACGCGCCGCTCAATGACGAGATGCTGGAGACGTTCAGCAATGCATTTACATACCACAAGCTGTCCGTCGGCAGCGCGACGATGCTCGATGCCCGAAATGAGATGGACGCCAGCTCGATCTTGGCGATTGCCGATGTGGTGCTGCTCGCCGGCGGACATGTGCCCACGCAGCTGATGTTTTTTGAACAGATCGGTCTGCGCGCGCTGATGCGCAGTTTTACGGGCACGGTCATCGGCGTCAGTGCAGGCTCGATGAACTGCGCAAAGACGGTCTACGCGCAGCCTGAGCTGCCGGGCGAGTCAATCGATCCGGAATTCGTGCGTTTCCCGCGAGGACTTGGCTTGACGGAGATCATGATCATACCGCACTTGCAGAAGATTCGTAACACGGTGCTCGATGGAAAGAAATTGATCGACGAGATCACGTTCGCGGACAGCATCGGGAGGAGCTTCCTCGCGATCCCGGATGGGAGCTACGTGCTCGTGTGCGATGGGCATGCGACGCTCTACGGGGAGGGCTGGCGCATCTGCAATGAACAGATGGTGCAGATCTGCCGTGACGGGGAGACGCTCAAATTGCATACAGCATGACCGCATAGCGAGGCGATCTCATCGCAAATAAAAAACCGCCTGAAATCGATCAGACGGAGATTGGCGGAGTGGGTGGGATTCGAACCCACGGTACCGTGAGGTACACCTGATTTCGAGTCAGGGCCGTTATGACCGCTTCGATACCACTCCAAGAGAATGAAAGCGCACAGCGCACGCCCACAAAGAACGCAAGCATTATACGGCAAAAAGCACCGGACTGTCAAGTGGAAATTTCGCGAAATCGCGCTGTCCGCGCTTATCGGGAAGCCTCTTTTTCCGGTCATTTCACCATGCCGTTGCTTGGGATGAAAGGGCATAGGCCAGCGCGGACGCCTTGCATGAGCGGATCCATGATCCTTCATGTTTCACCCACGATTGCCGAAACGACGCGCGTCAAGCGCTGATAGAGGGGAAGATGGCGATGCATCCATTTCAAAGAACCGCGCGGCTGTTGGGCAGCGAAGCGATGGAGAAGCTCGCCTCTTCACGCGTCGCGCTGTTTGGCGCGGGCGGCGTCGGCGGAAGCGCTGCGGAGGCGCTTGTGCGCAGCGGCATCGGTGCGATCGATCTGTTCGACGATGACCGCGTCGCATTGACCAACCTGAACAGGCAGGTCATCGCGCTTCATTCGACCATTGGGCGCTATAAGGTCGACGTGCTCGCAGAACGCCTGTTGGACATCAATCCCTCGCTGTCCGTCGGCGCGCATAGGCTCTTCTACATGCCGGACACCGCGGAGGGCGTCGATCTCTCGCGCTATCAGTACATCGTGGATGCGATTGACACCGTGACGGCGAAATTGGAACTGATCACCCGCGCGCACGCGCTCGGCGTGCCGATCATCTGTGCGCTTGGCGCGGGCAATAAGCTCGATCCCACGCGCCTTCGCGTCGCCGACATCACCGAAACGAGCGTCTGTCCGCTCGCCCGCGTCATTCGACGTGAGGTTCGCAAGCGCGGCATAGAGCACTTGAAGGTCGTCTATTCGACGGAACCCGCGATTAATCCCGCGCAGGACGCGCCCGAACTGGATGAACCGCATGCCGCGCGGCGCAGCATTCCTGGCAGCACAGCGTTCGTTCCCCCTGCCATGGGGCTGATCATCGCCTCGCAAGTCGTCTGTGACCTGACGGGTGTGCACCAGTCAGTCCATTGATGCTGTGCACCATGAATTCCTGATCATACCGCTGACATACCGCGTCATGAATTTGCGAAGACTCAATGTGAATGGGAACCTCTGTTGCCGCTTTGATGAACGCGAAAGAGGTTTGTGATGGGATGGGCAAAACGCCGCTCATCCTTTTCATTTGCCTGTCCTGCCCTCGTAAAGGAGAAATTCGCATGAAGGCAGGAGATCACCGAACTGATCGGTAGTACGCCGCCGCCTGATACGGGCGAGCGCCACCAGTCCACGCCGATGTTTGACGCGCGAATCTGTGGATTTTCTCTTCACGCAAAGAGCGATGGCCGCATAGCGACTGTCGCTTTTTGATTGCGTCACAGAGCCCGCGGATACTCGCGATGTCCTATTGCCGCAAAATGAGCGTTCCAAATCTCGGGTGATGGGACGGCGAGCGTGACATTCCCGCTGACTATGCGCGCTGGCGGCAGATCAGCAGGCACATGTTCAGCCGAGGAATTCTTTGTGGCGTGACATAGCGGTCACGTGCGCATCCTTAAAAATGGATTGACATCCCCAATTCGAGTCACTATAATAAAATTGATTTTTTTAAGGGAGGAATGGACATGCAAAAGATATGGAGTCTGGCGCTGATCCTGATATTGCTTTTGTTGCCACTATGCGTGCTGGCGGAAGGCGAACAGTATGCGTCCGGGGAGCCTTTTTACGCCTATTTTGCCGATGCGCGATGGATTCGCACCTTGCCCCAGGCAAATACCCCCACTGTGGTGTATGTACCCGAGCGAACGATGCTGCTGCTGACGCCGGTAGATGATAAATATGCTGCCACCAGTTATGAGGGAAAAGATGGTTATATCTACATGCGCGACGTTGTCAGGGTGGAATACACGGATCCGCACAGTCCGCAGGCGATCACTGTGGAGGGATTTTTTGATCTGCCGGCCCATATGCGCAACTCTCCCATACGCAATTCCGGTCAGATCGCGACGCTGCCCAGCGATGTGCGCTTTCGCATCACCTACGTGAACAGCGAGTATGCGTATCTGAGCTACGATGGGCAGGAGGGTTTTGTGTCCACAGACAGCTTTGTACAGATGGATTACGAAAAGGGCAGTTACGAACCTTACATCGGTTTTTGTGAAGAGGAGACGCCGGCTTATGACTCCCCGTGCTATGGCGCAACCGTGTGCGCGCTGATCGTGCCTTATTCCCCCCTCACGGTCACCGGCTATGACGGCGATCATCTCACGGTCCTTTATCAAAACCAGCAGTTATACGTCGAAGCGAGTGATGTGACGAACCTGAACGACGATTACATCGTAGAGCCCTTTGCGGCCATGCTGAAGGATAACGCCGCAGTGACGGCTTATCCGCTCCAAAACTCGGGCGGTTTGGGCGTGCTGCCTGCCAACACAGAGGTCACAGTGGATGCCTTTCACGGTGAGTACGCGCATGTCCTGACTCAAGACACCGTCGGCTATATCCATTACTCACAGCTGACGAGCAATGAGGCGATGGAGGAAGAGTTCCGCCGCTTTGAGGAACAGCTCGCGCGCATAGAGGCGCAACGCTTCCTGAACGTCGCATTCACCATGCTGGAGGAGAACAATCCCATCCTCTTGGCTTATAATCAGAACCTGGGCGGCGATGTCAAGGCGCGCTTTCAGTACGGCTGTCCTTACCTGTTCGCCGGCATGCATGAATCCTCCCTGCTGCGCATACGCTTCCCATCGCAAAACAGCCATTACTACAGCACTGAGAAGCGATACTTAGGTGGTTTTGACTGCATAGGCTTTGCCAATTGGGTGCACAACAAGGCGGGGCTTAAAAAGCTGCCGCACATTCACGACACAAAAACCGCAGATCCGGAATACATCGTCGATGTGAGCGGGCTTCCTGTCTCGCAATGGACGCAGCGCTTGAAAGTGGGCGACTGCATCAATATAGGCTTTAAGAGCGGCGGCTATCATATCATGATCTACATCGGCACGCTCCGCAGCTTTGGCTTTACCGAGGAGCAGGTGGGCATGCTCGCGCCGTATCTGGATTACCCATTGACCATTCACTGCGGCATGAACAACTTCCACACGGCTTGGTATACACAATATATTGCGGACAATCAGATGCCCAATGTGACGCCGCCGGACGGGGGTGTGACGATTTCAATCATGGGCATACCCTATGCCGATGCGCCTTACACCGAGACGATGTGGGAGGGCACGTCCAACGTACACACCTTCTATTGGTTTGACCTGATGGGCTATAACCTGACCCTCAACAATCCGGACGCTGAGAACGTTTCGTGGTTTGCGGTATATCGCAACAAGGAGCAGTGAGATTGCCAAGATTCTCAGGCAATCGCAGAAATGGAATTAAGGTGACATCGCATAAAGCGCAAAAAACGGCGTAAATTGCAATAACAAATTGAACACTTGACTGCCTGAACCTTGAAATTTGAATCATCCATAGCGCTCCATAGGAGATGTGCTGCTTGCAGCTCTTGATCG
>CAYUZP010000050.1:0-2310 GCA_964449655.1 uncultured Oscillospiraceae bacterium
GAGCAGCACCGTGCGCCTCTTTCCTGTCCATTATATCAAATTTGCGCGCCATTCGTCCATCCTGATGACCCAAACAGCGCGCTTTTTCGCGCTGCGGATGTCTGCCAAGCCGGCTGACTTGCGCATTGCAATTCACGCGGTAAATGCGTATAATGGAATGAGGACGGGCACCGCACTTGCCCCAAAGGTCATCGTTGTCTTTAAAGAATTGGCCCACACTGTGTTGTAATCCATTCTTTGCCATTCTATAGATCGAACCGATCGGAGGAAACCGCCAT
Source organism: uncultured Oscillospiraceae bacterium (assembly GCA_964449655.1). Classification (GTDB taxonomy): domain Bacteria; phylum Bacillota; class Clostridia; order Christensenellales; family Aristaeellaceae; genus Ventricola. The sequence continues at coordinate 279 of CAYUZP010000050.1, forward strand.
GCACATACTCGTCATCAACGGCAGCCCGAAAGGCGAAAACAGCGCCACGTTGCAGACCGTGCGCTTCCTTGAACGCCTGCATCCTGAACACACCTTCTGTGTGCTGCATGCGGGTCAGCAGATCAAATCGCTCGAACGCGACTTTTCAGCCGTACCCGACATGATCGCGCGCGCGTCGCTGATCCTGTTCTGCTATCCGGTCTACACGTTCATCGCGCCCTGCCAGCTTCACCGCTTCGTCGAGCTGCTCAAGGCCAGCGGCATCGATCTCTCCGGCAAGGCTGCCACGCAGATCACGACCTCGATGCACTTTTACGACGTCACGGCGCACCGCTATATACAGGACAACTGTCAGGAGCTGGGCATGCATTTTGTGCGTGGGCTGTCCGCAGGCATGGATGACCTGCTCAGCGCGCGCGGACAGCAAGACGCAGAGGCTTTTTTTGACCGGACATGCTGGTGCATCGAAAACGGCGTGTTTGAGCCTGCCGCTGCCCTGCCCGTCACGACCACGCCCGCGCGCGTAACCGCCTCGCACGCGGAACAGGCGCTCATTTCGCCCTCGCCCTTTGATCGGGACGCCCAAGGCGCGGACAAGCCCGGCGACGTGGTGATCGTATCGGACTGCGCGCCGGAGAACGAGCAGCTTTGCGCGATGATCGCGCGCTTTCGGGACGCGCTTCCGCTTAAAACCCGCGTGATCGACCTGCGCGCGTTCCCGTTTGCCGGCGGGTGTCTGGGGTGCCTTCACTGTGCTGTGGACGGGACATGCGTATACAAGGATGGCTTTGATGCATTCCTGCGCGAACAGATACAGACGGCGCAGGCGATCGTCTACGCGTTCACCGTCAGCGATCACTCGATGGGCGCGCGCATGAAGTGCTTTGACGACAGGCAGTTTTGCAACGGTCACCGCACGGTGACGATGGGCAAACCCGTGGGCTATCTCATCAGCGGCCCATATCGTCTGGAAGCGAACCTGCAGATGATCGTCGAGGCGCGCGCGCAAGTCGGCGGAAACTTCCTGGCCGGCGTGGCGACCGATGAGAGCTGTCCTGACGCTGAAATCGACAAACTGGCCGCCTCTCTTTGCGACGCGCTGCAAAGGCGCTTTGTGCCGCCGCAGAACTTTTATGGCGTGGGCGGCATGAAGATCTTCCGCGACATGATCTATCAGATGCGCGGCATGATGAAGGCCGATCACCGCTTTTATAAAGAGCATGGGTTCTACGACTTCCCGCAGAAGAACCGCGGCATGATCCTCAAAATGTATCTGGTCGGCGCGCTGCTCTCGTCAGAGCGCATACGCGCAAAGATGGGAAATCGGATGACTGAGGCGATGGTATCGCCCTATCTCAAGGTGCTGGAGGGCGCAAAGCCGCAGCCAGGCGGGAGCGAAGGCGCGGATGAAGCGGCGCCAAAGAAGGGGTGATGCGCATGTGCGGACGATACTTTATCGATGATCAACCCAGCGACGAGGAACTCTCTCGCATCGTCGCGGACATCAACAGGCGCGTCGGAAGCAGCTGCCGGACAGCGGGCGAGATCGGCCCATCGCAGGTCGCGCCGGTCATCGCCAACAGCCGTGCGGGACGCGCGCGTCCTTTCGCCATGCGCTGGGGATTTGAATCGGCATATGACAGGCGGCACTGCATCTTCAACGCGCGCAGCGAAACCGTCGACAATCGGCCGATGTTCAAGCCCAGCCTGCTGGAGCGCCGTTGTCTCGTGCCGGCGAGCGGCTATTTCGAGCGGACACAGCAGGGCTCAGAGCAGGAACGGTACCGTTTCAAGCTCAGCGGCATGCCGGCGATGTACATGGCAGGCATCTATCGCTATGAGCACGGCAACCCCGTGTTCACGATACTGACACGCGCGGCCGGCGCATCTGTCGCGGCAATCCACCCGCGCATGCCCGTGATCCTGCCGCGGGAATCGCTGACAGACTGGCTCGATCCAGCGAAGGACGCGCTCCGCGTGCTGGGCACGGCGCAGCTGAACGTCACGGCGTGCAGGGCGTAAGCGTCAGCGC
>CAYUZP010000050.1:2410-11654 GCA_964449655.1 uncultured Oscillospiraceae bacterium
AAAGCGCACCGCAGTCCTGTATAATGGAGTCAATCACGCGGCACAAGCCGCAAAAGGAGGGCAAGTTATGAAGAAAGGACTCAAAGCTTTGGCGCTCGCCGCGCTGCTGCTGACCGGCTCACTCGCGCTGGCGGAAGGCCGAAGCGTGACGGTGATGGATGACGGCTGGCAGTTCCTGTATACGGGCGAGGATTCGACGATGCCCGCGCAGGATGCCGCCTGGGAGGACATCAACTTGCCGCACACTTGGAACGGCTTGGACGCGCAGGACGGCGGCAATGACTACAGGCGCGGCTTTGGCTGGTACACGAAGCAGCTGGCCTGGTCGCCCGAGTTTGAGGGAAAGCAGGTCTTCCTGCGTTTCCTCGGCGCGAACCTGATCAGCAGCGTGTACGTCAACGGCGAGATCGTCTGCACGCATCCGGCAGGCTACACGGCGTTCTCCTGCGAGATCACCGATTTCCTGACGCCGGGCGAGAGCGCCACGATCACCGTTAGCTGTGACAACCGCAGGACGGAGAACGTGGCCCCGCAGGGCGGCGACTTCTCCGTGCAGGGCGGCATCTATCGCAACGTGCAGCTCATCGTGACCGAAGATGTACACGTCGATGCGCTCGATATGGGCGCAAGCGGCCTGTACCTGACGACGACGGATGTCTCGGAGGAACACGCGACGCTGACCATCCGCGCGGCCATCGTCAACGAGAGCGACGCGGCACAGACGGTGAACGTAAGCGCCGTGCTGCGCAATCCCGACACGTTTGAGGCGATCAGCACGATTGCCGATCCGCTCTTCGATGAGCAGGCGATGGCGCCGGGCGGACAGGTCGCAAAGGCCAGTCAGACGCTGAGCATCGAGCCAGGTGCATCGGTGACGTTTGAGCAGGCGATCGACGTTGAAGACCCGCACCTCTGGAACGGCCTTGAGGATCCATACCGCTACATCGTCGATCTGACGGTGGAACAGGACGGCGCCATCGTCGACGCACTGAGCGATTATGTCGGCTTCCGCTATTTCACTGTCGATCCGGATCAGGGCTTCTTCCTCAATGGTCAAAGCTATCCGCTGCGCGGCGTCAGCCGCCATCAGGATCGCCGCGACAAGGGCTACGCGCTCTCCCGCGAGGATCATGAGACGGACATGGGCATACTCTACGACCTGGGCGCAAATGCCGTCCGTCTGGCGCACTATCCACAGGATCCGTATTTCTACGAACTGTGTGACCGCTATGGCGTGATCGTCTGGGCGGAGATCCCGCACGTGGGCGGCACGGCGGCCACAGAAGAATTCGCCGCGAACCTCAAGATGCAGCTTCAGGAGATGATCCGCCAGCACTACAACCACCCGTCTATCCTCTTCTGGGGCCTGCAAAACGAGATCAACAACGACTCCATCATCGATATGATGTCGATGCTCAACGATGTGGCGCACGAGGAGGATCCCACGCGCTGCACAACGCAGGCCATCGAACGCGCGAATCCGCCGATCTACCCGACGGATGTGCTCGCCTACAACATCTACCCAAACTGGTACTACGAGGCCAACCTGTCCGACATGATGGACACGGCATACGCGCTTGAGGATTCGCGGCCCATTGGCATCTCCGAATACGGCGCGGGCGCGAGCCTCGTGCAGCACGAGGAAAACGCGCAGCTCTCCATCGGCCAATCCCGTGGACAGTGGCACCCGGAGGAGTTCCAAAGCAACTGGCATGAGGACGCCCTCGCGCAGATCAATCAAAAGGATTACCTGTGGTGCACATTCGTCTGGAACCTGTTCGACTTCGCCAGCGACGGCAAGGCGGAAGGCGGACAGCTCGGCATCAACGACAAGGGACTCGTCTCCCATGACCGCTCGACGCCCAAGGACGCTTACTATCTCTACAAGGCCAATTGGAACCAGCGCGACCGCTTCGTACACATCACCAGCAAGCGCTTCGACGTGCGCGACTACGAGACGATCTCCGTCAAGGTCTATTCAAACTGCGAATCCGTCACGCTGACGGTCAACGGCGAAACCATCGGCACAGCGCAGGGCAATGACATCGGCGTGTTCCTCTGGGAGGGCATCTCGCTGAACATGGGCGAAAACACCATCGAGGTCGTCTCCGAGACAGGCGAGACCGACAGCACCATCATCACCCGCACGCTCTCCTCGACGCCAACGCTCGCGACGAGCAGCGATGCCTGTGTCATCGACAATCAGAATGGCGAGATCACGCTGAACGCGGATGTGACCGCGGCATCGTTCAAGGCTGCGCTCTCCGGCGTGAACGGAACGACTTGGAAGCTGACCGATGGTCAGGGCGGCGAGGTCGCGGACGACGCGCTTGTCAATGTGGGCATGACCGTATTGGCGCTCTCCCAGGATGAACAGAGCAGCAAGACGTATGTCTTCGTGCGGCCGAATCTCGTCTCCGGCGCGCAGGCGAGCGCGTCCACGTCCCTGGCGGCCTATCCGCTGGCGCAGCTGATGGACATGGACGGTAAAACCTACTGGTCCGCGGATCGCGGCACAAGCGGCTTCGTCGTGCTCGATCTGGGCGATGTGTACACGCTCACGGACATCTCCATCGACTGGTTCAACAACGGCATGAATGACAGAACATACCTGTACACCGTGCAATCCAGCGAGGACGGAGAAACGTATGAGGTGATCGCGGATCGCTCCGAAAACACGCAGAGCGCGCCATCCAACGGTTCCGTCCGCATCGTGGACGCGCTGGGAGAAGCCCGCGGCCGCTATGTCAAGATCGACGTCACCGGCGGGCCCAACTGGAGCGAGTGCGTTGAGATCAGCGAGATCAAGCTCGATGGATTCGCGCTGAAGTCCGATGTCTATGAGATCGACCACGAGGCGCGCACGATTACGCTGCCCACGCCGACGGACACGCTGGCCTGGGAAGCCTTTGAGGCGGAGATCGAACTGACCGGCACGCACACGGGGATCACGACGGAGACCGGCGCGTATTACGTCTCCTCCGGCGATCTGTATATCGTCATCGACGCGCAGGGCAATGAGATCCCGTATACGGTGATCTTCAAGTGATCGACGCATCCATGACATCAAAAGGAGCGGCAGAGCATCGCGCTTTGCCGCTTCTTGATGTGAAGCCCTTGAGATCGGTTTGAGTCACGCTGTCAAAGCCGCCAAAATCGTCCGCTCGCATGGGTGCAAACAGCTCGCTTTTAACGGGTTCCTGATCCTCATGCAGTCACTGAACGATCATGGCCTTTGACCAGCGACGCATTTACAGCTCCAACGGATCGAACGTCAGTCCGAAATCCCCGTCGAATTTGTCCGCCTGCATGTAACCGGTTTTCCCATCAACCGTCACATGCACCCAGCCATTCTTCCAGACGCCTAGCACGGATACCTGCGAACCGTTCGGGTACAGCCCGAGCGATTTGGCATTTGTGCTCGGCGTTTCGCGCAGGTTCAGTCCCGTGCCGGACGGATTCTTGATCGTCGGGATCAGCGGGAATGCCTCGACCGGTTCGCCGTCCATCGCCAGAAATTTCGTCTGCATATAGCCGACCGCTGTGCCCCCGATGCGCACACGCGCCCAGCTTGCGTTCATCCTTTCCAGCACCTCGACCACCGTTCCGTTGTAATATTTCCCCAATATCGCGGCGTTGCCGCTGGGCGACTCCCGCAGATTCAGCCGCTCGGACGATATGGGATTGTTGACGACCGCATACCCCGTGCCGGCCGTGACAACCCCATGGCTATGATAGGTAAACGCCTCGGCGAGCAGGCTGTTTTGCATGAAGCCGGTCATGTCATTGATCGAGACGTGCAGCCAGCTGTCGTCCCGCACGCCAAGCACGCACACCCATGTGCCGCTGTCAAACGTGCCCAGAGATTTCGATTGGGCTGTCGGCTGCGCGCGCAGATTCGCGCCGTCCTGTATGACCGTCGTCGTGGGCGGCGCGTCATATGTGAGTTCGTCGGTCAAAAAGTTTTTGTCCATCCAGCCTTCCATCGGATCGATGCGCACCTTGACATAGCCGTTTTGCTCCTCGCCCAGCAGATCGACGACCACGCCGCTGTAGTACTTGCCCAGGGAAATGGCATCCTTTCGGGGCTGCGTGCGCAGATTGAGCCGTTCCGCGGGATTGGGATTTGTGATGGTCGCGGTCGAGCAGGCACCAAGCGCCGTGGCGCACAGCGCGAGCGTCAAAACCGCTGCCCACAGCCAAACCAAGCGAGCTTTCATGTTCATTCTCCCTTTCGTTCTCCTATCGATACACAGTACCATCATGCCGCTTCAAAACAAAGACGATTGAGCGCGCAGCTTTCTTCCTCGCGCAGCATCTGAAGAGAACAAATTTCTCGCTGACCGCCGTTTCCCCGTTGTAAACCACAGCGCATTCGTGATTTTATTTTATATTCCTGGTATTCTTGCCGCGGAAAGCCCGCCTCTCCTCACCCCTCAGGATCCGCCTTAAACCCTGGGCATGGCGGGAAAACATCAGCAGCGTCGCGGCAATGGCGAGCAGGCCTGCCTGTGCGCCGTGGAAGAGAAAGGCGAACGGGATGAACGCGGCAGGAATCAGCAGCGCGCCCAAGGAAAGCCATCCCGTGACCAGCGCGACCGCCAGACCACAAAGACTGCACAATGTCCCCCAAACCGGCGAAAAGAGGATGAGGAATGTACAGGTGACGGTCACCCCTTTGCCGCCCCGAAATCCCCTGAAGATGGGAAAGTTGTGCCCCAGAGCGGCTCCAAGTCCGGCATACAGCGTGGACAGCGGTGTGGGAAAGAGCACGCCCGCGAGCGCGCAGGCCACGACGGTCTTGCTCACGTCGCCCAACAGCACCAGAGCGCCCCACTTGAAGCCAAGCTGACCGCCGATGTTCGCCACGCCGGGATTTCCGGAGCCTATTTCGCTTGCGCTCTTGCCCGTGCGCAGGCGGGCCACCAGTTCCGCCGGGAGAAAGCAGCCGCAGAGATATCCCAACAGCAAGCAGAGAAGTGGATTCAAGAAGCAGACACCTCACAAGAACGAAAAGAGCGAAGCGCTCCGTCATGCCGGCCACCGCTTCGCTCGATGATCATCTGGTTATCGGCTGAATGTTCCGCTGCTTACGCGTCCAATCGCTCACGCCTTCAAGGCATTCAGCACGGCCTGCGCCATCTCGTCCTTTTGGCAGACCGCGGTATGGCGCACGGGCAATTCCGGCAGCCGCGCGATCTGTTCCGGCACACGCGTGCCCGTCAGACGCGAAAGCGCACGGCAGCAGGCGAAATCGTCCATGTCCGCGGCCGCTTTCTCGCCCGCCACCGCGCGGAGCACGCACGCCCCGAACTTATAAGGGCTGGCCGTGGAGACGATCACGCTGCGCGTTCTGTCCCCCGTCTCGCGCTGGTAATCGCGCAGCACGGCGCTCGCCACGCCGGTGTGCGTATCCATCAGCACGCGGTCTTCCCGCCATGCCCTGGCGATCTCCGCCTGCACCGCATCCTGGCTGCTGTAGCCCGCCCAGTAGCATTCCTGCAGCGAATGAAGCATTTCCGCATCGATCCGGTAACAGCCGTCCTCGGACAGCGAACGCATCATGCCCGCGACGCGCTCGCCATCGCGGCCGCTCAGATCGAACAGCAGCCGCTCCAGGTTTGACGAAATCAGTATGTCCATCGAAGGCGATGACGTCTTGTAAAAAGCGCGGTTTCTTACGTCGTACACCCCCGTGCGGATGAAATCGGTCAGCACATGGTTTTCATTGCTCGCGCAGATCAGTCTGCCCACGGGCAGCCCCGCCCGCCGCGCGTAATCAGCCGCGAGGATATCGCCGAAGTTGCCCGTCGGCACACAGAAATTGACCTTCTCGCCCTGCACAATCGCGCCGCTGGCGAGCATGTCGGCATAGGCGGAAAAGTAATAGACGATCTGCGGCACGAGACGGCCAAAGTTGATCGAATTCGCCGAGGAGAGCACACGGCCTTGCCTGTCCATCTCCCGCGCAAATGCCGGATCGGAAAAGATCCGTTTGACGCCTGTCTGCGCATCGTCAAAATTGCCCTTTACGGCGATGACATGGGTATTGCTGCCGCCGGTCGTCACCATCTGCAGCTCCTGCGCGCGGCTGACGCCCTCTTTGGGATAGAAAACACAGCAGCGCGTACCCGGCACGTCGAGAAAGCCTTCCAGCGCGGCCTTGCCCGTATCGCCGCTCGTCGCCACGAGGATGAACACCTCGCGCGTCTCGCCGTGCTTGCGGCCGCTCATCGTCAGCAGGTAGGGCAAAAGCTGCAACGCCATGTCCTTGAACGCGAGCGTCGGTCCGTGCCACAATTCCAATATGTGCGCCCAATCGCCCACGGGACGAAGCGGAGCGACCGCCTGAACGTCAAAGCCAGTGCCATACGCGCCGTCAATCGCCTGCGTCAGCTCATCACGCGTGAAGTCCGGCAGGAAGCGCGAGAGGACAAAAAGCGCGCGCGCCTGATAGGAGAGCGGCGCCAGCGCGGCGATCTCGCCCACTGAAAAGGATGGGAAACAATCCGGCACATAGAGCCCGCCGTCCGGCGCCAAGCCGCGCAGTATCGCCATGGATGGGGAAACCGCAGCCGCACCGCGCGTGGAGAGCATCTGCATCGATATTCCTCCTGAAAACGATCCAAAAAATCAGCACATCGTCCGTATTGCCGATCGGCAAAAAACGAAATCAAGGTCAAATCGCCAACCACAGTACCGCCCGTTTTGACGCTTTAACTCTGTCTCAGATTTGATACTTTCGAATGCACTCAGGCACGTTCGCGGCATCGTCGCTGAAGCTGATGACCATGTCGCATCCGGCCTGCGCAACCAGCTTTTCAAGCTTTGTAAAGAAGCCCATCAGCTCGCCGGCATCCCGCTTGACGAGCTTGAGAAACGCGTCAATGTAAATCACGCTGATATCATAATTTCCCGCCAATATACCGGCCAAGAAACCGTAAAACGGCTCCTCGCCTTTCACGTCATACTCGCCCGCATCGATAAACCGTACCTGCGGCTTCAAGCTCAACGTATACTTTTTGTCATCATCGATGAAGAGCACGTTGCCCTTCGCTACCTTCACCGACTCGTTTGCCATGTCCAATATGCGCTTGGTCTTGCCCGTACCCTTCTTGCCGAAGATGATCTGTATCATGGTGCATTCCTCCCATTTTTTATGCTTTGTGTCCTTCCTATTATAGCTTAAATCCTCATACATGACCAGTCCTAAATTCACCAAATTTCAAACCATGACAAATAGCCCGTGTGATTCATTGGTTATTTTTGTCGCATACTTGCATTTTCTGCCCAATCATGCTATAAATAATAGGATCTATTTCTTCCGCCGCGGCATGCCGTGCGGCAAAAGGGAGCTTATCGATGATGAAAACGACGATTCCGCGCGTACCCTACTGTGGGCAGCTCTTGACGTCTTTCAAAAAGGCGGGCTTTGCGCGTTGGCTGCTCCTCCCTCTCGTATTCGCGCTCTTGTGCGTCCCCGCCTTGGCAGAGGAGGATGCGCCTTCCTATTGGCTGCTTGAATCCGTATGCGTTGAGCCCGAGATCGACGAGGGCTATGATCAGGCGGAGGCCAGCGCGGATATCGACGAGTTCTATGACCTTCCGCTGCTTGACATGACCGATGCGTTGAGCGGTGAACACAGCATTCATCTCGCGCTCGCCCGCGGCAGCGATTACGCCCCTTCTGAGGGGGTCTTTGGCTTTTCGGGCATCCCTGTGCTCGTCCCCGGCGGCGCTGCGGCCCGCGTCAACCTCACCGCGATGACGCATTCAAGGCCCAGCAATTATTACATGTACTGCTGTCTGTATAATGAGGACGAACAGGTGATGCGCGTTCGCGGCTTCGGCGCGTGGGTCGCCCGTGTCAGTTTCCCCAACAGAGCGCGTCTGGGTGAAACGCGCGCGCTGCGCATCATCGCGAGCGAGTATAATCGCCATGTCCGCGTCGTCGTCACGTTCACCTACCGCGCCGTCCCCGGCCACATGATGCGCAGCGCCAACGGCGATATACTGCTCTATGACGTCGATTTTGAACAAACCGATCGCATTCCCGCTGCTGTCGCGGACACGTTCCCCGGACTCGCGACGACGCCCCGCTCCAGCGAAACCGATCAGATATTCGCCGCAGAGGTGCAGCAAGACGGCGCTGTTGCCATACGCTTCCGCCCAAGTGCCAGTCTCAAGCGCGAGGATCTGATTCGGCTCATCCGCGCTGCCGCTGATGCCGCGCAGTATACACAGAGTGCAAGTGAGCCTGTCGATGCACAGACCGCACTTTCCTCCGTTTCCGCCAATCCGGAAGACTGCACGATCTATCTTGCGCCCGACGCACCGCTCTCCGATGACTTCCTCTCTGCGCTGATCGTGACCGCCGCGGGAAATCGTGACGACGCATTTTCGGGCGACTACACGACGCAAATCGAAGATATCTCCCTGATTGCGCAGACGCCAACGCCCGCACCGGCAACCTATAACGATCTGATCGAGCACTTCTCACAGGCCAGACAGACACCTGCGCCGACCACCGAGCTGCAAACCGCCCCGCAAGATGCGCAAGCCATAGCCGTCTACGCAGAGGATGGCACGCTCATCGCCGCCGCGCTTGCCCCGAACACATCGGCAGACGATCTGCTTGCGGTTCAAAAACTGCTTGACCGCATCGACGCACTGAGCGCCGAACATCCATATAATCTTCAAAAATACGTCGAGGAGCCGTCCGATCCGGCTGCCGCGCATGTCACGCGAACCGATGTGGAAGGCGGCGAAGCGATCACGATCTCGACGGGTGACCTGTCCGCGCTGATCGCCCATCTGGAAGAACAAACGCTCGTGTTGAGCGCAACACCGACTCCGACGCCGAGCCCGACACCAACACCGACGCCGACTCCGACTCCGACGCCTACACCTAGCCCGACGCCTACACCGAGTCCAACACCGACTCCGACTCCGAGCCCGACGCCGAGCCCAACTCCGACGCCGAGTCCAACACCGACACCGACGCCTACTCCGAGTCCGACACCAACGCCGAGCCCGACGCCGAGCCCAACTCCGACGCCGAGCCCAACGCCTACTCCGAGTCCAACGCCGACTCCGACACCAACAACTACACCGAGCCCGACGCCGACTCCTACTCCGAGTCCAACGCCGACGCCGACTCCTACTCCGACGCTGAAGCCTACATCAACACCGAAGTCTTCTATCGCGTCGCCGGTTCAGACAAGTGCGCCTTCTGAAACCGCTG
>CAYUZP010000051.1:0-11551 GCA_964449655.1 uncultured Oscillospiraceae bacterium
TTAAACAGCATGCGCAAAGGCGGGCGATGAGAGCAGCTATCCTCTGAAAGATGTTACGATTTTGTGAATCATAACGGTTGACAACGCGTATAAATTTACAAACGCAGCGAAATGCGTTATAATGTCTATCAGATGTTCAGGCCCGGGCGGGCGTCTGGGCATATTCCGGATGTGCGCGCGGGAATCCGTCTCCGCTGCGGGAACACCGGAAGTCATTTGATAAAGGAGTCACCGTGGAAAGTACTAGGAATCATGTGCTCCCGTGGTTTGGGAGCTGGAAGGACATCCTGTTGACGCTACTCCTCTGCGTCGCGTTTGTGCCGCTGGGTCAGATGTTGCTGCTGGGCGTGACGATTCCACAGTTTGTGATGTTGATCCCGTTGGTGTTTCTCTTTTTGCTAGGGAATGTCAGCACCGCGTGCGCGCTTTTATGCGGTGGAATTCTTGCCCTGCAGTGCGGGCTGCTCTTTGGAAAAATAGGCGGTCTGTGTGTGATCATGTTGCTCCTGCCGGTGATTGTGGCTTCCTATATCACAGCGGAAAAGCGCATGCCGTTTTTTGTCAGCGTTGGCATCAGCACGGGCGTGACGTTCCTGTCCGTCGGCTTGACGCTGGCGATGATCACGATCATATCGGGTAGTGACATCGTGACATTGATCTCCAATGCATGTAAGTTGGCGTTCAACAGCTTGGGCGATATGATCGATCCGCTGCTCAGCGTGTTTGCCCAGAGTGGTTTGGTTTCCCTTCCGGAAGGCTATGACATGAGCGCATTCAGTCAGGGGATGCAGCTCGGCGAAGCGGCGCGGGAAGCGTTGATCAGCGAAATGACCTCACAATTGGACGCGACATACCGCGTTCAGATGCCCATGCAGATCACAGCCGGTTCCATTGCCGTCGGTCTGTTCGGTCAGGCGATTGTCCGCAACGCCATCAACAAGCGCGGGGAATTGGTGCCGTACACGCCGGCACGCGAATGGCTTGTGCCTTCCGGATTTGGTCGTATATTTGCCATCACCTATGTTGCGCTGTTTGCGCTGGCGATCTTCGTCGGTGGACGAGCGATGGTGCTTTACTACACGTTCAGTGGACTGTTTGATGAGATTTTTGCGATTCAAGGCATCGCTGCGCTCTGGTATATGCTGCATAAGTATGGCAAGGGAAACGTGCTGAAGACGATTGTGTTCGTGCTAGGATATTTCGTGCTCAGGCAGGCCGCCGTGCTCATTGGGATTTTCGACCAAGCGATGGACTTCACACAGCGGCGCAAGGTGCTGGAAGGGATCAAAGACAAAGACGAACAGGCCGAAAGTTGAGCGGATCGATAAAGCATCAACTGGACAAATCGTTCATAGGGCATACACGCTGCACATCGGGCTTGATCATAACGTTACCCATCTGAACGAATATCAGTCATATAGGAGGAGAAGATGCGCCATGAAAGTGATTCTGTTGCAAGATATCAAGGGCACAGGCAAAAAGGATCAGATCATCGAGGCGTCCGATGGATACGCCCGCAATTACCTGTTTCCAAGAGGACTGGCGCGTGAGGCTAATGCGGCAAACCTGAATGCGATTGAGAACGCGAAATCCGCTCAGCAGCATCGTGAGGATACCGAAAAGAAGAAGGCACAGGAAGCGGCTGCCAAACTGGCTGGCAAGATCGTGCATGTCGAGGCTCGCGGCGCTGAGGGGGGCAGGCTCTACGGCTCCGTGACCTCGCAGGAGATTGCAAACGCTCTGGAAAAGCAATATGGCGTGAAGGTTGAAAAGCGACGCATTGAAGCGGCAAACATCCGCAACGCGGGCGATTTCACGATCAGTGTCTGGCTCTATGCCGGGATTACCGTGCAGATGACAGCGCGCGTTGAAGTGATAAAAGGGTCAAAAGATGAGTGAAGTCATCGCGAAGCGGGCATGGGGAGACTGTGAAAAGCGAGCCCCGCGCTCGCTTCGCGCTTTTTAGTCATAAAGGGGATGAACAAGACATGGACGAAGAGATCATGCGTGTGCCGCCCAACAATGCCGATGCAGAAAAGAGCGTGCTGGGCTGCATGCTGCAGGATCGGGATGTGCTGTCCTCGGCGATGGAACAGCTCATCGCGGATGATTTCTATCAGCCAGCGAACCGCGAGATATTCGACGCGATGCATACCCTTCACCTTCAGGGCATGCCGGTCGATCTCGTCACCGTAGATGAAGAGCTTCGTCGCCGCGGTACGCTGGAGGGCGTAGGCGGCTTTGCTTATCTCGTTGAGCTGTCACAGAGCATGCCTTCAACAGCGAACGCAGGCGCCTATGTTCAGATCGTCGATGAAAAGGCTACGCTTCGCCGGATGATTCAGGCGTCGGGCGATATCTCATCGGCATGCTACGCGCAAGCTGAACCCGTCTCTGATATCCTCAATATGGCGGAAAAGGCCATCTTCGACATCGTCATGCGCCGCCGCGAGGGTGCGGCACTCATGCATATCGCAGACATCCTGCCCGAAACCTACCTGCGCATCGAACGGCTCACTGAACTTAAAGGCGGCATCGACGGTGTGCCGACCGGTTTCGTCGATCTTGATAACCTGCTCACTGGACTGCACGGCGGAGAGCTCATCATCGTTGGCGCGCGACCTTCGATGGGCAAATCGAGCTTTGGCATGAACGTCGTCGCGTATGCGGCAACGATGGCAGGGAAAACCGCAGCCGTCTTCTCGCTAGAAATGCCGCGCGAACAGCTCACCATGCGTCTGCTCTGTGGTGACGCGCGTGTAGACATGCAGTCTGTTCGTCGCGGCAGCCTGCGTGATGAGGATTGGGTCAAGCTCTCCGCTGCGCTGGGTCCGCTTGCAGCCGCTAACATCTACATCGACGATACCTCCGGCATCACACCTTCACAGCTTCGTTCGCGCTGCCGCCGTCTCAAAATGGAGCGCGGTCTTGATCTGATCGTCGTCGATTACCTGCAGCTCATGAGCGCAGACCGTCGAACAGAGAATCGTCAGAATGAGGTCAGTGAGATCTCGCGCAATTTGAAGAGCATCGCCAAGGAATTGGATGTGCCTTTGATTGCGCTTGCCCAGCTCTCCCGCGCAGGCGCGCAGAGAAGCGATAAACGGCCCATACTCTCCGATCTGCGTGATTCCGGCGCAATCGAGCAGGATGCGGATGTCATTCTCTTCCTGCATCGCGAGGAATATTACGATCCCAACACAGAGGACAAAAACATTGCGGAAGTGATCGTCTCCAAGCAGAGAAATGGTCCGCTCGGCACAGTGAAACTGGCATGGCTCGGGCAGTATACGCGCTTTGCGAGCTTGCAGCAGATGCGGTGATGATGCCGCCTTCTCCATCAAAATATCGCAAATCCATTTGACGCGTTGAGCTGCCTATTACTTTTCATCAACTGTCCGAGGTGAAGGAACATGCATACGCTCGTTGTCGCAGAAAAGCCCTCCGTCGGCAGGGACATTGCGCGCGTGCTCGGCGCATCACAGCGCGGTGAGGGCTGCCTATCGGGCAACGGCTACGTCGTGACATGGGCCATCGGCCACTTGGTCACGCTCAAAGAGCCGCAGGAGCTTGACAAAAAATACGAGCATTGGAAGGTAAGCGATTTGCCCATTCTCCCTGAGCATATGGAAACCAAGGTCATCCCCGAGACCAAGAAGCAGTATGCGATTGTCAAAAAGCTGATGAACGATGCATCGACGCGCGAAATTGTCTGCGCGACGGATTCAGGCCGTGAGGGAGAACTGATTTTTCGTTATATCTACGAGCAGGCGGGATGTCGCAAGACAGTGCTACGACTGTGGATTTCTTCAATGACCGACGAAGCGATTCGCGCGGGCTTTCAGTCCCTAGCGCCGTCATCCCAGTACGATGCGCTCTATCGAAGCGCCCGCTGCCGCGCTGAGGCGGATTGGCTCATCGGCATGAATGCGACTCGCGCTTATACGCTGCGTTATGGTGTGCTGCTGAGCATTGGCCGCGTTCAGACGCCGACCCTTGCGATTCTCGTCAAGCGCCGCGAGGAGATCGACCACTTCATTCCGGAGACATATTTTACCGTGCGTGCGGACTTTGGCGACTATCACGGCGTGTATATCGATGCAAAGGGGATAGCCCGCATTGGCAGCGCAGAAGCGGCCGAGGCTATTGCCAAACGCGTCCACGACAGGCGCGGGCAGGTCATACAAGCTGAACGTGAACGCAAGCGCGAACGTCCGCCCCAGCTCTATGATCTGACCACGCTGCAGCGTGAAGCCAACGGTGCTTTCGGTTTTACTGCGAAAAAAACGCTCTCCATCGCTCAAAAGCTGTACGAAGAGCGCAAGCTGCTGACCTATCCGCGTACGGACAGCCGCTATTTAGGACATGACATGGTGCAGCAGGTGAAAAAGACGCTCAGTACATATGAAGGCCCGCTTGAAGTGGTTGGTCAACAGGCGCTTTCGTTCGGGGTGCGGCCACTCTCCCGCGTATTTGACGATTCAAAACTGACCGATCACCATGCGATCATACCGACAGGAAAGCGCGTCGATCTTTCAAAGCTTTCTGCGGATGAATGTGCGCTCTACGAGATGGTGGCGCGCCGGCTTGCGGCGGCATTTTACCCGGATTACGAGTATGATGCACTGCGGATCGTGACCGATGTGGATGGCGTTCAATTCCTCAGCCGAGGCAGAAGCGTTGCGCAGCAGGGCTGGAAGGCGGCTTATCCGGACAGCAACAAGAAATCCAGCAGGACGGTAGATGGACAGGAGAATGCAGAACAGCCGCTGCCTGCTTTGACAGTAGGAGATGCACGCGTGTGCCGACAAGCGCATGTGAAGGAAGACAAGACGAAGCCTCCGCGCGAGCATGATGACGCATCGCTGCTGCGCGAGATGGAGCACGCGGGTCGCCAGATCGAGGACGAGGAGCTTGATGAGCGGGACTGTGCGCTAGGCACACCGGCGACGCGCGCGTCGATCATCGAGCGACTGATTGAAGTGGGCTATGTCACAAGGCAGGGGAAAAACATCATATCGACGCCCAAAGGCGCGAAGATTATGGCTGCGCTGCCGCCTGAAATCACCTCTCCGCAGACGACAGGCCGTTGGGAACGCGCACTAAACAGGATTGCACGCGGCAGCGATGATGAACAGCGCTTTCGCGAGGGCATTGCGCGCTTGACGGTACACCTCGTCGAGCAAGCGAAAACCGCACCGGACGTGTCCTTTGAAAAGGAGACACGGCGCGGAACAAAGCGGCGCAGACCGATCGGGCTAGGCATTCCGTGTCCGATCTGCGGAAAGGGCGAGATTGCGGAGAATTCAAAGGCATTTTACTGTACACGCTTTCGTGAGGGATGCACGTTCAAGATATGGAAGGATGCGCTCGTTCGCAGCGGGGGACCTGAACTGACCGGAAAGCTGATCAAACTTTGTGCGGAAAAGGGTGAAGTGCGCGGGTCGACCGGTGTGATCCACTTCAATCGTGGGAATGTGTCCTTTACACGGAATACGGATTGATCGCATGTCACCATGTTTGGCGCTGCTCTTCTGTTTCATGCGAGATTACGCTTTCTCTCTTGAGTTTACGTTGAACGAGGCTAAGAGTTTTGCTCTTCTCAGCTTATGAACCTATCATGCGCGTTCGGATCCGATATCACAGGAAAAGATTGGCGATGAGAAGGCTCAATCATGATCGGACACGCCGAAACATATTGCCGTGATTGACTGTGGTTTTCGTAAACGTGGTTTTCCATGCATTTGGGTTCATGAAGCGGCTGTACAAAAAAACATTGATTTTGATGCATGTCAGCATCCAGCAGCGGCCTTCTATATAGTGCAGTTCTACAGCTCGCGATTCGCTTTTCTACATTCGAATGATCGCGTAACATATTCTGCATTCAAACGCGTTTTTATGCCGTTTTTTAACTGATACTCAACAAAACTGCATAATCGGATCAAAGATTGTTCATAATGGTCAAAACACACAGCGTGAAATGATGCTCAATGAACCTTGACGCTGTCCTTATCATCACCTATAATGCATACATGTATACATGCATACGCAACGGGTGAGAAATGAGGCGATCGATATGCTTGAAATCTCAAACAAGACCAATCTGCTCGAGCAGAAATCGTATAAATTTTCCCTTCAGGATGTGAAAGAACCAAACCTCTATCGGGACATCTACAGCTATGACGAGGTGCCGAAGATCCCATTTAATCACAGGCGTGTTCCGATGGACATGCCTGCGCAGGTCTATATCACCGATACGACGCTGCGTGATGGCCAGCAGTCCCGCGAGCCCTATACGCCGGAGCAGATCGAGAAGATTTTCAGGCTCCTCTCAAAGCTCTCAGGGCCGAACGGCATCGTCCGCCAGACGGAATTCTTCATCTACAGCGCGAAAGACCGCGAGGCGCTTGAACGCTGCATGTCGCTTGATCTGCGCTATCCGGAGATCACGACATGGATTCGTGCCAGTCGTGAGGATTTCAAGCTCGTGCGCCAGCTCGGCGTGAAGGAAACCGGCATTCTCGTCTCCGCCTCGGACTATCACATCTTCAAGAAGCTCAAAATGACGCGCAAACAGGCGATGGATCTCTATCTGCGCACGGTCGCGGACGCGTTTGAAGCAGGTGTACGCCCGCGTTGTCACCTTGAGGACATCACACGCGCGGACTTTTACGGCTTTGTCGTGCCGTTTGTCAATGAGCTGCAAAAGATGTCCTCCGATGCTGGCATCCCTGTCAAGATTCGCGCATGCGATACGATGGGATATGGCGTGCCGTATTCGGAGGTTGCGCTCCCGCGCAGCGTTCCGGGTATCATCTATGGGCTGCATCACTATGCTGACGTGCCGAGCGATATGATCGAATGGCACGGCCACAACGACTTTTACAAGGCGGTAGCCAATGCGACGGCTGCGTGGCTCTACGGTGCCGGTGCGGTCAACTGTTCGCTGTTGGGCATCGGTGAGCGAACGGGCAACATCCCTCTAGAAGCGATGGTGCTTGAATATGCGTCGCTCAAGGGTACGCTGGATGGCATGGACACGACGGTCATCACCGAGATCTCCGAGCTGTTCACAAATGAGATCGGTTACAAAATTCCACCCATGACGCCCTATGTTGGCGGGCAGTTCAATGTGACCAAAGCGGGAATTCACGCGGATGGGCTGCTCAAGGACGAGGAGATCTACAACATCTTCGATACGAACAAGATATTGAACCGTCCTGCGATGGTTTCCGTCGGCAAGACATCTGGTTTGGCAGGCATCGCGTACTGGCTCAACGCGCATTTCCGCTTGACAGGTGACGCGGCGATCAGCAAGCATTCCCCGATTGTCGCGATGATGAAATCTCGAATCGACGAGGCTTATGAAGACGGACGACAGACGGATTTTTCGGTTGAGGAGCTGGAAGCGTTGGCTTATGAGGCATCCGATGGGAATCTGGAGGGATAACTTCACGCCTTGTCCCGCTAGATTCTTCTCGTCATCCCACAAGAGCGGCTCAGGCGGGGTGCAAAAATGCAGGCAATGCTGCATAATCGAGATCAAACCTGTCAGATTTCTATGAAAAAGAAGCATTGGATGGAAGGATTGCGCGCAAACAGGCTAGAATGAGTATAGGGTTGGTTCATGATATGAAGGCAGGGATGACAGTTATGCGTTCACTTGCGGACAAGGTCTATGACACCCTTGAAGGCGACATTTTAGACGGGAAATACGCGCCAGGCGATTATGTGACGGAGAGCAGGATGTCAGAGGAGCTGGGTGTCAGCAGAACGCCTGTGCGTGAGGCAATCAGGCGGTTGGCGCAGGACGGACTGCTCGAAGAAACAGCACATGGTGCGCTTGTGCTGGGCGTATCGCCCGACGACATCGCGGTCATCTATGAGATCCGTGCGCGTGTAGAAGGGTATGCTGCACGGCTGTTCACGTTGCGCATGACGCCGATGCTGCTGCAGGAGCTAGAGGAGAATGTCGAATTGCAGGAGTTCTATTTGGAGCGAGAAAGCGCCGAGAACTCGCGCAACCTCGACACGCGCTTTCATGAGATCCTCTATCAGAACTGTGGCAGTCGAATATTGGAGGATATGCTTTCCTCGCTGCACAACAAGGTCCGCCGTTACCGGCGAGCTTCGTATGAAGATCGTGAGCGGGCAAAGCGCGCTGTGGCAGAGCATCGGGACATCCTTGCGGCGATCAAGGCACGAGATGTTGTGCTGGTGGAGACGCTTGTCGCGCGCCATGTTGAAAACGCGGGGAGAAGCATCATGGCAAATTTGAAGAACAGCGCGGATGATGCACAAAGGCGCGGTGCCGTTTGAACAATGGAGGAGGAAATGCAATGGGCCAAACGATTGCACAGAAAATCATCGCCGCCCACCTGGTTGGCGGAGATATGTCAAAGCCCGGCGGACAGATCGCTCTGCGCATCGATCAGACGCTGACGCAAGACGCGACAGGCACGATGGCGTACCTTGAATTTGAGACGATGGGCATTGCGCGCGTGCGCACGGAACTATCCGTCGCCTATGTCGATCACAACACACTGGGCGCGGGCTTTGAGAATGCGGATGACCATCGTTATATCGCAAGCGTCGCCAAAAAATATGGCGTTTATTTCTCCAGACCAGGCAATGGCATCTGCCATCAAGTACATCTTGAGCGATTCGGGAAGCCGGGCAAGACGCTGATCGGCTCGGACAGTCACACGCCAACCTGCGGTGGACTGGGGATGCTGGCCATCGGCGCGGGCGGCATGGATGTCGCGGTTGCGATGGGCGGAGGCGCCTATTACATTACGATGCCGCGGATGTATCGCGTCAACCTGACGGGACATTTGCGCCCGTTTGTCACGCCAAAGGACATCAGTCTCGAGATTCTGCGCATATTGACGGTCAAAGGCGGCGTCGGCGCGATCATCGAATGGGGAGGAGAAGGCATCAAGTCGCTGAGCGTGCCCGAACGCGCGACGATCACCAACATGGGCGCGGAGCTCGGCGCGACGACGTCGATCTTCCCCTCTGACGATGTGACGCGGGCGTTCCTCAAAGCACAGGGACGCGAAGAGGATTTCGCGCCGCTCGAGTCCGATCCAGACGCGGTCTATGACAAGGTGATTGAGATTGATCTCGATGCGCTTGAGCCGCTCATCGCTTGTCCGCACAGCCCGGACAACGTCGTCACCGTGCGCAGCGTCGCGGGCACGCCGGTTGATCAGGTCTGTGTTGGCTCCTGCACAAATTCCTCGCTGTTTGATATGTTGAAGGTTTCGGCACTGCTTCGTGGCAAGGTGATCGCGCCGTCAGTGAGCATGTCGGTGTCACCCGGCAGCCGTCAGGTGTTGTCGATGCTCGCGGCATGCGGTGCGCTCGGGAGCATCATCGCATCTGGCGCACGCCTGCTCGAATGCGCGTGCGGTCCGTGCATCGGCATGGGTTTTTCGCCCAATTCAAAGGGCATCAGCCTGCGCACGTTTAACCGCAACTTCGAGGGACGCAGCGGTACCAAGGACGCGGGCGTCTACCTTGTCTCGCCTGAAACAGCGGTCGCAAGCGCGCTTTCCGGCGTCATCACTGACCCGCGTGATCTGGGCGAAATGCCAAAGATCACGATGCCTGAGCGCTTTGCCGTAGACGACAGCGGCGTCATACCACCTGCGAGCGTCGAGGAGGCCGCATCGGTCGAGATCCTGCGCGGCCCGAACATCAAACCCTTCCCGGATGCGAAAGCCGTCACGGACACGATCCGCGCAGGCGTTTCACTCAAGGTTGGTGACAACATCACGACCGATCACATCATGCCAGCAGGCGCGAAGATTCTTCCGTACCGCTCCAATATACCCTATCTGTCACAGTTCTGCTTCGCTGTGTGCGATGAGCGTTTTCCAGAGCGTGCTCGCGCGATGGGCGAGAGCGTCATCGTCGGTGGAAGCAACTATGGTCAAGGTTCCTCGCGCGAACACGCGGCGCTTGTCCCGCTGTATCTCGGTGTGCGTGCTGTGATTGCCAAGAGTTTTGCACGCATCCATGTGGCAAATTTGATTAACGCAGGTATTTTGCCCCTGACATTCGCCGATCCCAATGACTTTACACGCATTCACGAGGGCGATATGTTGGTTCTGGAGGACATTCACAAGGGCATGACGTGCGGCGAGGTGAACGTTCGCAACGAGACGACCGGCGAGACGATCAAAACCGTCTGTGATTTGACGGAGCGGCAACAGGAGATGCTCAAGTGTGGTGGCCTGCTGAAATATACGGCGAAGGCGTGATGTAAAATCAAACAGACGCATGAAAACGCTTTAGAGAGGATGAAATGGATGGATAAGACCGCTTGCCTTGACGCCGCGAGCGTGTATTTTAGGGCATTGGTATCCGAACAGATCGATCGCGCCGAAAAGATGAAGGCGCGCGAACACGTCGACTTTGCCACGCAAAAACCGATCATCATCGGCATCTGTGACGGCGATGGCATTGGACCTGTCATCATGCGCGAAGCGCGGCGCGTGTTGCAAACCGTGCTTTCCGACGCGTTGACTGCGGGCGAGGTGGAGCTGCGCGATATCGAAGGACTGACGATTGAAAACCGACTGGCGCTGGGCGTCTCTGTTCCGCCGGATACACTCGCGGCGATCAAGGATTGCCACGTGTTGCTCAAGGGGCCGACGACGACGCCCAAAGGTACGACGATGGAAAGCGCAAACGTCACACTGCGCCGCGAACTCGATCTCTACGCGAACGTGCGTCCTGTCACTGTGCCGGAAGAGGGCATTGATTGGATCTTCTTCCGCGAAAACACAGAGGGTGAATATGTATTGGGCAGCCGCGGTTTCGATGTCCCGGGTACGCTTGCGTTTGACTTCAAAGTCACGACCGACGAGGGCACGAGGCGCATCGCTCGCGCGGCGTTCGATCACGCAAAGCGCTGCGGGAAGACCAGCGTCTCCATCGTCACCAAAGCCAACATCATGAAAAAGACCGACGCGAAGTTCTCCGCGATCTGCCATGAGGTCGCCAAGGACTATCCGGGTATCGAAGCCGAGGATTGGTACATCGATATCATGGCCGCGAATCTCGTCAATCCCGACATAAGAAGTAAATTTCAGGTATTCGTGCTGCCCAACCTATATGGCGACATCATCACAGATGAGGCCGCGCAGATTGGTGGCGGCGTCGGAACTGCGGGCAGCGCTAACATCGGCGATCGTTACGCGATGTTCGAGGCGATTCATGGCAGTGCGCCGCGCATGGTTGAAGAAGGATTAGCCGAATATGCAAACCCGACGAGCATATTGCGCGCTTGCGAACTTATGTTATCCCATATTGGACGCATGAAGGAAGCACAAAGGCTCAGCGCTGCGCTGAAGAAGTGCTGCGAGGACGAGCGCCGCGTCGTCGTCACCGGCACGCGTGAGGGCGCGACCTGTCGGGAGTTCGCACAGTATGTGATGGAAAATCTTTGATCAATGGTCGTCTCCCGCAGCGAAAAAGGGACTTGATCCTAGTACATCATAAAATAAATAACAAGCTAAATCGATCTGTTTATGCCATACTT
>CAYUZP010000052.1:0-11420 GCA_964449655.1 uncultured Oscillospiraceae bacterium
CATGTCGTCCTGCCACCAAGCTGACTGACATGATATGTACCACCACAGGCGAGACACACGCGGCGTCCAGAAAGCCGTTCAGTGAGCTTCTCATCGCTGACTTCTATGTCGATCACAGCATCGATTTGTGCAAACTTTGCAAGTGCTTCAGCCTGCGTCACAGTGCGCGGAAAGCCATCCAGCACATAGCCTTTCTGACAATCTGGCTGTTCCAGCCGCTCGCGAACGATGTCAATCACGACGCTGTCGGGAACCAACTCTCCCTTATCTACGTAGGACTTGGCCGCGAGACCTGTGGGTGTCTGTTCCTTCATCGCACGGCGTAGAATATCGCCTGTTGAAATCTGGGGAATACCCAGCCGCTCGCAGACGCGAACGGCCTGGGTTCCTTTGCCCGCGCCGGGCGGGCCGAGAAAAATCACATTCATGATGGACACCTCATGCTTCTAATCAATTAGATCAGCCGAGGAAGCCCTTGTGATGGCGCATGACCATCTGCGCTTCAAGCTGGCGGATTGTCTCAATGCCGACGGAAACCGCAATCAACACGGAACTGGCGCCAAACGGTGCACTGATGCCCAGAAGCTGCGTCAGCATCGTCGGAATGGTCGCAAGCACAGCAAGGAACAGCGCGCTGAACATCGTCAGACGGTTGGAAACGCGGGCTATGAAGTCACTCGTCGCTTTGCCCTGCCGTACGCCGGGAATGATGCCGCCATTCTGCTGCATGTTCTTGCTGATTTCAACGGGATCGAACGTAATGCTCGTATAGAAATAGGTGAACGCGATAATCAACAGTGCCAACACGATCTGATACCAGAAGCTCGAAGCAAATCGCTGCCACCAGAGGTTGATGCCAGAGGTCGGGAAGAAGGCAAACACAGTCGCAGGAAATTGAAGAATTGAAAAAGCAAAGATCAGCGGCAGAACGCCGGTCGCATTCAGCTTCATCGGAATATGAGTGGATTGACCACCGTACATTTTGCGGCCGACCACGCGCTTTGCGTACTGAACAGGAATGCGGCGCTCTCCCATATCGACATAAGTGATCGCCACGATCATCACCAGCATCACCAACACAACTGCCAGAACTGCGAAAATGTTGACCGTGCCGTTGGCTACACCGGACACCGCTGACGTCGCCCAGTTAAACATATTGGAAACGATGCCTGCCATGATCAGCAGCGAGATACCGTTGCCAATGCCGTTTTCTGTGATGCGCTCGCCAATCCACATAGCTAGCGATGTTCCTGCTGCCATTGACAAGCCTATCACGATATACCAGTACCAGCCGGAACGCGAATTAGCCCGCATGGCAAACACCAAACCAACTGCCTGCACAAACGCAAGCACAACAGTTAGATAGCGGGTATACTCAGTGATCTTCTTGCGGCCTTCAGGCCCTTCCTTTGCCAGCCGCTCCAGCGCGGGGATCGCAACTGTCAGAAGCTGGAGTATGATGCTGGAGTTGATGTACGGAGTGATGCCCATCGCCATGATGGTCATATTTTGGAAAGAACCACCGGTCATCATATTCATGAAATCGAGGATAGAGTATGTCGACACAGCGGTAGCAACAGCCTCAACGTTGATGCCAGGAACCGGAATGACGCACAGCAGCCGATAGATCAGCAGCATCATGATTGTGTAGATGATCTTCTTGCGAAGTTCCGGAATCCGCCATGCATTTCTCATTTTTTCCAGCATGTCAGATCACCTCTGCCGTTCCGCCGGCTGCTTCGATTTTCTCCCTTGCGGATTCGGTGAACTTCACAGCCTTCACCGTCAGCTTGCGCGTCAGCTCGCCTTGACCGAGAATCTTCAAGCCGTCAAGTGACTTGCGAATGATACGCTTGTCAAGGAGCAGCGCGGCTGTGATCTCCGTGCCGTCCTCGAACGCATTGAGTGCTTCGACATTTACAGTCGCATATTCTTTGGCAAAAATATTCTTAAAGCCACGCTTGGGTAGCTGGCGGACAAGAGGCATCTGACCGCCTTCAAATCCCGGGCGCTTACCGCCGCCGCTGCGGGCTTTTGCGCCTTTATGGCCCTTGCCGGAGGTCTTGCCCAAGCCTGAACCCACGCCACGGCCAAGGCGGCGCGGTGCCGTTTTGGAACCGGCAGCAGGCTTTAATTCATTGAGTTTCATGGTGCGAAATCCTCCTTACTCGCTGATTTCCGCCACAGTCACCAAGTGCTTCACCTTGAAAATCATGCCGCGGATGGACGGTGTGTCCTCAAAGACCTTGGTTGCGTGGAGCTTATGCAGGCCCAACGCCTTCACTATCTTGATGTGGTTGGGCTTGCTGGAGATCGGAGATTTTACAAGTGTAACCTGCAATTTCATCGTCTCGTCCCTCCCTCTCAGCCGAGCAGTTCTTCGACAGTCTTGCCGCGCAGCTTTGCCACTTCCTCAGCACTGCGCAGAGATGCCAACCCTTCGATTGTCGCTTTCACCATGTTGATCGGATTGTTGGTGCCATAGCTCTTGGTGCGGATATCCTTGATACCGCACAGCTCCAGCACAGCACGGGCAGGACCACCAGCGATAACGCCTGTGCCTTCCGGAGCAGGAAGCAGCAGCACCTTGCCTGTGCCGTATGTGCCAATCGCCTCATGTGGGATCGATGTGCCTTTCATGCTCACATGCACCAGATGCTTCTTGGCATCTTCCGCTGCTTTACGCGCGGCTTCCGGAATTTCCGTCGCCTTGCCGAGACCGCAGCCAACGCGGCCCTTGCCGTCTCCGATGACAACCAGCGCGGCGAAGCGCATGTTGCGGCCGCCTTTTACGGTCTTTGACACGCGGTTGATTGAGACCATTTTCTCCTGAAACTCGCTCTCTGGACGGCGGTCACGACGCGGTCCGCGATCACGGCGGTCACGACGGTCTGAACGCTCCGGCCGATCAGGACGATCCGAACGTTCCTGCGGTTTCTTTTCCATATCCTGAGGCATGCTCTTATCCTCCTTGAATCAGAAGTCGAGGCCCGCTTCACGGGCGCCGGCGGCAACCTCCGCCACGCGGCCTGTGTAAACGTAGCCGCCGCGGTCGAAGACGACCTGCTTGATGCCAGCCTGCAGCGCGCGTTCGGCGACGGTCTTGCCGACTAGCTTGCTGGCGCCTTTCTTGTCCAGCTCACCGATCTGACCTTTGATCGCCGGATCGAGGGTAGAGCAGGAAACTAACGTCCTTCCGACTGTGTCGTCAATCACCTGTGCATAGATGTGATTCAAGCTGCGATAAACGCACAGACGCGGCATTTCGGGCGTGCCGCTGATCTTCTTACGCACACGCGCATGACGGATCACACGGATCTCATTACGATCGCGTTTGGTAAACATGAACGCTCACTCCCTTTCTTACTTCTTACCGGTCTTGCCTTCCTTGCGGCGGATGACCTCATCTGCATACTTGATGCCCTTGCCGAGATATGGCTCAGGTTTGCGGATGGCGCGGATATCGGCAGCGATATTGCCAACCTGCTGCTTGTCAATGCCGCTGACCTCGATGGTCGTTTGATTCGGCGTAGCGAAAACAATATTCGCAGGAGCTTCGAGCACGACCGGATGACTGAAGCCAATGTTGATGGTCAACGTGTTACCCTTGGCCTCGGCGCGATATCCGGTACCTACCAAGTTCAGCGTCTTTTTGAAACCGTCGTGCACACCGGTAACCATGTTTGCGATCAAAGCGCGATACAGACCATGCATCGCACGGTTTTGCTTTTCGTCGTCTGGACGGGTGACGAGAACATGGCCATCTTCCTGTTTGACGGTAATATTCTTATTGACAGCCTGGGAAAGCGTGCCCTTTGGGCCTTTCACGGTGACGACGTTATCCTCGTCAATGGTGACCGTGACGCCAGCCGGGATCGCAATCGGATGTCTTCCGATTCGAGACATTTTCATTACCTCCGTTTCAGCGTCAATTCGGTTACCAGATATAAGCAAGTACTTCGCCGCCGACATTGGCCTCGCGTGCCTGTTTGTCGGTCATCACGCCTTTAGACGTGGAGACGATCGCGATGCCCAGACCGCCAAGCACCTTGGGCAACTCTTCGCACTGCGCATAGACACGCAAGCCAGGACGGCTGATGCGGCGCAACCCAACGATGACGCTCTGCTTCTTGTCGGTGTACTTGAGGCCGATCTTAATCTGACCTGCCAAACCGTCGTCGATCAGATCCACGCTCTTGATATAGCCTTCGTCGAGCAGGATCTTCATATTTGAAGCCGGGATCATCACGCTGTCATGCTTGGCGATTTGAGCATTGCGAATACGTGTGAGCATATCGGCAATGGGATCGGTTACGAGCATTTCAGTCCCTCCTTACCAGCTGGCTTTGCGGACACCGGGGATCTCTCCCTTGTACGCCAGTTCGCGGAAACAGATGCGGCACACGCCATACTTGCGCAGTACGGAATGCGGACGTCCGCACAAACGGCAGCGGGTATAAGCACGAGTAGAGAACTTCGGCTTTTTCTGCTGCTTATTGATCATACTGGTCTTAGCCATGCTATGCTCTCCTCCTTACCTGGTAAACGGCATGCCCAACAGCCGCAGAAGCTCTTTGCACTCCTCGTCCGTGCGAGCGGTGGTCACAAAGATCATCTCCATGCCGCGAACCTTCTCCACTTTGTCATAGTCGATTTCAGGGAAGAGAAGCTGCTCACGGATGCCAAGCGCATAGTTGCCGCGGCCGTCAAAAGCTTTATCGGATACACCGTGAAAGTCGCGTACGCGCGGCAGCGCAATATTCATCAGTTTGTCCATAAACTCATACATGCGTTCGCCGCGCAGCGTTACCTTTGCGCCAATATTCATGCCCTCACGTAGCTTAAAGTTCGCGATGGACTTTTTTGCCTTTGTTGTGATGGCTTTCTGGCCTGCGATCGCCTGCAGCTCATTCAAAGCCGCTTCCAGTGCCTTGGGATTATCCTTGCAGTCGCCCAAACCCATGTTGATGACGATCTTGTCGATCTTCGGAATCTGGTTGACATTTTTGTAACCGAATTTCTGCTGCAGGGCAGGGATGGCTTCGGTCACGTACTTGTCATAAAGACGCGCTTCCATTCTCTATTCCCTCCTGCTTCAGTCGTCAATTTCAGCGCCACATTTCTTGCACACACGGATGACGTGACGCTTCACCTTTCCGTCGGCGCGTGTCACCTGCGTGATCTTATGATTGACACGAGTAGGTTTCTTGCACTTGGGACACACTAACATCACATTGCTGGCATCAATGGCAGCTTCCTTTTTGATGATGCCGCCCGGCATGCCTTCCTGGCGCGGCTTTTGATGCTTCGTGGCAATGGCTACACCTTCGACAACGACCTTGCCGGTCTTCGGATAGACGACGAGCACTTTGCCTGTCTTACCCGGTTCGCCATTTCCGCCTCTTTGCTTGCCGCTGATGACCATCACTGTATCATTGGAACGAATTTGCATACCTTTTGCCACCCTTCTTAGAGCACTTCCGGGGCTAGGGATACGATCTTCATGAAGTCGTGCTCGCGCAGCTCACGCGCAACGGGACCAAAGATGCGAGTGCCGCGGGGCTGTCTGTCGCTTCCGATAATCACGGCAGCATTGTCATCGAAACGAATATAGGAACCGTCAGGGCGGCGGTAGCCCTTATGCACGCGGACGATAACCGCCTTGACCACATCGCCTTTCTTTACAACGCCACCGGGCGTTGCGCTTTTAACGCTAGCCATGATGATATCACCGACCGAAGCCGTCTGGCGGAAGGAGCCGCCCATGACGCGAAAACACATGATTTCTTTGGCGCCTGTGTTGTCGGCGACCTTCAAACGCGTTTGAGGCTGAATCATCGCAATTTTCCTCCTTACCGCTTATTTCGCCTTTTCGACGATCTCCACCAGACGCCAGCGCTTGTCGTGGCTCAGCGGACGGGTTTCCATGATGCGCACGGTATCGCCAATGCGACATGCGTTCTTCTCGTCATGCGCTTTTACCTTTGTGGTGCGGTTCATGATCTTGCCATACAGTGGATGGCGCACGCGATAGCGAACCGCTACCGTGATGGTCTTGTCCATCTTATCGCTGACAACCACACCGACGCGCGTCTTGCGTGTTCCTCTAACTTCAGACATATTGCTGTCTCCTTTCCAACTCAGGCCTCAGCCTTCAGCTCAAGGCTGCGCAGCGCGGTTTTAGCGCGGGCAATATCGCGCTTGGTCTTCGTGATCGCTGTGGTGTCCTGAAGCTGGCCGGTCGCCTGCTGGAAGCGCAGATTGAAGAGCTCTTTCTTCAGTTCCAAAACCTTAGCGTCTAGTTCAGCAGCGGAAAGATCGCTGAATGTGTTCTTCTTCATTACGCCTCACCACTTTCGCTGGTCTTCTGGGTTTCGCGCTTGATGATCTTGGTCTTGAGCGGAAGCTTGTGTGATGCCAAACGCAACGCTTCGCGGGCAGTCTCTTCCGGCACGCCTTTGATTTCAAAGAGCACGCGACCCGGCTTCACGACTGCAACCCAATATTCAGGAGAGCCTTTGCCTGAACCCATGCGAGTCTCGGCAGGCTTCTCGGTAATCGGCTTATCTGGGAAAATCTTGATCCAGACCTGACCGCCACGCCTTGTATAGCGGGTCAAAGCGATACGAGCGGCTTCAATCTGGCGCGCGGTGACCCATGAAGGTTCCGTGGCGACCAGACCAAAATCGCCGTATGCAAGGAAATTGCCGCGCTGGGCCTTGCCCTTCATGCGCCCGCGGAAGACACGGCGACGTTTCACTCTCTTGGGCATCAACATGGTTTATTTGCCTCCTTCAGTCCTGGCCGCATCTTTCTTTTCAATCTTTCCAGTCTTATCGACCTTGTCGCCCGGAAGAATCTGCCCTTTATAGATCCAGACCTTCACGCCCAAGCGACCATAAGCGGTTTTCGCTTCAGCAAAACCATAATCGATGTCGGCGCGTAAAGTCTGTAGCGGAATCGAACCCTCGTGATAGCCTTCGCTGCGGGCAATATCCGCACCGCCCAGACGACCAGACACAGCAGTCTTGATGCCCTTGGCTCCGGCGCGCATACTGCTCTGCAGGCATTTCTTCATCGCGCGGCGGAAGGATACGCGGTTCTCGAGCTGTGCAGCAATATTCTCGGCGACAAGCTGCGCGTCCAGATCCGGATTCTTGATCTCCTGAATCTGTAAGATAACGTTTGCGTTCTTGGTGCCCAGTTCCTTAGCGATGGCTTTCTTGATCAGCTCAACATTTGCGCCATTCGCGCCGATGACAATGCCCGGCTTGGCAACATTGAGCGTCACAGTCACGCGCACCTTGTCGTTATCAAACCTGCGCTCAATATCGATCGTCGAAACACCAGCATCATAGAGTCTGACAGGCTTCTTGCTCTTGTCGTCAGTGAACTCCAAATTCTTGATCATTCTGCGAAGCTTCGCATCAGAGACGAGATTGTCGGCGAAGCTCTTCTTATCCGCATACCAGCGGGTGCTCCAGTCCTTGATGACGCCAACGCGAGCGCCATGCGGATTTACTTTCTGGCCCATCCGAAAACCTCCTTACTTCTGGTCCAGCACGACGGTGATGTGGCTCGTGCGCTTGAGCATCGGGGATGCGCTGCCGCGGCTGCGTGCGACATAGCGCTTGAGCGTCGGGCCTTTGTTGGCATACACTTCCGCGACGTAGAGAGAGCCGCGGTCCATGCTAAGGTTGTTTTCGGCATTGGCAATCGCGGAAAGCAGCAGCTTTTCAACCACGGGAGCGGCCGCCTTCGGCGTATACATCAAGATCGCAAGCGCTTCGTCGACCTTCTTGCCGCGGATCAGATCGATGACGATCTTCACCTTGCGTGGAGAGATGCGCACGTAACGAGCGATCGCGCGGGGACGCATGTCCGCATTTTCCTTGCGAACCTTCGCCTTTTCTCTAGAATTGGTAGCCATGCGGTTTCACTCCTTTACTTGCGGGAACTGCTGTCACCGCCGGCGTGCCCACGGAAGGTGCGCGTCGGGGCAAATTCGCCGAGCTTGTGACCTACCATCTCTTCGACGATGTAAACCGGCACATGCTTGCGACCATCGTGTACCGCTATCGTATGGCCAACCATCTGGGGAAAGATGGTAGAAGAGCGAGACCACGTCTTCAATACGCTCTTCTTGCCGGATTCGTTCATTTCCTCGACCCTCTTGAGCAGCTTCGCAGCTACGTAGGGGCCCTTTTTGACCGATCTGCTCATGGATGAGTCCTCCTCTTACTTTTTGCCTGCACGCTTGATGATCTTCTTGTCAGAGTATTTCCTGTGCTTGCGGGTCTTCAGGCCGAGTGCCGGCTTTCCCCACGGGGTAACAGGTGCAGGTAGACCTACAGGACTCTTGCCTTCACCGCCGCCATGCGGATGATCGCATGGGTTCATGACCACGCCGCGAACCGTTGGGCGAACGCCCATGTGACGACTGCGTCCGGCTTTGCCAATGCGAATATTGCTATTGTCCTGATTGCTGACCGTGCCGATGGTTGCTCTGGCATTGATTGGAATCATGCGAACTTCACCGGACGGCAAACGAACCTGCGCCAGTCCGCCTTCCTTGGCCATGAGCTGTGCTGCAGCGCCAGCGCTGCGTACAAGTTGGCCGCCACGCCCCGGAACGATCTCGACGTTGTGAATCAGCGTGCCCAGAGGAATGTTTTTAATTGGCAGCGCGTTGCCAGGTTTGATATCGGCGTTTTCGCCGCTGATGATCGTGTCGCCGACTTTCATGTCGAGCGGTGCGAGGATATAGCGCTTCTCGCCATCAGCGTAGTGAAGCAAAGCGATGAACGCGGTACGGTTTGGATCATACTCGATGCCTGCAACCTTAGCCGGAACGCCATCTTTGTTGCGCTTAAAGTCGATCACGCGATATTTAACTTTGTTGCCACCGCCCTGGTGACGAACGGTGATTTTGCCCTGTTTGTTGCGACCGGCTTTATTCTTCTTGATCTGCAGAAGGGACTTTTGCGATGCCTTCTGCGTTACTTCCTCAAACGTCAGCACAGACATGAAGCGCCTCGCCGGGGAAGTCGGCTTGTAAATTCTAATCGCCATCTGCTCTAACCTCCCTGATTACTGCGCCATGCCCTCGAAGAACTCAATACCTTTGGAGTCCTTCTTCAGCGTGACATAAGCCTTTTTGATCTCGGGGGTGCGCCCGGCATAACGGCCTTGACGCTTGATCTTACCAAGGGTACGCAGTGTGTTGACGCTTTCGACCTTCACGCCAAAAGCAGCCTCGACCGCCTGCTTGATTTCGATTTTATTCGCGCTGACCGCCACTTCAAAGACGTAGCGCTTATCCGCCATGCCGTCGTAGGCCTTTTCCGTAAGCACGGGGCAGAGGATGATGTCATGAGGGTTTTTCATTATGCGTAAACCTCCTCGACGAGCTTGACCGCTTCCTCGGTGATGATGAACTTCTCATTGCCAAGGATGTCCAGCACGTTGATCGTGTTAACGTAAACGGTCTTCAGACCCGCGATGTTCGCGGACGCACGAGTGATTGTGTCGTCCGGGCCGGCAAGTACGAGAAGCGCCGTCTTGGCGACACCCAGGTTCTTGAGGATCGCGGCAACTTCACGAGTCTTAGGCGCGGTGAGAGCAATCTTGTCAAGGACAATCATCTCGCCATCGTTGACCTTGGAGGTGAGAGCGCCTTTCAGGGCAAGACGGCGAACCTTTTTAGGTACGTTCACAATATAATCGCGGGGTTTCGGCGCAAAGACGACGCCGCCATGCCTGAACTGGGGTGCACGATTGCCATGATGACGTGCATTGCCGGTACCCTTTTGGCGATAGATCTTACGACCACCGCCTCGAACCTCGCCGCGGGTTTTCGCGGACTGCGTTCCCTGACGTTTTGCGGCCAACTGGCTGCGGACAACCAAGTGGATGGCGCTTTCATTGATGTCGGAGGCGAAAACTGCTTCGCTCAGCTCGATCTCGCCGACCTTAGCGCCTTCCTGATTCAATATTGCAATCTTAGGCATTGTGTCGGTTCCTCCTTAATCAGGCTTTGACGGAATCGCGTATCACCAGCGTGCCGCCGTTCGGGCCTGGGACAGCGCCCCGTACCAGCAACAGGTTGCGCTCGGTATCCACGCGAACGACGCTCAGGTTCAGAGTCGTCACACGTTCTACGCCATAGTGACCTGGCATCTTCTTGTTTTTGAATACACGGGACGGGTCGCTGTTCGCGCTCATAGAACCTACCCCGCGGTGATATTTGGAACCATGAGCCATCGGGCCTGTGTGATGATTCCACCGCTGAATGACGCCGCTAAAGCCGTGGCCCTTGGTAATACCGGTGATATCAACCCTGTCGCCTGCAGCGAAGACGTCAACCTTAACCTCGTCGCCTACGTTGTAGCCTGAACAATCTTCCAACCGCAGTTCGCGCAGTTGGCGGCATGGAGCGACATTTGCTTTAGCGAAATGTCCTTTGATGGGTTTGTTGACGAGCTTGTCCACTCTATTGGGGGCATAGGCATCAAATCCGACCTGAATGGCTTCATAACCGTCGTTTTCAACCGTCTTCTTCTGGACAACCGGGCAGGGCCCTGCTTGGATGACCGTGACCGGAAGCAGACGACCGTCCTCGGTAAAGACCTGCGTCATGCCGATCTTCTTGCCGACGATACCTTTCTTCATCTTATTTACCCTCCTGATCACAGCTTGATCTCGATCTCAACGCCAGCCGGAAGATCGAGCTTCTCCATCGCGTCAAATGTGGCACGGGTGGGGTTCTGAATGTCGATCAGGCGCTTATGGGTGCGCTGCTCGAACTGTTCACGGGAATCCTTGTACTTGTGTGGTGCGCGAAGAATCGTCACAATTTCTTTCTCAGTGGGAAGTGGAATAGGCCCGGAGACCTGACTGCCTGTGCGGCGAGCTGTGTCGACGATGCGCTCGGCAGCCTGATCCACGAGGCTATGCTCATAAGCCCAGAGCTTGATGCGGATTTTCTTGCTGGCCATTTCTTTTCCTCCTTGTTCGTACTCAAGTACGCTTGCTGGACTGTTGCCCTGCATGACGGTCTTGAGCCGTCGTCCGATTGGCGGACATGGTCCGCGGCAGTTCCCCCACCGGCCAGTGGGCAATCTGTCGTTTCATCCCGTTTGCAGACATCCTCGCTATTATATTCTTTTTTCTTGAATAATGCAAGCTTTATGTCGAAAATTTTTTTAAATAATTTGCAATTTAACCTGCTATGTATCTTTGAATACTGACCTAAAAAGCATTGTTGATTCGGACATTTTCTTGTCAATTTGAATTCCATTCTTCATACAATTGTATCCACGCTCCCGTGCGTATCACATTAGACTGCCATGCACATTGCTCCGTGCGTATCATCGGATTATAGTTCAATTTTTGAGTAGATAGTGTCTCCTGCACAAGCA
>CAYUZP010000053.1:0-4991 GCA_964449655.1 uncultured Oscillospiraceae bacterium
ATCGACGGCGTGCTGCGCGTGCGCTTTCTCGGCGTCTGAAAAGACGCACACCGTGATTCAAATGAAAAAGGAGCTGCCCGATTTGGCGGTTCCTTTTTTATATAAATAAACGTCCGGACATACGCTGCCCGGACGCCTGTGTCTTTGTTTATGTCAGTTTGATGGACAAACCTTTTTTGCTTGAGATGCTTAACCCTTGAGCGCCTTGCGCGCCTGCATCACGCGAATGCAGATGAACACATTGACGGCGACAGCCACCAGCATGAAGATCGCCGGCACAAAGGCCATGGAGCGAATGGAACACGCGGGATTGCCCTGGCAGTAGATGGTCAAAATATCGCCATTCTTCATCGAGAGCGCTGTCTGGTTGCAGATGAACAGCAGCACGGCGCAGACAAGACCCGTCACCGCGGCGATCAGATTCATGTTGTAGTTTTTCTTGACAAACGCGACGATCTGCAGCACGAGAGTCACGACGATCACGAGCAGCGCGATCAGCGTGAGCGTGCTAAGCCGCGTGCAGTAGCTCTGCGCATAATAGTAGAACGGGACAGCCAGGTCACCATAGATCGAGGAAGTGGACATGAAATCGCGCGTGATGCCCGATACAGCGGCGGACCAGCCGCTGAAGGAGACCTCCGTGCCGGGGATATCCGTGTTATAGACATAGGCCCAATTCACGAAGAACAGCAGCAGCACTGCGACCAGTATGGCCACGGCGATGGCCGCGAAAGGCTTCAGCTTGATCAGCGTCGTGTTGTATTTTCTCGTCTGTTCCCGCACCTGCGCGGCCTGCGCGGCAGCCTGCGCCTTCTGTTGGCGCGCCGCCTCGCTCTCAGGCGTGCTCACCTGCTTATTCGCGGGTTTCTTGTAGTTTTTCTTGGCCATAGCGATGCCTCCTCTATCATTTGGTGACGTAGTACTTCAGATTGGCGTAGTCCTCGATGAGTTCGCACGAAGCGACGTCAAATGTCAAGAACTGGATCTGCTCGTTCTTTTCCGGATCGATGGTGCCGTCCGGCAGGTAGGAGTGAATGGTGATGGTCGTCTTCTCCGCGTTGGGAAGCGTTCCCTTGAGGTGAACCCACGTCTTTTCGACGCTGTCCTCGCTCTGATTGCGCGGCTCGGGAAGCGGTTCATCGTCATTCAATATGAAGCCTATGATCGTGTCCTTGCCGCATGTGCAGCCAAAGCCCGCGGAGCACTTGCGCACGCCGCAGATGTAGGATTGGCCGTTGACATCCTGCAGTTCATAGGTGAAGCAGTCATACTCGATGTTCGAGCCAACGTACTGTTCCGGGTAGTATTGCATGTTCGTCATGACGAGGAAGAACGTATCCTCGTTGAGCACGTAGTCCTTCTTGTCGCTGGATCCGCCGTCCTGTTCACCGCAAGAGGTCAGCAGAAGAAGGCACATAACAAGCGAGAGCATCAGCGCGACACAGCGCCGCATTTGTCCCTTTGCCGCATCAAACTGAATCATTGTTTAGAACCTCTTTTTATCCCTGTCAAGCCCTCGCCCGACCGCCCTGCAGCGCGCCGATGACGAAGAAGATCACGAACATCACGATGTCCACGGCGACGATCGTAGAGCCGACCGGCGTGCCGGCCAATATGGAGATCAGTATGCCGAGCACCGAGCAGCACACGGAGAGCACCGCCGAGCAGATCGTGACCGACTTGAAATTCTTGAACACGCGCATGGCCGAGAGCGCGGGGAAGATCACGAGCGCGGAGATGAGCAGCGAGCCGACCAAATTCATCGCCAATACGATGATGACAGCGATGATGATGGCGATCACCAGGTTGTACAGATCCGCTTTCGTGCCCGTCGCCTTGGCAAAGCTCTCGTCAAACGTGATGCTGAAGATCTTGTTGTAGAAAAATACGAACAGCACGAGCACCACGACGGACAATATCGAGCAGAGCCATACGTCGCTGCCCGTCAGCGTGAGGATCGACGTGGAGCCAAACAGCGTCGCGCACACATCCGCGGAGACGTTGCCCGATGTCGGAAACACGTTCATCAGCAGATAGCCGATGGCCAGCGCGCCGACAGAGACCATCGCCACAGCCGCGTCGCCGTTGATCCTCGTGTTCTGTCCCGTGCGCAAAAGGAGTACAGCGCATATGGTCGTCACCAAGAGGATGAGCGGCATGTCATTGGTCAGCTTCATCACAGCGGCCACAGCCATCGCGCCAAACGCGACATGCGACAGGCCATCGCCTATGAATGAAAAGCGTTTGAGCACCAGCGTCACGCCAAACAGCGAGGAGCACAGCGCGATGAGCACACCGACGATCAGCGCATAGCGCACAAAGGGAAATTGGAAATAATTCACAAGCTGTGTGAACACATTCATGCCTGCGCGCCTCCTTTGTCCCCGACCACGCTCGCGGCAAAACCCGCCTTGTCGTGCAGATAGGCTTCCTTCGTGCCATAGAACACGGACGCGCCGATGTGCAGGATGTGGCTCGCGTATCGAATGGCGGCGGTGATATCATGCGAGATCATGATGATCGTGATGCCGTCCTCGTGGTTGAGCGATTCGATGAGCTGATACATCTCTGCCGTCACCTTGGGATCCAGGCCCGCCGTCGGCTCGTCCAGAAGGAGCACCTTGCGCGTGGCGCAAAGCGCACGGGCGAGCAGCACGCGCTGCTGTTGCCCGCCGGACATCTCGCGGTAGCAGCGGTTGCGCAAAGGCGTCAACCCCATCCGTTCGATGTTCTTCTCCGCGAGCTTCTTTTCCGCCTTGTTGTAAAACGGACGCAGCCCGCACTGGCCCTGGCAGCCGGAGAGCACGATCTCCCAGACCGATGCCGGAAAGTCGCGCTGTACGATCGTCTGCTGCGGCAGATAGCCGATCTCGTTGGCAAGCAGGCCATCGCCGTTTGTGATCTTGCCGGACATGGGTGACTGCAGTCCCAGAACCGTGCGAATCAGCGTGCTCTTGCCCGAGCCGTTTTCGCCGACGATGCACAGGTAGTCGCCCGCATTGACTTCAAAATTCAGATCATGCACGATCTCGCGCCCATCATAACCCAGCGAGACATGCTGACAGGACAAAAGAGCCATTTCCAATCACACCTCAATTCCGCCGCTTCACTTGAGCGCTTCGCGCAATACCTCTAGATTGCCCTCCATCAATGTAAGATACGTATCGCCGCGCTCAACGTCCTCGGATATGCAGGACTGCAGCGAGTTCATCGTCAATATCGTCTGATCCTTCGTCTGCGTGCTCTGCTTGATCGTCTCCGGAATGGATCCGTCGCAGCTCTCTATGCACAGTATGTTCGGCAGCTTCAGTTCATCCACCTTTTGCGCGAGGAATATGATCGTCTCAAAGCTGGCCTCTGTCTCCGCGGAACAGCCGGAAAAAGCCGCGTAATACGACAGCCCGTAGTCCGCAAACAGATAGCGGAACGGGAAGCGGTCACCAAAGACCAGCGTATCGCGCGAGCCATTTTCGACGACCTCCGCGAAAGACGCGTCCAGCGCGTTCAGCTTCTCGATGTACGCGGCGGTATTCTCCGCGTAAATCGACGCGTTGTCGGGATCGATTTCGGAGAGCGTATCGCAGATCGTCTGGCAGAACAATGCCGCATTGCGCACGGAGAGCCACACGTGCTCGTCCAGCGCGCCTTCCTCTTCCTCTTCTTCCTCTTCCTCCTGCATGCCCTCGATGTGCTCCTCTTCCCTGGCGTTTTCGCCCAGCACTTCGAGGAGATTGAGCGCCTTCATGTCGGGGCTCGCGACCTGCGCCACCGCGTCGTCCACCCAGGCATCCGACTCGCCGCCGACATAGATGAACAGGTCGGCCGTGCCGATATTGAGCATATCATCGACCGTCACCTGATAGTTGTGCAGATCGACGCGCTTGTCGATCAGCAGCGAAACCTGCGCCGCGTCTCCCGCGATCTCCCTGACCCAATCATAGAGGGGGAATATGGTAGCGACGACGTTCACCTGCGCCTGCGCAACACCGCACAGCGCCAAACACACAAGCAGCCCTGCCAACAGCAGTTTGAGCAGATTCTTTTTCATGAATAAAGCCTCCCGAATTGCACAAAGTCAGTAGGGCAAACGCGTACACGCGCAGCCCGTCAAAAGCCTTCCATAAGGTAAAACACCCAATGGAGCGCATTTGCGCCTTTGCGTCAATCCGTAAGCTTCACTTTGAGCGCCACAAGTGTCTCTTTTGACAGCGCGAAGAGGTAGAGCGGAACACACAGCACGGCAAAGTGAAGCACAACGTCTGCCTGAACGGACGAATGCTCAACGGTTAGGACCTTCCTAAGCGCGTTTTCGAGCGAACCGATCAGCGCGCAGACCATGCAGCACTTATCCGTGCATTCATGCGCGGAATTGATGGACATCCAAAGTGTGCACGAGACGAAGGAGAAAGCGAGCATGCAGGCGAGCACGATCGCCAACACGCGGTTTTTCCTGGGCATACGCCGTCCCTCCTTTCTTGCAGGTTTTCCGCTTGATTCTTGCGCGTTTGACAGTTTAACACAGTGATTGTGACATGTCAATGACATAAACGTGAACTTTTATCGCGCAATGGGTGAAATATATGGTATCGCGCAAAAACGGGCGGGGCAGCGCCTTGATGGCAGCATTTGTGCCCCACCCGTTGTCCTCCGCTTTACATCTCGATGCCCGCCTGGTCAGGCGTCGTGTATTTATACTGATTATCAACCAGCCACTTGGCCGCCGTAGAGCCTTGCGGTGCCACGTAGATCAGCTTATCCGTGTTGGGGAAGGGCTCCGTGCCGATCGTGGTCACGCTTTCAGGCAGCAGCACGTGTCCCGTGAGTCCCGTGCATTCCGCGAACGCGTAATCCTCAATCACCGTCGTGCCACTCGGGAATTCCAGATTCCCTGTCAGACCGCTGCATCCGCCAAACGCGCCGTACGCCACGCGCTTGAGACTCGTCGGCAGATGTATTGTTGACTTCAGCCCCGAACACTCCACGAATGCCCA
>CAYUZP010000053.1:5001-9610 GCA_964449655.1 uncultured Oscillospiraceae bacterium
AGCGCACGAACCGATCTCCGTCACGCCATCCGGAATCACCAGATCGCCCGTAAGTCCCGCGCAGCCGTAAAACGCATAGCTGCCCACGCGCGTCAGCCCCTTTGGGAATACCACGCTGCCCGTCAGCTTCGCGCAGTCGCCAAACACGCCGTCCTCCAGCGTCTTTACGCCTTCGGGGATCGTCAGCGTACCGGTCAGGCTTGAGCACATGCCAAACGCGCCCTTGCCCAGATACGTCACGCCGGAGGGGATCGTCAGCTTGCCATTGAGCCCTCGGCAGCCGTAGAACGCCAAATCACCCACGCGCGTCACGCTTGCCGGGATCGTCAGCGGGCCGGTCAGCGATTCGCAGCCGTAGAACGCGCCCGTCGCGATCTCTTTAATGCTCTTGGGCAAAGACAGATTGCCCGTCAGCCCGGTGCAGAAATAGAACGCGTACTCGCCGATGTTCGTCACGTCCTGCGCGAGCGTGAGAGTGCCCTTCAGCCCCTCGCATTCATAGAACGCGTAATTGCCGATCGATTTTACGCTAGAAGGCAGCGTCAGCGTGCCGTCAAGCCCCGTACAGCCGTAGAACGCGTAATCGCCGACGGACTGAACGCTTTCCGGGATCGTGATACCCCCCGTCAGTTTCGCGCAGTTGTAATACGTCCGCTCTCCGATTTCGGTCATGCCGCTGGGGATGACCACGCTTCCGGTCAGTCCGGCACAGTTACTAAACGCGTACTTGTCGATCGACTTTACGCTGTCAGGAATGCTCAATTCGCCGTCAAGGCCCGTGCAGTTGTAGAACGCGCGTTCTCCGATTTCAGTCACGCCGTCCGGGATGTCAAGCCCGCCGGTCAGCCCCTTGCAGCCGTAGAACGCGTATTTTGAGATCTGGTCAAGCCCTTGGGGCAGCGAGAGATCGCCGGTCAGGTTTTCACAGCCGCAGAATGCATATTCGCCGATATGCGTTACGCCTTGAGGGATCACAAGATCCCCGGTCAGCCCCTTGCAGTATCCAAACGCCCAGTCATCGATGGTCTCAAGCGATTCCGGAAGAACCAGACGGCCCTTAAAATTCATTTGCCCCTTGGGATCCCGATAGAACGCCATGCGTTCGATGCGGATCACGGGGTATCCCTCAAGCCGCGCAGGGATGATGAGATCGCCTTGCGTCTGCCCTTTGTAGCCGGTGATGACCGCGCCCGCGTCCGACTTGGTGTACTTAAAATCGCTCGCCGGCAGCGCGCCTTCCACTTCCTGATAGGGCGAAACCGCAAACCAGCTCGCGGTGCCGTCCTGCGGTGTCCTGCCGTCGGATGCGTTGACCACCACCAGGAACGTGCCCGTCTTTGTCAGCAGGAATTCCGCTTCCGCGCTGCTTGACACCGTACGCTCCTGCACGATGGCGAAGTTGGTATCGACCAGCCAATATTGATAGACGTTATTCCCCAGGCCGCCCGTCGTGTTGACCTTGACATGCAGCCTGTCGCCCTCGATAAATTGATATGCGCTCATGTCGATCGATGTGATGCGCAATGGATCGTCGTCCACATAGAACCACGCGCTGTTGTCATACGCTTCCGTCCGCGTATCGGTCGCATGCACACGCAGCAAATACAATCCGGGTTCGTTGACCGTAAATGTCCATGTCGGCTGCGCCGTCTGTCCGTTTTGTACAGTCTCAAACCGATCGTTGAGCAGCCAGAACGTCCAACTCGTAGCGTTCTCGGAAACCACTGTGGCCGTAAGCGGCGTGCCCGTGCGTATGTCGCCTGTGACGGCCACCTGAGAGATGACGACGGGCGGGAATTCCGATACGTAGAACCACGCGGAATACGCGGTCACGCTGTCCGTGTAATTGGTCGCGCTCACGCTCAAAAGATAGACACCCGGCGCGTCGACCATGAACGTCCAGCCAGAAGCGCTGACTCCTTCTTGAATCTGCACGGCCTCAAACTTGTCGTTGATGAGATAGGCATCAAGGCGCAACGCGTTTTGCACGTTCACGGTCGCCGTGAGTGGCATGCCCACCTGCATGACACCCGAGACCTGTACGTCTGATAGGGATACCGACTGCGCCTGCTCGATGGCAAACCACGCCGTATCCGCGCTGACCTGCGTGACGCCGTCCGACGCGTTTACGCGCACGGAATAGATGCCCGGCACACCGATGGTAAACGTCCAGCTCGA
Source organism: uncultured Oscillospiraceae bacterium (assembly GCA_964449655.1). GTDB lineage: Bacteria > Bacillota > Clostridia > Christensenellales > Aristaeellaceae > Ventricola. Next base: position 7,180 of record CAYUZP010000053.1, read on the forward strand.
CGTATTCGCCTCAAGCTGCGACGCAACCAAAGCGCCCTGCGCGTTGAATACGGTGTAATCGACCCGTGTCGCATACCGCACGTCGGCAGCGACGGTCAGCGGCGCATTGACAACGCATTCGCCCGTCAATTGCGGCGTGCCAATGGTGACGCCTGGCTTCGGCGCCATATAGAACCAGTCAGAATCCACAGTGCTTTCGCCAAGCGGGTTCACGGCCTGTACGCGCAGGAGATAGACACCGGGTGAGGCGACCGTAAACGTCCATGCAGACTCCTGAACGCCCGTCCGCATCTGAGTCACCATGCCCGTCGCATCGATGAGCCAAAAGTTGACATATGCGGCGTTTTCGATGTCCGCGCGAACGGTGAACGGCATGCCCGTCATATATTCGCCCTCAAAGCGAAGCGCACTGACGGCGGCAGGCGCCCACTGATCCACATAGAACCAATCGGTATCGACAAACGCTTCGATCACATCGTCTGTCGCATACACGCGGACGATGTAGATGCCGGGGTTATCCACCGTAAACGTCCACGTGGGGTCGTATGACCTCTCTAGACGCTTGACAGTCCCACCCCATTGATCCATCAACGTGAAAGAATATGCCTTCGCACCTTCCGCATGCGCCGTCACGGTAATCGGCTGACCGGCACGCAGCTCCCCTCTCATCGTCGCCGTCTCTAGCGACATCACGCTCGTCACTGTGCCGTGGACCTCGCCATCATTCGCGGCAGACGCAAGCGGCGCTGCTTGCGGTTCCGGCGTCGCTGTCGTTTCCGGTTCAACCGGCGGCTCCGGTTCAACCGGCGGCTCCGGCGTGACCTCGATCACGGGCTCTGCGGACAAGCTGAGTTCGGGCGGCATCTCCGGCTCTTCCGGTTCTGCCATCACTTCAGGTTCTGCCGTCATTTCCGGCTCCGGCGTCACTTCTGGCTCTGCCGTCATTTCCGGCTCTGCCGTCGCTTCTGACTCTATTGTTACTTCCGGTTCTACTGTTACTTCCGGTTCAACCGGCACTTCTGGCTCAACTGTCACTTCCGGTTCCGCAGGCACTTCCGGTTCTACCGTCACTTCCGGTTCTGCAGTTATTTCCGGTTCTACTGTCACTTCCGGTTCTACTGTCACTTCCGGTTCCGCAGTCATTTCCGGTTCAACCAGCACTTCCGGCTCTGCTGTCACTTCCGGCTCCACTGTCATTTCCGGTTCAAGCGTCACCTCGATCACGGGTTCCGCGGACAAGCTGAGTTCGGGCGGCGCTTCCGGTTCAGGCGTCGGTTCAGGCGCGAAGGCCGCGATCTTATTCATCGTCCCCGAGATCAGCGCTTCCTGCTCCTGGGCGGACAGCGGCGTCACGTCCCGCGCGCGCACATGGGCTGTCTGCTGTCCGTCCTGCGTGGTAAACCGGATTGTCATTCCCTCGTCTTCCGGCTCCTGCGCCTCGTCCCGCTCTTCCACATAGACCACGCTGCGCGCTGTGAACGTGCCCAGGCGCTCTGTTCTGTTCCTATCCGCATAGGCGCGCGCGCCCTCGTCGATCCACGCGTAACCTTCCGAAAATGGTTCAGGCGTCGCTTCCGCGGGTGCTATTTCCGGCGTCGGCTCCGCTGCCTGTTCAATCGGCACAGCCTCGGGTGTCGGCTCTTCCGCTGTCTGTTCCAGCGCAGGTTCCTCCGGCGTCGGCTCCGCTGCCTGCTCCATTTGCGCAGGTTCCGGCGTTGGCTCCGCTGTCTGCTCCAGCGCAGGTTCCTCCGGCAAAGGCGCGGGGATCGTCTCCGCCACGGCCATGCTGGACAACCCCATCATCACAGCCAGCAGCAGCGATAAACCCTTTTGAACGCAGCGCATCTGTTCACATCCTCTCCTCATCGCTATCATCCATTCACCGTTTTGCAATATGCTTTCATAAAAGTGCGCCGCCCACGCATACAACGCAGGCGGCGCGTCGACCAATCCTCGGCAGATCATCAGCTGCTCGCGATTGTCACCCGTTCATCAATACGTCTCGGTCGTGAAACCCTGCGCAGCCGCCCACTGCGCCGCATAGGAATCGGTGGGTACCCTCATCGTGATGTCCAGTGCGTCAAATGCACCCGCGCCCATGAACGTCAGGCTCCGCGGCAGTGTCACAGGGCCCGCGATGTTCGGGCACTTATAGAACACATAGCCGTTCACCGTCGTCACGCCTTCCTCCAGCGTGATCGCGCTGTTCAGTCCATTGCAAAACGCGAAAGCGGATGAAGCGATCTCATTCACGCTGCCCGGAATGGTCAGGCTGCCGGTGATGCCGCTGTTCATGAACGCCTCTTTGCCTATCGTGGTCACGCTGCTCGGGATGACCAGTGTGCTCTTGATGCCGCTGCAGCTATAAAATGCCCTCTCTCCGATCTGGCGGATGCCGCTTCCCAAGCTGATGCCGCTGAAGCCCTGGCAG
>CAYUZP010000053.1:9620-10407 GCA_964449655.1 uncultured Oscillospiraceae bacterium
GCAGAACTGGAACGCGGAAGTCCCGATGGTCTGCACGCTGCCCGGGATGCTCAGCGTACCCGACAGCGATTTGCAGTTGTAGAACGCCTTTTCGCCGATGCTCGTCAGCGTGCTGGGCAGGGACAGCGAACCATTCAGGCCTGTACATGTGTTAAATGTCTCTTTGCCAATCGACGTCACGCCTTCAGGAATCTGCAGGCTGCCGGTCAGACTCTGGTCATTGATGAACGCGCTTTGACCAAGCGAGCGCAGACCGCTGGGCAGATGCAGTTCGCCGCTCCAATTGACGTTGTACGCGAACGCGTAATCGCCGATCGTCGTCACGCTGTCGGGGATGTAGAGCGAACCGGTCAGATTCGGGCAGGTCGAGAAGGCAAACGAGCCAATCGACGTCAGCGAGCTGGGCAGGGTCAGCGTGCCGCTGAAGTTTGACCCATAGAACGCGTTGTCGCCGATCGTCGTCAGCGTGCTGGGCAGCGTGATCGTGCCGCTCAGGCTGGAGCCGCGGAACGCTCCATCCCCGATCTTGGTCACCGGCAGATTTTCGATCTCGCTCGGTATCACGAGGTTCGCGGTGTCCGGACCGATGTACTTGTTGATCGTCACGCCCTGCCCGTCGATGCTGTATTCGAAGTTGCTGGTGACATTGAATACAGGCGTGTCGACCGTCTGCTCGGTCAGTGTGTTTGTCGCCCTGACGCGGACGATATAGCTTCCCGGGCTCTGCAGCTTGAAATCCACGCTGCGGTCTGTCGTTGAAAGCTATTGATCCGCGATCTCAAAGTAG
>CAYUZP010000053.1:10417-11134 GCA_964449655.1 uncultured Oscillospiraceae bacterium
AGTAGATGGTCTGCGCGTATTTGATGGCGATCAGCGTGTAGTCAAACGTGAGCTGGCCGTTGTCGCCGCCGATGATCGTCGGCTCGACGTGCAGCGTCTGGCCCATCTCATAATTTTCCTGCACCTGCGACAGCGTCATGGAGACATTGGTCGGATCCTGCTTGATCTCAAACCAGGTGGAATCGCCAAACACGCCTTCCTCGCAGTCACGCGCCTGCACGCGTACGATGTACACGCCTGGCTCGTCGATCGTTATCGTCCACTGCGTATCAGAAGAATCGCGATTCTCCTGCTTGATCCATACATTTGAATCGCACAGGAAGTAGTCATACCATATGGCATTTCGCGCCTGAACCGTCACGGTGAATGGATGACCGGCGATAAAGTCGGATTCCAGGTTGACCTGATCGACGACCATCGGCTTCTCGCTCGCGTCCGCGACATAGAACCAGTATGAATCGCCGATCAACTCTGTTTCGCCGTCCCGCACCAGCGTGCGGACGAGATATGTGCCGCTCTGCTCGACGGTCGGCCACCAGAAGTTGTTCGTCGTATTTTCCTCCCATGCCGCGACATAGCCGTCGCTGCGGATCAGCCAATAGCTATATATATCGGTGCCGGTCGCGTTGGGCTGCACATAGACGGGGCGGCCCGTCTTGAAGGTGCCCCAGACCGTCGGGGGCTGTATGCTCACGACGTCGGCGATCGCCCCAACAT
>CAYUZP010000054.1:0-10900 GCA_964449655.1 uncultured Oscillospiraceae bacterium
TTTCATGTTTCCACTTTACCACACTGGTCAAGATTTTGAAAATGGATTTCCGTGTGTGAAAAAGATGTGAACGAACGTTTGACGCTTCAAGCGATGCAAAGGGTCCATGGCGCGTTGAGCGGTCTTGTCAAATTCAGCAAGTGTTGTATGCATGCGCGGCCCATTTTTCGTTGTTTTACAGGGCATGATTTGAGCGCCGCTCTTGAAATGACCGTGGTTTTTTGTTACAATGAATATGAACTTTGAGAAAGCGCTTACGCGTCAACATTCGGAGACGGTCGCGGCGTGAGGCAAAAAACGGGGACGTGGCTCCCCTGTGCAGCGCGGGAATGGAGTGAACGCGGATGATGGATCGGATACTTTCCCGGCTGCTGGAGAGAGGAAGCGCCGACGGACAAGCGCTCAGCGAGGAACTGGGCGTGACACAGGCAGCCGTATCCGAGCAGATCGAACGGCTTCGCGCTCTGGGCTTCGGCATTGAGGCAGAGGGACATCGGGGCTATGTGCTCACATCCTGTCCTGACAGCCTGCTTGCCCCGATGGTGCGCCATAACCTTCAAACGGCATGGGCGGGGCGCAGCATCGTCTATCTGCCGAGCGTCGATTCTACCAATCGCCTCGCACGCACGCTCGCCGCGCAGGGCGCGCCACACGGCACGCTCGTATTGGCGGATGCGCAGACAGCGGGGCGTGGCAGGCGGGGACGCAGCTGGATTTCGCCGGCAGGGAAGGGCATCTTCATGTCTGTCGTGCTCAGGCCGCGGGTTCATCCGTCGCAGTTGGCCCGCTTATCGCTGCGCACGGCATTGGCCGTCGCCATGGGGCTTTCAGACGCCGTGGGATTGGAGATGCGAATCAAATGGCCCAACGACATCATCTGCGGCGGTAAGAAGGTCGCTGGCATACTGCTTGAGATGGACGCGGACGAGGAACGCGTGTACAGCGTCGTGGCGGGCATCGGGATCAATGTACATCAGCGGGATTTTGGCGAGTTGTCACAGACGGCATCATCGCTCGATCTGCTGACGGGACGCGAGTTGTCCCGCGCTGCGCTGGTTCGTGCGGTGCTGACAGCGATAGAGCAGGTCGACGCGATGACGCCCGAAGAAGAAGCAAGCGCCTATCGCGAACGCTCCGCGACGATCGGACAGCGCGTGCAGGTCATCGGAGCGGATCGGACATTTACGGGGATCGCGAGGGAAGTCACGCCGTCCGGCTCGCTGATCGTCGAGGAGGACGGCGCCAAGGCGGTCGAGGTGCTGTCAGGGGACGTGTCTGTGCGCGGACTGATGGGCTATGTGTGAGACGATTGGCATCGGGATCGACCTGTGCGCGGTGCCGAGGATGGAGCGCGCATGCGGGAGCGCGCATTTTGTCGAGCGTGTGTTCACGGTGGAAGAACAGCGCTATCTAAACGCCCGTGGCAAGGGCTTCGCGCAGAGTGCCGCTGCGATGTTCGCGGCAAAGGAAGCCGTGGCCAAAGCGCTGGGTACGGGTTTTTCGCTGGGCGTGATGCCCTGGCAGATCGAAGTGATACACGCGCAGCACGGCGCGCCCTCGGTCGCGCTGTACGGTGCGGCGGAGGAGCGGTTTCGGGCGATGCGGGGTGGAAAGGTGCTGCTCTCTTTGACGCACGAAGGGGATATGGCCGCGGCGTATGCGGTCATTGTCTCAACGTGAGCGTTCCCAGATCCGTTCGTTCTCCGGAACCGCTCAAGTTCATCCCGCAGGAAGGTTTTGCAAGGACAATCTCAGGAGGGAGACGCCATGCTTCACACGATATCCCCGCAGGACATGCGGGATATGGAGCGCGCGTTCATGGACGGGACAGGATATCCGTCGATCCTGCTCATGGAGCACGCGGCGCAGGCGGTGGTGGATGCGCTCTGTCAGCTCGCACCGTCGGGAAGCCGCGTGCTGTTTGCATGCGGCGGGGGGAACAACGGCGGAGATGGCTGCGCGGCAGCGCGGCTTTGGATGCAGCGCGGCGGCCAGGCGGATGTCTGGCTTTTGAAGAACCCTTCGCAAATGCAGGGCGACGCGGGCGTGAACGCTGCGCTGCTCGGCTCATGCGGCGCAACGGTCCACGTGCTCTATGGCGATGTGCCGGAAATCCCAAAGGACTGCGCCGCTGTCGTAGACGCGCTGTTCGGCACGGGCCTTCATGGGCCATTGACTGGCACAGCGCTTGACGTCGTCCGCCGAATCAATGCGAGCGCTCTGCCGGTTATCGCGGTGGACATCCCATCCGGCGTCGATGGCGAAACGGGGCAGATGTTCGGCGAGTCCGTGTGCGCGGATGTGACGGTCTCCTTCCACCGCGCCAAACACGGACATCTGCTGCTGCCCGGCAGGCGAATGACCGGAAAGCTCATCATCGCGGACATCGGCATATTGGCGGACTGGGATGGCGCGCAGGGCTATGACATATTGGAAGAAGCGGACGCGCAAGCGCTGCTTCCCGAGCGGACGATGGATGCAAACAAAGGAACGTTCGGCCGCGTGCTCAGCGTGGCGGGCAGCGAGGGGATGAGCGGCGCGGCGTGCCTCTGCGCGGAAGCGGCGCTTCGCGCCGGCGCTGGACTGGTCTGTGCGGCATGTCCGTTCCCCGTGCTGGGAACGCTTCAGGCGGTCGTGCCATGCGCAACCGCCCGCGTGGTATGCGATGGCACGGCGTTTTGCGATAGCGCTTCAGACGAGCTGATCGAATTGTCCGACGAGGCCGATGCTTTGGCGATTGGCCCAGGCATCGGACGGAGCGAAGGCGCTTGGCATGCCATTGCCCCTCTGGTGCAGCGCGATACGCCCAAGGTGCTCGACGCGGACGCGCTGAATTTGCTTGCGCGCTACGGCGGGAACGTGGGCGAAAATACGGTCATCACGCCTCATCCAGGCGAGATCGCGCGGCTTTGCCATATGACGGTCTCCGATGTGCTCGCCGCGCCCGTCGAAACGGCGCAGGAGCTGGCGTCGTCGCTGGGCGCATGCGTGCTGCTCAAAGGGGCGACGACCATCATCGCGCAGGGCGAAGATGTGTTTTTGAACATCACAGGCTGTGAGGCGATGGCCACGGGCGGCAGCGGCGATGTGCTGACCGGCGTGATTGCCGGGCTGATGGCGCAGGGCATGTCGCCTATGGATGCGGCGCGTGTGGGTGCGTTCTATCACGGGCGCGCAGGCGAATGTGCAGGCGCGGCGCTCGGCTCGCGTGCGGTGACGGCAAGGGATATATTGACGCACATTCGCATCGGCTGACATTGGAAATCCATGTACATCGGATATTGAATGGTCATCGTGGTTTTGAACGATGCCTTTTTTCGGCAACGATTCTCGAGTGCACACAACGCGCCGCGCCGACTGCTTTCGGGACATCGCTGACACATGAAAAGCGGGGCGAATGGCTCCGCTTCTCTTTGTCGGGCGTTTGAAAGTGGTATGCGAGCGCCATAGCGAAGGATGCGCTGCAGCCTGCTCAATCGCCGTCTTTCGGCAAAGCGCAGGTCATTCTCCTCCATGCTTTACTGCACTGACATTGCGAAAGGTTAAACGCGATACATGAGAGAGGATATCTATGCGAAACGACAATAAAATCGACTGGAAGCGCGAGGGCAAGCGCATTGTTCAGGATTATCTGCTGCTCACACTTGGCGCGTTCATCACGGCGCTCTCGTTCACACTGTTCTTCCTGCCGCATGACATTGCGCCCGGCGGTCTCACGGGCATCGCGACCGTTCTCGCCCATTTTTTGCCGCTCGGCGTCGGCCTGATCAGCTTTCTGCTCAATCTGCCGCTGTTTTTGCTGGGCTTTCGTTCCGTCGGCTGGCGGTTCGCCGTTCGCTCGTTCGCCGCGATGATGCTGCTGTCCCTGTTCATCGATCTGCTGCCGGTCATCGACGTCGCGCAGAACATCACGCTGGCCGCGCTTTTCGGCGGCGTGCTGATGGGCGTCGGGCTGGGGCTTGTCGTGCGCGCAGGCGCGACGACCGGCGGCACAGATATGGCCGCGCGCATACTTCACGAGCACGTCGAATTCCTCTCGATTCCCGTGATCCTGTTCTGCATTGACGGCATCGTCGTAGTCGTCGCGGCGATGGTCTTTGGGCTGCAGGCAGGCCTTTGGGCGCTCGTCTCGCTGTACGCTTCAACGAAGGCCATGGATGCTGTGATCAAAGGCGTGAATACCGCCATGCAGTTCGTGATCATATCCAATGCGCGCGGGCAGATCGCCTGCCGCATACACGAGGAGTTGGGACGCGGCTGCACACAGATCGCCGCGCGCGGCACATACAGCGGGCAGGATATCGGCATGTTGCGATGCGTCGTCTCGCGCTTTGAGGCTGCGCGGCTCAAAAAACTGGTCGCAGAATGCGATCCCCGCGCGTTCATGACGGTATGCGATGTTCACGAGGTGCTCGGCGAGGGCTTCAAGGAATTCGATGGGGATTGATGGCCGGCCTTGCGGAACAGCCGTCAACGCGGACGTCACTCCATGCGCCTTGGGAATGTGACGGTGATCGCCGTTCCGCGTCCAAGCTCGCTGTCGATATCGATGGTGGCGTTGTGCTTCGCGGCGATATGCTTGACGATCGCGAGGCCCAGTCCTGTTCCGCCGGTCTCCTTTGACCGGCTCTTATCCACCCTGTAGAATCGCTCGAATACGTGCTTTTGCTGTTCGCTTGAGATGCCGATGCCCGTGTCCTGTACGCAGACGATCACCTTTTCATGCAGCGGGCGAACCTCGACGCGGACGCTTCCGCCTGTCACGTTATATCGAATCGCATTGTCGCAGAGGTTGTAGAGCAGTTCGTCCATCATGTGCCGGTCGGCATCGACGACGGCGCGGCGCGCATCCAATTCGAGCGTCACGCCCATCTTGTGCGCGTTCAGCTCAAGCTGGCGGACGGTGGACGCGGCGACTTCCTCCAGATCGACCGGCTCGATCGCCATATCGGGCATGGGACCGTCCAGCTGAGACAGGCGAATGATGTCGTTGATGAGCGTCAGCAGGCGATTCGCGCTGCGGTGGATTTCGCCCGCGAAATGCGTGATCTGCTCGTCCTTGGCCATGCCACTCTCGATCAGCTCTGCGTAACCGGAGATCGACGTGAGCGGCGTCTTCAATTCATGCGAGACGTTTGCGGTGAACTCTACGCGCATGTCCGCGCTTTGGAGAATCTCTTCATGCTGCTTTTGTATCATGTCCATAAATGGCTCCAGCTCGGGATAGCGTGAAACGCCGCTCAGGTCATCGAGCTGTGCGGTCATCTGTTCGATCGGCTGGATGAGATGCCGCGTCAGTTTGCTGGCAGCGAGCGCACACAGCAGCAGCATCAGCAGCATGACGGCGAGGATCATCGGAATCACGCTGAGGAACACATTGAACAGACTGGACGCCTCCTCCGCGACGCGGATCACGCTGCCGTCCTCCATGCGCATGGCGTAATAGAACATGTTGCTTGACAGCGTGCTGGAACCGCGTATCGCCTCTCCTTCGCCGTCTTCGAGCGCGCGCTGAACCTCCGGCCGTTCGGCGTGGTTGTCCATCATGCCGGCATTGGCCGCGTTGTCGTAACGGACATCGCCGTCCGCGCCGATCCATGTGACACGAAGCCGGCCATCTAGCACGTCTTCGACAGTCTGCTCGCCGTTCTGCTCGAACAGCGCGCCGATCAGCGCCGCATTGAAGCGCAGCTCCTCCATCACGCGGTCCTCGAGAAGACGGTAGGTCAGCCACGTCATCATCACGGTGGTCAGCGCGATGCCCGTCGCGATCACGCAGATGAAGTATTTCAGTATCCGCTTTCTCACGTTCGGTCTCCCGTTCAAGGAAAACAGCCGCAAAGCGCGGCTGTCCCAAACTGTGTTTTCGATTGAAGATGCGCAAAACAGCGCGGCCGATTTAAACGCAGCGCTCGCGGCAAACGACCTTCGCGTCATTTTGTCGCGTCTACCATATAGCCGACATTTCGTATCGTCTTGATCATCGCGCCGCCCTCGCCCAGCTTTTGGCGCAGTGTGCGCACATGCACGTCGATGGTGCGCGTCTCGCCTTCAAAGCTGGCGTCCCAGACGCGTTCCATGATCACATCCCGCGATATGACAATTCCATGGTTCTTCATCAGCAGTTTCAGCAGCTCAAATTCCTTGTACGTCAGCTCAACCGGCTTGCCGTTCACACTGACCACGCGCTTCTCGCTGTCGAGCGTGACGATGCCGCAGGTGATGAGATTTCCCTCCTGCGTGCCGGAGCGCCGCAGCAGCGCTTTCACGCGCGCGATCAGCTCCATCACACCGAATGGTTTGGCGAGATAGTCGTCCGCGCCGCCGTCCAGCCCCTTCACCTTGTCGATCTCCGAGCTTTTCGCCGTCACGAGTATGACGGGGATGCGCTGTGTATCCGTGCGCTGACGCAGACGTTTCAGGATGCTCAGGCCGTCCTCATCGGGCAACATGATGTCCAGCAGGATCAGTTCGGGCAGCCGTTCGTCGAGCGCGCTGTAAAACGCCTTTGCCGTCTCAAATCCTGCGACCTGATAGCCGCTGTTCTTGAGCGCGAACAGTTCGATCTCCTGTATGTTCTGATCATCTTCCACGATGTAGATCATAGGCCCTCCCACTCGCGGCGCCGGCATCAGAGCGCGTCCTGCGTGCTGCTGCTCACAGGCGGCAAGGCATAGATCTTCTCGTAGGCATCCTCCTCGCGCTCAAACTCGTCGTGATCCTGCCGCTTCACGTTCATCACATATTCATGCGTGTCATATTCATCCTTGGGCACCTGGATCTGATAAACCGCGATATTGGAGCAATGGTCAGCGACACGTTCAAAATTCGTGGAGATGTCCGAGAGCACGAAGCCCAGCTCGATGGTGCACTGTCCACTCGTCAGCCGATCGATATGCCGGGATTTGATCGCGACGTTCAGCTCGTCTATGCACGCTTCGAGCGGTTCGACCGATTTGGCCAGCGCGACGTCGTTGTTCAGGAAGCATTTGACAGAGCGATCGACGATATCGCGCACGGCGTCGGCGAATACGTGCAGCTCCTTGGCGGCTGTCGAAGAAAAGATCAGCTTCTTGTCGATCATCTCCTGCACTGAATCGAGGAGATTGACCGCGTGATCGGAGATGCGCTCAAAGTCGCTGATCGAGTGCAGCAGCAGAGAGAGCGTATGGCCGTCCGCGCGCGAGAGCTTTTCGCGCGAGAGCTTGACCATATAGGTGCCTAGCTTATCCTCATACAGGTCGATCTTGGCCTCCAAAGCGCGGATACGGTCAGCCTTCTCGTCTGTGAGTTCATCGCCATCGACGAGCGCGATCGCGTCAAATATGGCCTCGCGGCTGAGCTGCGCCATGCGGTTGGTGACATTGCGGCATTGTTCTACGGCAAAAGCGGGCGTGGAGAGAAAGCGCTCGTCGAGCAGGTTGAATTCGTCGATGACGCCGATTGTGGCGTCGTCGCGAATAGTGAGTGTGGCGAGCTTTTCGAGCAGGCTCGAGAACGGGAGGAGCACGACGGACGCCGAGAGCTTATAGACCGTATGGATCACGGCGACGCTGGCGGCGGAAGCTGCTTCATCCATGAACGCGAACGGGAAGATGGCATGCAGACCGTAGAATACAACCATGAACAGAAGGGTGCCGATGATGTTGAAATAGAGATGGACGAGCGCGGCCCGCTTGGCGGCCTTGTTCGCGCCGACGCTGGAGAGCAGCGCGGTGACACAGGTGCCGATGTTTGCGCCCATGATGATGGGAAGCGCCGTGCTGTTGGAAACGGCGCCCGTCGCGCAGAGTGCCTGCAGTATGCCGACAGACGCGGAGGACGACTGTATGATCGCGGTGAGCACGAGGCCGGCGAGCGTGCCCAGCACAGGGTTGGAAAAAGCGACGAGGATATGCGTGAATTCCGGCACATCGGCGAGCGGAGCGACAGCGCCGCTCATCATGTCCATGCCCTTCATGAGGACGGTGAAGCCGATGAGAATCGTGCCGATATTGTGCTTTTTTTCGCTCTTGCTGAACATCATGAAGCCGATGCCAATGATGGCGAGGATCGGCGTGAAGCTCGAGGGCTTGCACATCATGATGAATATGTTGTCGCTCTGTATGCCTGTGAGCGCAAGCAGCCAGTTGGTGACAGCCGCACCGAGATTGGCGCCGATGATGACGCCTGTTGCCTGCGACAGGCGCATAATGCCGGAGTTGACAAAGCCGACGACCATGACAGTGGTCGCCGAGGACGACTGCACGACGGCGGTCACGGCCGCGCCGAGCAAGGCAGCTTTGAATTTGTTGCTGGTGAGGTTCTCCAAAATGCTTTCCAGCTTTCCCCCTGACGCACGGGAGAGCCCCTCGCTCATCACGTTCATGCCATAAAGGAAAAGCGCCAGGCCGCACAACATGTCAAGCACGTCAAAAATGTCCATCTGCTCTCATCCTTATTTGCTGATCGTAGTTTTGGCGCGCCTGCCCTGGACGCGCAGTCGAGTGATTCAAACGCTTTTCATCATATCAGCGATATGTAAAGCCGTCAATAATTATACGTTAAATTCTTGTTAAATCCCCTGTGTTCAAAAGGATGCCGCGGCGCTCCATGCGGTTATGTCAGCTGGTGACCATTGAATACAAATTTTATAAATATTCAATCATTGTTCCTGAACGCAGCCTCTGACAGGACGGCTGTCTGCTTGATGGAAAAGCCCACTTGCCCTCACAAAGCGCTCCTCACATCCTGTGCGCACATTTTAGAAATGCATTTTTTGATTCGTGATCCGCGGAAAAAACGATGGCGATCATCGCGGGGTACGGCACTTTAGGCTTGAAGTTTAAACGGATTTGTTGTATAATCATGCACGACGTCGTTCGACGCAGGAGGAATCTGTATGAATCTATATGATTACGAGGCACAGAAGCCCTTTTCACAGCGCCATCTGCTCACGCTGCAGCATTGGTCCGAGGATGAAATCTATCAATGCCTCTCCCTGGCCCTGAAGCTCAAGGCCATGCAGAAGAGCGGCAAGCGGCAAACCTGCCTGGCGGGCAAGACGCTCGCCATGATCTTCTCCAAGTCTTCTACGCGCACGCGCGTCTCCTTTGAGGTGGGCGCATCTCAGCTCGGCGGCAACGCGCTGTTTCTCTCCACATCGGATATCCAGCTCGGTCGCGGCGAACCGATCAGCGACACGGCAAAGGTCTTGTCCCGCATGGTCGACGGCATCATGATCCGCACATACAGGCAGAGCGACGTCGAGGATCTGGCGCGCTATGGCAGCATCCCCGTCATCAATGGGTTGACGGATGAATTCCATCCCTGCCAGGTTCTGGCGGATCTGATGACCGCTTATGAAAAGAAGGGCACACTCAAAGGTCTGAAGTTCGCCTTCGTAGGCGATGGCAACAATATGGCGCATTCCCTGCTCATCGGCTGCTCCAAAATGGGCGTCGATATCGCCGTCGCCAGTCCGGACGGATACAAGCCCAAGCCGAAGTATGTCGCCTGGGCTGTGGCCAACGCGGAGCAGCAGGGAAGCCGCGTCACGGTTTGTTCCGATCCATTGGAAGCCTGCGCGGATGCCGATGTGCTCTATACCGACGTCTGGGCGAGCATGGGGCAGGAGGACGAGGCGGCTAAGCGGCGCGCGGCATTTGAGGGAATCTATCAGATCAACGATGCCTGTCTCGCTGTCGCCAAGCCGGATGCGATCTTTCAGCACTGTCTTCCCGCGCACCGCGGCGAGGAAGTCACAGAAAGCGTCATCGACGGCCCGCACAGCGTCATATTTGACGAGGCGGAAAATCGTCTGCACGCTCAAAAGGCCGTCATGTGCCTGTTGATGGGCGGCGGCGAACCGATGAAGTGACGCGCTCAAACGTGGAGCTTTCGATACGTAAAGTCACGATACCGTTCTCCCCAATGGAAGCTCCCTCGCAGAACCGGACGACCGCATGCCGTCCGGTTTGTAAATTTGCGCGGGCGATTGTGCAATGGTCCGGCGTGTGTTATAATGGACGGGAGAAGGGAGGGCATTCTCATGAACGAATCGAAGCGCGGCGCCAGTCACCGGCAGAGCACGAAAATGGCGTTCTGTGGACTGATGGCCGCTCTTTCCATCGTGATCATGCTCATCAGCGGGATGGTTCCCGTTTTGACGTACTGCGCACCGATGTTCGCTGGATTTATACTGATCCCCGTGATGATCGAATACGGCAATAAAACCGCTCTGGTGACCTACGCTGCGGCGGCCGCTGTCATACTCATACTCGATGTCGATAAGGAAGCAGCGTTTTTTTACCTGTTCTTTGGAAACTATCCCATATTGAAGGGATTTTTTGACCGCATACATCGCCGCTCGCTCCGCTTGATCGCGAAGGTCGCCTATTTCACATGCGCTACCGTCGTCATGTATGGTCTTCTCAGCTTTGTGTTGGGACTGGACGCCGTCGTCAGTGAATTTAAGGCGATGGGACCGGTTCTCCTCGTGGGATTTGTCATCTTCTTCAATATCTGCATGCTGCTCTATGATTTTCTCATCGTGCCCTATACCCGTATCTACATCAGAAGGCTTAAACCCCGCCTGCGCTTCCTGCAAAGGTGAAGCGGACGCAAGAGTGCGGACAGTGGATCATGACAACGGTCGGCGCGATATACGGCGCTGGGCGATTTTTCACATAAAAACAAGAGAATCGATCCGTCGAATCGGTTCTCTTTTTGTCTGTGTGTGCTCGGCGACACACGTTTCTAACGGGAGAAAGACCCGAATCCGCTCGGTAGCGGGAAGGATACAGTAAAAGGCAAGGAGTCCACGGCAACGTGGAATCTGAAGGAAGCCGGATGCGGGGAAGATACTAGGGCACCACCGCACAAAAAACAACTGCAGGAAAGCACAACATGTGGTATAATA
>CAYUZP010000055.1:0-3206 GCA_964449655.1 uncultured Oscillospiraceae bacterium
TCTGGCAGCCTGATTTGGTGTGCGTCGCAAGCGGAAAACTGCAGGAGTTACACTCGCAAAACAGGGCAGATGCCAACATAACCTCTGCTTAGTTTCCATGGAGCGCTATTATGCGGTGGTGCTATAACATATTTTGCACAAATTCGATAGGAGTAATTGTTCCAAATTTGGATATAAAAGTTGTGTATCATTCATGATGGGAATTTTGTTCAATCCTTTCGGCGGTGGTTCACATGACTGCGGTATCATTTTTGTGGATGGTATGCATTTTCCATGCTTTGCGGGATAATGCTCTGTACAACATGACAAAAATGCTGTATAATCAAATCAATATCCGATGGAAGACGAGTTCTTTCGTTCGTTCTCAAGGGGGATCTTTGACATGTGTGATCACGGACAAACAGCTTGGGAGGTGCTGATATGACACGAGAGATGAACGATGCCTATGTGGAGATTCTGCGCGAGGAGCTGGTGCCCGCGATGGGCTGCACGGAACCGATCGCTGTCGCTTACGCCGGAGCATTGGCGCGAAAGACGCTGGGGACGTTGCCTGAGCGCGTCGAACTGATCGTCAGCGGCAACATCATCAAAAACGTCAAAAGCGTCATCGTTCCGCATACCGGCGGACGAAAAGGGCTGCGCACAGCGGTTGCGGTGGGTATCGTCTGCGGCGACGCCTCAAAGGAGTTGGAAGTGCTCTCGGGCGTCACGGACGACGCGCTTGCCGATATGGATGCCTTCATGCAAAACGCCAGCATTCAGATCGCCGAGTCGACCGCCAAGTGCCCATTCGACATTCAGGTCAGGCTGTTTGCCGGTGCCGATACGGCCTTTGTGCGCATCATAGGACATCACACGAATGTCGTGCGCGTCGAGAAGAACGCACAGACGCTGCTAGACAAACCCTTCACCGACGAACTGGCGCCCATTCCCGAAAATCGCAAGCTGCTCAGCGTTGAACATATCGTCGAATTTGCGGACACTGTCGATTTGGATGAAGTCAGGCCGATCCTTTCCCGTCAGATCGATATGAACATGGCGATCGCCCGCGCGGGATTGGAAGGGCAATATGGCGCGAGCATCGGACGCATCCTGCTCAGCTCCTATGGCGACAGCGTCCAAAACCGCGCCAAGGCGTGGGCCGCAGCGGGGTCCGACGCGCGCATGAACGGCTGCGAACTGCCTGTCGTCATCAACTCCGGCAGCGGCAATCAGGGCATCACGGCGTCCGTGCCGGTCATCATATACGCCCAAGAGAAAAAAGCGGAGGAGGACGAGCTTTATCGCGCGCTGATCGTGTCCAATCTGGTGACGATCCATCTGAAGAGCGGCATCGGCAGCCTTTCCGCGTACTGCGGCGCGACAAGCGCGGGCGCGGGCGCGGGAGCCGGCATCTGCTATCTGTATGGCGGGCGATACGAGGAAATTGCGCACACGATCGTCAACACATTGGCAATCAATTCCGGCATGATCTGTGACGGTGCGAAAGCGAGCTGCGCTGCGAAGATCGCGTCAGCTGTCGAGGCGGGGCTGCTCGGCTGGCAGATGTACGCGCATGACAGCCAATTTTACGGCGGAGACGGCATCGTCGTCAAAGGCGTCGAAAACACGATACGAGCGGTCAGTCAAATCGCACGCGAGGGAATGCGCCCGACCGATCAGGAGATCATTCACTTGATGATGGAAAACGTGTAATGACGAAAGCGCCCTGTTGATGAATAAACGAGCACTATCGTATATTGCAAAAATTTATTTAAAACATGATGAAATGCAAATCCTCAGATCGGATGTGCGGATCGTTTCCTGTCGACTTCTCCTTTTGTACATCTATATGTGATTCATGCGTTTGAAGATCCTGAAAAAACCTTGTAATTTCCAAAGAGGTGTGTTAAAATGAAAAAGCGAGTGTGCTGGGCTCCATCGGGCGACACTGTGCTCCGCAAGCGAGGCGCGAGCTTTTCGCTCGTTGACTGGCCCTGATCTAATAAATCAAGAAGCATCGGCATTCACGATAACGAGGTTGTCATCAAGCTGTATGGAGGGATACCACAATGATTTCTGCAGGGGATTTCCGTAAAGGCGTCACGATCGAATGGGAAGGCGGCGTCTGGACGATCGTCGATTTCCAGCACGTCAAGCCGGGCAAGGGCGCAGCTTTCGTGCGCACAAAGCTCAAGAATGTCATGACCGGCGCAGTCGTCGAGCGCTCTTTCAACCCGACGGACAAGCAGCCGCGCGCCACCATCGAAACCAAGGAGATGCAGTACGTCTACAACGACGGTGAATTCTACTACTTTATGGACCAGGAAACCTATGAGCAGATCCCTCTGACGCGCGATCAGGTGGAAGATGCCATTCAGTTCATGAAGGAAGAGACGATGGCGACCGTGCGCTTTTATAAGGGCAATGCGTTCTCCGTCGAGGCGCCGAACTTTGTCGTGCTCGAGGTCACGCAGACGGAGCCAGGGTTCAAGGGCGACACCACAAGCAATACCACAAAGCCCGCGACGCTTGAGACCGGCTATCAGATCGCCGTACCGCTGTTCATCAATATCGGCGACAAGATCCGCGTCGATACGCGCGACGGATCCTATATGTCCCGCGCTTAAAGGGATAGGAAAGGCGGGAAGCGCATGAGTCGGATGGTTGAAAAGGTTGCCTATCTGAAGGGCTTGGCCGAGGGGCTCGGCGTGGACGCGCAGAGCGATCAGGGCAGGCTGATGCTGGCGATGATCGATGCCTTGGAGGCATTTGCCGCCGAGAGCGAAAAACAGAGCGAACGCATCGACGAACTCGAGGAGGTTGTCGAGGAGATCGACAGCGATGTCAGCGATATCGAAGAAGCCATTTTCTCCGACGACGAGGAGGACGACGATACCGAAGAGGAGGAAGACGAGGAGGACGAAGAGGATCTGATCGAATATGAATGCCCGCACTGTGGTACGGTCATCTATTTTGATGGGGATACCTTTGACATGGAGGAAGAACACGTCTGTCCGAACTGTCACAGAAAGATCTTTGAGGACGAAGAGGGCAACGACGGAGACGACAAGGACTGACGACAGCAAGTGTCCGTGCGGAGTTTTCCTGAAAGCGGGCTTGTGATGTTGAGCGCCACGCCATGCATGAAAGAGAACGGCGAGAGACAGAAAAGGAGAGGGGACTGAATCGGGCAGAGCGCTTCGCGCTTTGAGCCCCTCGGATCC
>CAYUZP010000055.1:3216-5492 GCA_964449655.1 uncultured Oscillospiraceae bacterium
TTTTTTGTACCATGAAGACGGCATGAAGATCAGCAGTATGGCGCGCGGCAATCGTCGCTTAAAAGGATAGGATCGATCGCCCTATTTCAGCCGTTGCCGTTTTAACCCTGTCGGATCGATATAACGAGGTGTTCAGGATGAAAAAACTCGTCTGCTTGTGGATGATTTTCGTTTTGATCGCGTGCTGTGCGCAGGCTTTGGCGGAGGACGTCATGTACACCGGAACGGTCACAAAACCCATGACCATCCGCGAAACAAAGTCCACCTCCGGCAAGAAGCTCGGCAGCGTGGATGAGAATGAATTTATCCACATCATCCAATACGAAAGCACATGGACGCTGATCGATAAGGATGGCGTGCGCGGCTACGTGCTCTCCAAAAACGTCGTCGATCTCGCCGCCGCGCAGGGATATAACGATGCCGCGGAGGCGCTTTATACCGGCACGGTCACCAAACAGCTCACCGTCCGCCAGAGCAAGGATCGCAGCAGCTTGCGCATGCAGACGCTCACAGAAGGCGAGACAGTCTACATCACAGAGCTGGGAGAGGAGTGGTTCGGCGTCGTCAAGAACGGCGTTCATGGCTATGTGCTCTCCGGCCCCGTGCAGAGCATCACACCCGCGCGCGAGGGCATCGAGCTGCCGGAAGGGTATGAGCTGAGCATCCCCTTTGAAGCGGTCTATACCGCGACGGCCGATGTCAATCTCTCCATCCGCCGCACCAAGGACACCGAGGCGCAGGTGATGGGCATGGTCTATGAGGACGAGACCGTCGATGTCATGTTGACCGATGGACAGTGGGCACGCGTGCGCAAAGGCGGCGCCGATGGCTATGTCCTCTCCAGTCATTTAAAGCACTTTAACCGTTACGATCCATACGGGCCATACATTCCGGGCGTACAGTTCTATCCCTATGCCGCTGTCGTTCGCGAGGAGACCGACATCCTTGACGCCGATACGGGAGAGCTTTTGCGCACCGTACCCGAGGGCGCTGTGCTGGCCGTCAGCGCGCTGGATGAGCGGATGTCCGTCACGCTGCCGTATGACAGGATCACAGGGCGCATCCTCGCCACGGGGCATCTTGAAATGCAGGATGTCATCGCGTGGGATCAGGCGCAGGCGGGAGATCTGATCGCTGTGTTTTCCACGTATTATGATCCCGCGCAGGAGACGCCGGAACAGATTGGCAGGCTCTACAACATCCGCCTGGGCATTGAACGGCTGCAGGATGTGATCGTTCCGATAGGGGAGACGTTCAAATTCAATGACTACTGCGCGCCGTATACGCAGGCAAATGGCTATGAGCTGGGGCCGATCATCAACTATGTGACCAGCGACGATCTGGGCTATGGCGGCGGCATCTGTCAGGTGTCGACCACGCTTTATAACGCTGTGCTCCAGATCCCGATCGACATCGTCAAGCAGCAGGTTCATTCCTCCTATGGCATCTCCTATGCGCCGCTGGACATGGACGCCGCTGTCGGCACAGGCAACATCGATCTGCGGCTGCGCAACGCGCTTCCCTATGACATCCGCTTCAGCCTTCAGGCCGAGGGCGGTGTCGTCACAGTGCGCGTCTACCGGGCAAGCTGATGCGCCGCGCGGCCGTCGCATGCCTTTTGTTCCTTTTCCTGCTGGGGGCATGCGCCGTGGCGGAGGAAGAGCAGGAAACCGCTGAATTCTATGGCTATATCGGCCTGCGCATGACCGTGCGCAAGTGGGGCGAAAACACCGCTCCAGCGCTTGGCACGATCGAGTCGGGCGTCATGGTCGACGTCTACAGGAAGGATCGCACGTGGACGAGCATCGATTTTAATGGACAAAAGGGTTATGTGCTGACCAAGTATGTCGAGCGCGTACAGCGGAAAAATCCGTTTGACGGCCCAATGCCCGGCACGAGTCAGCATGTCGCCGTCGGGTATGTCCTGCGCGATACGAGCTTCCTGCCCAAGGATTATCAGAATTCGATCAAGGTCAGCGCGGGGAGCTGGCTGTCGATCGAGGAGATCCGGGACGGACGCGCCTATTTCCCCTATCTTCGCCTGACAGAAAACGTATCCGTCGGCACAGACGTGCTCAAGATCTACGATTTTGTGCCTTGGGATAAGGCGCAGCCCGGCGATCTGCTCTACGCATTCACCACGTTCTATTCGATGAGCCGCACCAAAGAGGGCAACATCGGAAGGCTCGCCAATATCGCCCTTGCCACACAGCGATTGACCGGCATACACATCGGAAAAGGCGAGTCGTTCTCCTTTAACGCCATCTGCGGACCCT
>CAYUZP010000055.1:5502-10883 GCA_964449655.1 uncultured Oscillospiraceae bacterium
GATCGCGCCGATCCTTTCCGGCCTTGGAGAGATGGGCTACGGCGGCGGAACATGCCAGGTGAACAGCACGATCTACAACATCGTGCTGCGCATTCCCGCCGTCATCGAGGAGATGCATTGGCATTCGCAGGGCGGCACGAGCTACCTGCCTTCAGGGTTCGATGCGACAGTCGGTTCTAGGAGCGATATGGTCTTTCGCAATATACTGCCCTATGCGCTGCGGCTTGAATTTGAAAGCTTGGATGGCGTCATGACCGCGTTCTTATTTAGGGATTATTACGATTGACGCACGGCCACGCCATGACCGCTCATCAAATCCCTAAAAACGGGACGCATGGGCGCAGGCGTTGTCTGTGATAGAATCAGAGAACAGGAAAGGCGAACCGTATGAGGATACTGATTTCAAATGACGACGGCATCAGCGCGCCGGGGCTACATGCGCTCGTTCGCGCATTTCACGAGGCGGGACATGAGGTCGCTGTGGCCGCGCCCGATGCGCAGCGCTCCGCGGCCAGCCATAGCCTCACCATGCGTCTGCCGCTCATACCGCGCGCCACATCCGTTCAAGGCGCTGTGCTGGCCTATGCGATCAATGGCACGCCGGTGGATTGCGTGAAGCTGGCTTTAGATCGTCTCTATCCACAAGCCGAATTTGTCGTATCCGGCATCAATCACGGCTATAACCTGGGCACGGATGTGCTCTATTCCGGCACGGTGGCCGCCGCTATGGAAGGGTCGCTGTGCGGCTTGCCCGCCATGGCTGTGTCCTTGGGATACACCAGGGAAGACACCTATGACCTTGCCGCCCGATTGGCCGTGAATATGTTGGAGATCATCAAAAGACATCCGTTGCCCGACAGGACGATTCTCAATCTGAACTACCCCGAGGTGGATCGGGCGCTTGGCGTAAAGGCTGTGCCGCTCAAGGCGACGCGCTATACGGAGAGCTATACCGAATGCGAGAATGAGAGGGTCGGAAAGTATTATTGGCTTTCTGGCGGCATCGACGATCGGCAGGAGCCCGGTGACGATGACTTCACATGGCTGAAACGAGGCTATGCGGCTGTCACCGTCGTGACAAGCGATATGACTGCATACGATGCGACAAAGAAGTGGCGGGATTGGATAGCGCTGGAGCGTCCGCTCCTTCATGTCAGCGAGTGAACAATCAGAAACATGCTCCCTTTTTGCAGGATGAAAAAAGAAAATGCGCGCATTTTAAGCCGATAGAGCGTGAATCGTAGGCTCAGTCCAAGATGATGCAAGAATGAATTTTTTTCTTGCATTATTTTTCGCTTTTTGATACAATGGAGCCACGAAAATGAAACGCATTCGAGGGGGCGAACACATGCAGGACATGCAGGACATGATCCGCAGACTCAACCAGTCCGGAAAACGTCTGAGCAAAGGTCATCGCAAAATCGCTGAATATATCGTCGAGCACTACGATAAAGCGGTGTTCATGACCGCTTCGAAGCTTGGAGAGAAGGTCGGGGTCAGCGAGTCAACTGTCGTGCGTTTTGCGTCGGCGATGGGTTATGACGGATATCCGCAGCTGCAGCGCGCGTTGCAGGAGTTGGTGCGCCACTGGCTGACCGCTGTGCAGCGCTTTGAAATGACGACGGATATCGATCAAAACGAGGTGCTGCGCACGGTGCTTCACGCGGACATGCAGAATATCCGCATGACGATCGATGAGATCGATTCGGCCGCGTTCGATGAGGTCGTCAAGAAGATACTGGATGCGCGCAATATCTACGTGATGGGCTTGCGCTCCGCGGCGCCGATTGCGCAGTTTCTCGCGTATTATCTCAACTTCATATTCGATAACGTGCGCATCGTCGCGGAGACGAGCGGCGATGTTTTTGAGCAGATCAGCAGGATCAATGAACAGGATCTGCTCTTTGGCATCAGCTTCCCGCGCTACTCGACGCGTACATTGGAGGCGATGAGCTTTGCCAAGGCGCGCGGCGCGCAGGTCGTCGGCTTGACGGATGGGCCGATGTCCCCGGTCTGCTCGACCGCGAGCGTGTGCCTGACCGCACGAACGGATATGGCATCCTTTGTCGATTCCATGGCCGCGCCGCTGTCCGTCGTCAATGCGCTGATCGTGGCGCTCGGGCTGCATCGCCGTGAGGAACTCAGCGAGCACTTTAGGCTCATGGAAGGCATCTGGGAGGAATATCGGGTTTACGTCGGCAAGGAACGGGATTGACCGCTCGCTTAGCGGCTTTGCATGGAGATCGGGAGGATGGCTTTGCTACACGCTTGTGACGGCGTCGTCGATGTGCTGGTCGTCGGCGGAGGCGCCTCGGGCATGATGGCTGCGCTGCAGGCAGCGCGTGCCGGCGCGCGTGTGCTGCTCCTTGAAAAGAATGAAAAACTCGGCAAAAAGCTCTATATCACAGGGAAAGGCCGCTGCAACGTGACCAACACGGCGGATCTCGACGCGTTTTTAAAACAGGTTCCGCGCAACGGACGTTTTCTTCATGCCGCCCTGAGGGCGTTTGATCACAGCGATATGATGGAGCTGCTAGAGCAGCTTGGCACGCCGGTCAAGGTCGAACGCGGCGGGCGCGTATTCCCAGCGAGTGACAAGGCGAGCGACGTGACACGTGCGCTTTCGCGCGGCATGCGCGAGGCGGGCGTCCTTGTCGCGCTTCATACGCAAGTCACGGACATCGTTCATGGACAGGGCGGTTTGAAAAAGTCGTTTTGCGTGCGGCTTCACGACGGCACAGAGGTTTGCGCACACAGCGTGATCATCGCGACGGGCGGCATCAGCTACCCTTCGACGGGCAGCACGGGCGACGGATATCGTTTTGCGCGCTGGTACGGGCATACGATCACGCCGCTGTCCGGTTCACTCGTCGGGCTGACGACGAAGGAAAGCTGGCCGCAGCTGCTGCAGGGACTGTCGCTTCGCAATGTCCGTGTTCGGGCTTATATCGAGGATGACAGCGGCAGGAAGCGGATATACGACGAGCTGGGGGAAATGCTCTTTGCGCATGATGGCGTCAGCGGTCCGCTGATGATCGAATTGTCCAGTCACTTGCCAAAGGATTTAAGCGCATTGCGCGTTGAACTGGACATGAAACCCGGCATGACCCCTGAAGAGGTCGACCGAAGACTGCAAAGGGCATTGGCAGACGGCGCGCGCAGGCAGCTCTCCCATGTCCTGCAAACCCTGATGCCCGCGCGGATGGGGAGGGTGTTTGCGCAGCTTTGCGGCATGAGCGGCGAGGAGCTTGCCGGACAGATCACGCGCGCACAGCGGCTGAGGATCGCAAAGAATCTAAAAGCACTGCCCATCGCGGTGAGCGGGACGAGGCCCATCGAAGAGGCGATCGTCACGCGCGGCGGCGTCGAGGTTCGCGAAATCACGCCGGGAACGATGATGAGCAAGTATGCAGACGGTTTATTTTTTGCCGGTGAAGTGATCGATGTGGATGCGCATACGGGAGGATTCAACCTGCAGATCGCCTTTTCAACCGGCGCGCTGGCCGGCAGGAGCGCCGCGAAATACGCCATGCGGGAATTGTGAGGGCTGCATAGACGCTTTAAAAGCGGGTAGCAGCTCTTTATGCTTTCAACCAGACAGGAGGTGTGTATGCTCAACGGAAAGAACGAGGAGGATCGTCGCATCTACGAACGAAGTGCGCGATTCATACTGCTGATCGCGGTTCGCCATATCGCGCCTGCGGCAAGGGTGCGCTTTGAACACAGCATCGGCAAAGGCGTCTATGCGAGCGTGCAGGGCGTTGATCTCACCTCAGCGCTTGTGCGCGAGATCGAGCGCTGCATGTGGAACATCGTGCGGCAGGACTTGCCCATCGTCAAGTCACGCTGGACGAAGGAAGAGGCTTCCGCCTATTTTAAGGCCCAGGGACAGGAGGATACGGTTCGGCTGCTCCATTATAGACAGTTTGACCACTTTGACCTGTACACCTGCGACGGCGTAAGCGACTATTTCTATGGGGAGATGGCCGCATCGACGGGCGAAATCACGCGCTTCGCGCTGCGGTTTTATTATCCGGGTCTCGTGCTGCTGCTGCCTGGCGAGGATTTGCAGGGCGATGTTGCGCCGTTTGCCGAGCGGCATCAGCTCATACGCACCTACGCACAGGAAAATGAGTTTTCGCGCATATTGCAATGCCAAAACGCGGCGGATCTGAATGACATCATCACGCGCGGGGAGGCGCGAACGTTCATCCGCGTCAACGAAGCGCTGCAGGATCGAATGATCGCGCAGATTGCCGAACGCGTGGTGGCCCATGGCGCGCGGGTGGTGTTCATCGCGGGGCCGTCATCGAGCGGCAAGACCACGTTTGCCAACCGGCTCAGCGTTCAGCTCCGCGTGAGTGGCAAGCATCCCGTCGCGATTTCATTGGACAACTACTATCGCGGCGTGGCTGCGATTCCGCTCGATGAACACGGCGAAAAGGACTTTGAGTGCATCGAGGCGATCGATGTGCCGCTTTTTAACGATCAACTGGTTGAATTGATGGCAGGGCGGGAAACAGAGCTACCGGTCTATTCCTTCAAGACGGGGATGCGGCAAGAGCAAGGCGTGAGTATGCGACTGGCTGCCGACGAAATCCTCATCATCGAAGGGATTCATGGGCTCAATCCCGCGCTGGGAGGCGAGATCCCCAGCGATTTAAAATATCGCGTCTATGTCAGCGCACTCACACAGCTCAATCTGGATGAACACAACCGTATCCGCACGACCGATGTGCGATTGCTACGGCGCATGGTTCGCGATCATCGTACACGCGATACGAATGCTTTGGGCACGATGAGCATGTGGGACAGCGTGCGCAGCGGCGAAGAAAAATACATCTTCCCATTCCAGGAACAGGCGGACGTGATGTTCAATTCTTCGCTGCTCTACGAGATTGCCGTGCTGAAAAAGTACGCGTATCCGATGCTCAGCGCTGTTGGCGAGGACAGCGCGCAGTTCATGCGCGCGCAGCGGCTGATCAAGTTTTTGAATTATTTCATCGATTGTGACGCGGAGAGCGAGATTCCGCCGACTTCCATACTGCGCGAGTTTATCGGCGGATGCACTTTTTACGAGGAATAAACGCTAAAATAGAGGACATGCGGCGTTTAGAAGGCTTCGTGATGAACGCTTTTGCTGGCGCAGCAAAAAAGAAAGCAGCCTCAAGCTTAAACGCAATCGGGCGTTTTGAGCGGGCCGCAAGTTCGTTTCCTGTAAACATCACAAGGCGCAAAGCGGGCGGAGAGATGACCTCTGCAAATCCACTTTGCGCCTTTTTGATCATCATGAATGGGTCAAAAACCGTGAAGCACGCAATGTAATCGCTTCACAAACTCACGGTATTCATAAAGCAGATTCCTTGTTATGAACTGAGCAA
>CAYUZP010000056.1:0-4006 GCA_964449655.1 uncultured Oscillospiraceae bacterium
GTCTTTCTCCCGTTAGAAACGTGTGCCGCTGGGCGCACGCAAAAACGCGACGGAATGATCCGCCGCGCTTTTTTTATCGATCCATCCACAGGTAGTTCATGAACTCCGGCACGAGTTTTCCCCAATCGGCCTCGCAGTGCCGCCCGTCGCGCACGCAGCGCAGCCTGGTCCCCGCGCCGCGTTCCTCGAGCTGACGCGCGACATCGACATTGCAGCGCGCGAACTCGCTTTTATAGTCATCCGCCGGATCCTCCGCGGTTCCGCCCGCCTCGACGGTTCCCCAGGAGAGAAAAAAGCGCGAATCCGGATCGATATCGGCACGACGAATCTCCGCGCGCAGATCGTCCATGCAGGGCGAAATCGTGCTGGAGACACATGCCGCCTTGGAAAAGACGTGGTTATAGCGGACGCACGCGTAAAGGCTCATCAACCCGCCCATGCTGGAGCCGCCGATGCCCGTCGCCTCGCGGAAAGAATAGGTGCGCAGCTCGCGGTCGATCGCGGGCTTCAGCTCCTCGACCATGAAGCGCAGCGTCGTCTCGCCCTCGCCGCGCAGATCGCCCCAGAACGAGCCGGTGAAGTGATAGGGACAGTATTCAACCAGACGTTCGCGATCCCCGTGGCCGCATTCCATGCCGACGATGATCATCGGCTTTTCCCATCCGTAAAGAAAGTCCGCCAACCCCCAGCACTTGCCGTATGTAGCCGTCTCATCGGAAAAGAGGTTGTGCCCGTCAAAGAAGTACATGACGGGATAGCGCTCATCCGTCTGCGCATAATTTTCCGGCAGCCAGATGTGCAGCGGACGATTCTTGCCAGACGGCGTAAAGAGCATGTCGTGTTTTATGACCATCGTATTCCTTTCCCGCGCGCGTCGCGTAAGCTGTCCATTCTGTGAGCCCTTTTTTATTCATACCCACGTCATCATGCATGGCGCGAAGAACAGCAGCCCATGAAGAGCAAAGCGGGCGCCGCGTTGCGCTTTCGCCCTACTGATCGCTTTCACCTATGCATTATTCACTATCTTCCATATCACTGACGATTGATGTTTATGATTTTTCCGCGCTGTCCACGCGTCCTTCCAGAAAAAACGCGCGCAGGAGCGCTGTAAGTCCCTGCATCGTGTCCACCGAATTGACGCGCATACGCAGCTTTGCGGCGTCCCGCATGCCGCGCACGTAACAGACGACATGCCTTCTCATCTCGCGCACGGCGACGGCTTCCCCCTTCAGCTTTACGAGATTGTCCGCGTGCCGAAGCACGACGCGCAGCTTTTCCTGCGCGCTCACCTCTCTTTGCGGTTCCCCGTGAAATGCGCGTGCGATCTGCTCAAAGATCCACGGATTTCCCTGCGCCGCGCGGCCGACACTGACCCCGTCGCAGCCCGTCCGCTCAAGCATCGCCAGCGCATCTGCCGCGCAGGTGATATCGCCGTTCCCGACGACGGGGATCGACACGCGCCGCTTGAGCCTGGCGATCGCGTCCCAATCCGCGCGCCCTTCGTAACGCTGGTCTCGTGTGCGCGCATGCAGCGTGAGCATCGCCGCGCCGCTCTCCTCGCAGAGCTGTCCCAGCAGCAGGTAGCTTTCGCTCCCCGGCTCAAGGCCCAGCCGCATCTTGACGGAAACCGGCACATGTGACGCCCTAGACACAGCGCGCACGATCTCCGATGCCGCGACAGGGTCACGCATCAGCGCGCAGCCCTCGCCATTGCCGACGATCTTGGGCACAGGACAGCCCATGTTGATGTCCAGCATCGCGTATCGCCCGTCACGCGTCAGCGCCTCCGCCGCGCGGGCCATGATCTGTGGCTCATGCCCAAAGAGCTGCAGCGTCACGCGGCCTTGTTCGCACGGTTCGGTATGAAGCAGCTCGCGAACGGCCCGGCTGTCCTTGGGCGCCAGGAGGGTTCCCTTCGCGCTGACCATCTCGGTGACGGCCATCGCGCAGCCGTACTCTATGCATATCGCGCGAAACGCGCTGTCCGTGACGCCGGCCATCGGTGACAGCACGGCGCCTTGAGAGAGAAAGTTCATTCGTCCTCCACCTGTTCGATCAGCTGCAGGTTGGAGATCCTCCAGCGGCCTGCCGTGCGCACGAGCGTCACCAGATAGCGCGAGGACTTCCACGCGGGCGGGGAGAGCCGTGCCTCGCCGCCTGCCGCAAGCGCCGCTTCCCGCAGGGAGGACTTGATCGTGCCGTCGATGAACGGTATGCGCTCGATCACCTCCGCGCGCGCGACGTTTTCCCACGGCCAGGACCAGACGGAAACCATCTGCACGCGGTGATCATAGCCGCGAATCTCGTAATCGCGATAAGGGGACGCGTCGCTCAGGCCCACCTGCAGCACGGGATCCTGGCTTAAATATTCCTGCCTAAAATAGAGATTCAGGTTTTCCGCGCCCGCATCCATCAGCACGACGCCCGCGCGCGCGTCTAGGCCGTCCTCGATGAGCACCCAGATGTTGGTGGTGTTCATCGCCAGATAGAAAGAGATGATCAGCAGCGCGGACACGATCGTGATCACAAACAGCCTCGACGCGATGAAATTGAGCAGCCGCTTGAGTATCCGCATGGAGCAGCCCCCTTTCTACGGCCATCACGGGATATGGGCCCAGACGATTTTGAGCGATGACAAGCTGTATGCAAATCGCCCGCGCATCCTCAGCGTCTCAAAAGATCGCGTCGACAAACGCCTGCGGGTCAAACTCCTGCAGATCCTCGATGCCCTCGCCCACGCCGATGTAGAGCACGGGCACATTGAGCGCTTCCACGATGGCAAAAGCGATGCCGCCCTTGGCCGTGCCGTCAAGCTTTGTGAGCACGATGCCCGAGACCGGTGTCACCTCGGAAAACTCCCGCGCCTGCGTTAGCGCGTTTTGCCCCGTCGTCGCGTCGACGACCAGCAGCGTGCGCACGTCCACGCCTTCCTGTTCCCGCTCGATGACGCGATAGATCTTGCGCAGCTCCTCCATCAGATTCTTCTTGTTGTGCAGCCGTCCCGCCGTGTCCACGATGAGCAGTTCGGCCTCCTGCGCCTTTGCCTTTTGTATGCCGTCAAACACGACAGCCGCCGGGTCCGCGCCCTCGGCGTGGCGCACGAGCGATACGTTTGCACGCTTGGCCCAGATTTCAAGCTGATCCGCCGCCGCCGCACGGAATGTGTCCGCCGCCGCAAGCACGACGCTGTGATTTTCGCGCTTAAAGCGCATCGCCAGCTTGCCAATCGTCGTCGTCTTGCCCACGCCGTTGACACCGACCACCAGCATCACCGCGGGGTAGGACAGCGGCTTGACCGGCCTGCTGACGCGCTCCTTGAGGATCTCCTTGAGCACGTCGCGCGCTTTGGCCGCATCGCGTATGCCCTGCGCTTTCACGCGCTTTTTGAGTTCCTCGATCACCTGATCGCTGACGCTGACGCCCATGTCGCTCATGATGAGGATGTCCACAAGATCCTCGTAAAACGCATCGTCGATCTTCGTGGTCGTGTGCACCAATTCATCGACGCGGCTAGAGATGTGTTCGCGCGTCTTGGTCATCCCCTGCCAGAGCCGTGAGAACAGCCCCTTCTTGCCGGGCTTTTGCGCCGTTTCGTCCTCGGGCTGGCTCTTCTCGGTTTCCTCCGCCGTTTCAGGGGATTCCGGCTTTTTGATCTCCTCTTCCTGAACGTCTTTTTCGCTCGTTTCTATATTCTCTGTTTTTTCTATAACCGTTTCGTTTTTTTCGCTCACCTGCGCCTTGTCAGGCTTCTTCCTGCCAAACGAAAAGAATCCCATGCGCTTTCGCTCCTTTCCTGCGCCGCATTAAGCCATGTCCGCCTCGTCGATATCCTTGAGTTCCACGCTGAGGATTCGCGATACGCCCTTTTCCTCCATCGTGACGCCGTACAGCCCGTCGCAGCGCTCCATCGTGCCCTTTCTGTGCGTGATCACGACGAACTGCGTATCTCGCGAGAAATCGCGAAGATAATCGGCGAACGTCGATATATTGCTGTCATCCAATGCCG
>CAYUZP010000056.1:4016-10555 GCA_964449655.1 uncultured Oscillospiraceae bacterium
CGAACTCGTCCAGGAAGCAAAACGGCGTCGGCTTGAGCCGAAGCATCGCAAACAGTATCGCGATGGCCGTCAGCGCGCGTTCGCCGCCCGAGAGCAGCGAGAGCAGCTGCAGCTTCTTTCCCGGTGGCTGCGCGACGATTTCAATGCCGCATGTCAGCACGTTCTGCTCGTCAAGCAGTCGCAATTCCGCCTGTCCGCCGCCAAAAAGCCTTGTGAATGTCTCGCTGAAATAGCCCTGCATCCGTTTAAAATTCTCTCGAAACTGCCGCTCCATCTGCTTTTGCACAGACGCGATGATGCGGCTTAAGTCCTCCTGCGCGCGAAGCAGATCGTCCCGCTGCCCCGTCAGATCGTCATAGCGCGCGCGGCAGGCCCGGTAATCCTCCACCGCCGTCACGTTGACCGGACCCATCGCGCGAATTTCGCCTCGTATCTGACCCATGCGCCGCTCGCCCGAGGATTTGTCAAAGGCATCCGACGCGAACGCCTTCGCGCCCTCGTATGTCAGCTCGTACTCCTCCCACATGCGCTGCTGCAGCTGTGACAGTTCCGCCTGCGTGCGGCTTAAGTTCATCTCGAATTTGTGCTTCCTGTCTATGTCCTGTGCCATCATGCCGCGCAGGTCATCTATCTCGCGCGTAAGCTGCGCGCTCTTTTGCTGATTTTCCTCGCGCGATGCCTGCAGCGCCTCCAATTCGCGCTGTGCCTGTGCGAGTGCTTCCGTCAAAGCCGCGCGCGACGCCTCGTCGTTTGCGAGTTTCTGCGTGCTCTGCTGATATCGCAGCGTCAGCGCCTCGCGTGTCTTGCCCATTTCATCCAGCTGTCGGGCTGTCTCCTCTTGCTCCCCGCGCAAGCGCGTGCCATCCTGTACGAGCGCTTTGGCATCCCGTTCGCGCGCGGCCAGCGTCACGCGCAAAGACTGTGTCTTCTCGCGGAGCTTTTCAAGCGCTTCCCGTTTGGCATACAGCGCGTCGCTCAGCAAAGATGTGCGCCTGTTCATCTCCTCGCTCTCGCGCCGCTCACCCGCCTGTGTATCGCGCGTTCCGGCGAGCTGTGCGTCGATCTGTGAGAGATTCTCGCGAATCTGCGCGAGAAGCTGCTCGCATCGCTGCTCCTGCTGCGCGTGGCTCTCGCGCTGCTCCGTCATCGTGCGCACGCGTTCGCCGGCGATGGAGACGTCGATCTGTGCCTGCCTATACGCTTCAAAAGCCTGCGCGCGCGTCTGCTCGATCTCCTTAAGTGCATTTTCCTCCGCGCCCAATGCCTCTGCACACCGCGCGCATCTCGCGTCGAGCTGCTTGAGCGTCGCTTCATGCTCCTCGATTTCGCGCTCGCGGGAGAGCAGACTCGTCATGCGTGAGGCGGCACTTCCTCCGGTCATCGAGCCGCCGGAATGCATCACGTCGCCGTCCAGTGTCACAAGCCTAAACGCGTGATGCCCGCGCCGCATGATCTCAATGCCCGCGGTGAGATGCTCCGCGATCACGGTGCGCCCCAGCAGGTTCTCGATGATGCCGCGGTAACGCTCGTCAAACGAAATCAGTTCGCTGGCCAGCCCCACACAGCCGGGCATGTCGAGCAGCGTTCTCTCCTGCGCGTTCAGCGTGCGGCCCTTGATCGTCGTGATCGGCAAAAACGTCGCCCGGCCCAGATTGTTCTGCCGAAGATAGGCGATCAACTCCCGCGCGACATTCTCATCCTCCGTCACCACATACTGCAGCGTGCCGCCCAGCACCGCCTCCACCGCGCGTTCCAGATGCTGCGGCACACGCATCAGCGACGCCACAACGCCGTGAACGCCCGCGTCCCCGCGCGCATGCAGCAGCACTTCTTTTACCGCCTGCTGGTAACCCGCGTAATCCCGCTCCATCTCACGCAGCACGCGCAGCCGGCTCTCCGCGGCCTGCCTTTGCCCGTTTGCCTCGCTGACCGCCTTTTGCAGCGCCGTCATGCGCTCCGCGGCATCCTGTGCGCGCGCATCGACCGCCTGACACGCCTTCGCGCATTGATCCTCCCGTTCCCGCGCGGCATTTTGCTCTTCCTTCGCCGCTGCGAGCTGCGTGTCCATTTCGTCCGCCGCGCTTGCGAGGGATGCGCGCTGCGCTCTTGCTTCCTCGCCGCGCTGCTCCAATTCCTTGCGCATCGTGGACAGCCGTGCCTCGCTTGCGCGCACATCGCCCAGCCGGTTCATCGCCTCGATGATCGCGTTCTTATGCGACGAAAGCGCCTCCTCGGCAGCGGACACCTCCGCCTGCGCATCGCCTAGTTCCGCTTCGCGCTCGCGTATTTCGCCCTGCAGCGAGAGCAGCGCCGTGCGGCAGTCAAGCAGCTCACGATCGCTCTGCTCCGCCTGCGCCTGAAGGTCAGTCAGGCGCGCGCGCTTCACGTCCTCGTCCTGCCTTAGCGAGAGCACATCCTTCTCTATCCGTCCGATCTCCGCGCGAAGCATGCCCAGTTCGCCCTCCCGCGCCTCGCCCTCACGGGTCAGCGTCAGCACGCTTTCGTGCGCCCGGGTCAGCTGCGCGTCCAGGGTGCTCGCCGCCTCGGATGCCGCGTCCCGCTGCTGGCTCAGCGCGGCGATATGCCCTTCGCGCTCCTCTACCGCCTCGGTCAGGCCGTCCATCGCCGCCTGTATGTCCGCCATGCGCGCTTGCGCACGGTCGCTCTGCAGCACGAACGAGGAACATTCCAAAGCGCGCAGCTCGTCGCGCAATTCGAGATAGCGTCGCGCTGTCTCGCTGGCTGCGGCAAGCGGCTCCAACTGCTTTTCGAGCTCTGAGATGATGTCCTCGACGCGGGATAGGTTTTCTTTCGCGTTTGAGAGGCGCTTTTCGCTCTCCTCCTTGCGCAGACGATATTTGACGATGCCGGCCGCTTCCTCGAAGATGCCGCGCCTGTCCTCGCTCTTTTGTGAGAGAATCTCGTCGATGCGGCCCTGACCGATGATCGAATAGCCCTCTTTGCCCACGCCCGTGTCGCGAAAGAGATCGAGGATGTCCTTCAGCCGGCACGCGGCCTTGTTGATGTAATATTCGCTCTCTCCGCTGCGATACGCGCGCCGCGTGATCATGACCTCCGCAAAGTCGACGGGCAGCGCGTGATCCTCGTTGTCAAGCACGAGCGAGACCTCGCAATAGCCGAGCCGCTTGCGCTTTTGCGTGCCGTTGAAGATCACATCCTCCATGCGTCCGCCGCGAAGCGCTTTTGCGCTCTGTTCGCCCAGCACCCAGCGCACGGCGTCTGACAGGTTCGATTTGCCGCTGCCGTTTGGGCCGACAATGCCCGTGATGCCCGTATCGAACACGAGCACCGTGCGCTCGGCAAACGATTTGAATCCGTAGATTTCAAGCCTCTTTAGCCGCACAGCGCGACTCCTTTCAAAAATGATGCGATGGATCAATAGGATCCGTTTATCGCGTCAGAACCTTTTCGCTCGCCGCGCCTCACGCCGTCTCAACGCCCAGCGCCTTGAGCGCTGCGCTCGCCGCGGCCTCCTCCGCGCGCTGCTTCCTCGCCCCGCGCCCGCGTCCCATCTCCGTGCCGTCCTCGCGCAACACACGCGCCGTGAACATGCGCGCATGGGGCGGCCCGTCCTGCGCGATGATCTCATAATCCGGCACCTTTTCGCCGCGCGCTTGCAGGTATTCCTGCAACACGCTCTTCGCGTCGCGCTCCACCTGCCCGTTCGGCGCGTAATCTCCCATCGCCAGATCGACGAGCGCGCCCGCCGCCCCGATGCCTGCGTCCAAATACACCGCCGCGATCACGGCCTCCATCGCGTCCGCGAGGATCGACGGGTTCTCCCGCCCGCCGATCATCTCCTCGCCCCGCTCAAGTTTCAAATACGCGCCGATTCCAAATCGCCGTGCCGCCTGCGCCAGGCTTGCCTCGCACACCAGCGCAGCGCGCCTGCGCGTGAGCTGCCCCTCCCGAAGTCCCGGAAAGCGCGCGTACAGCACACGGCTGACACAGAGCTCCAGCACCGCGTCGCCCAGGAATTCCAGCCGCTGATTGTCCTCACACTTGTGCGCCAGCGCATAAGACGGATGTGTCAGCGCGAGATCGAGAAGCGACGCGTCTGCAAAGCGATGCCCGATCGCGCGCTCCAGCGCCTCATGATTCATGGCCC
Organism: uncultured Oscillospiraceae bacterium; assembly: GCA_964449655.1. Taxonomy (GTDB): domain Bacteria; phylum Bacillota; class Clostridia; order Christensenellales; family Aristaeellaceae; genus Ventricola. The sequence continues at coordinate 8,146 of CAYUZP010000056.1, forward strand.
TGTCCTCCCCATTCCATGTTCGCCCGTCCATTTCCCTGCGCGCGTCGATCCCCACGCGAACGGAGATGAACGGGAAGCGCCGCCCCGGTTTGCCCGGGACGGCTCGCTTTTCAAAGCTTGTCCTCGATGTAGAGCACCATGTCGCCCACGGTCTTGACCTTCTCAATCGCGTCGTCCTCGACCTGAATGCCAAACTCGCTCTCGACATCCATGACCAGCATCATCACAGACGCGCTGTCCGCCTGCAGATCCTCCTTGAGACGGCTCTCGCTCCTTACATCGTCCGCGTTCACGCCGAGCTGCTCGGCGACCATGCCCCGAACCTTTTCAAATACCTGCTCGTTTGTCATGTCCGTTTCCTCCTCGATCGTCAATCCATTTTTCACCGCTTCATGCCGGCAGTGTCTTATCGCGCATGAGAAGATTTGCCTTGCCCCAGTCTATTCCTCCTGCGCCGCCTCCGTGCTCAGATGCGCGACCTCATCGCGAATCAGCTCCACGACGCCGCCGTCGATGACCTGCCTCGCCTGCCTGATCGCGCAGAAGATCGCACGCGCGTTTGAATTGCCATGCGCCTTGATGACCGCGCCCTCGACGCCGAGCAGCGGCGCGCCGCCGACCTCTGTGGAATCAAAGCTCTGCTTGAGCTGCCTGAATGTGTCCTTCGCCAGCATCGCGCCGAGCTTGCCCTTTGTCGAGCGCATCAGTCCCTCTTTGATCATATGAAAAAGCGTGCCGATGACGCCCTCCGTGTTCTTGAGCACGATGTTGCCGATAAAGCCGTCCGCCGCGAGCACATCGCACAGTCCGGCGAGCGTATCGCGCGCCTCGATGTTCCCACAAAAAGCAAATGGCTGCGGCCTGCTCATCATCTCATACGTCTTTTGCGCCTGCTCGTTGCCCTTCGCGGCCTCGACGCCGATGTTGACCAGCCCGACCTGCGGTGTCTCGATGTGCATGACACGGCGCATGTACGCGCTGCCCATCATGGCAAACTGCACGATCCACTCCGGCTTGCAGTCCACATTCGCCCCAGCATCGATGAGCAGCATCGGACGGCCGGGGACGGGCAGCAGCGTGCCCAGCGCGGGACGCATGATCCCTTTGATGCGGCCGATCTTGAACATCGCGCCAGCCATCAGCGCGCCTGTCGATCCGGCGGAGACGAATGCCTGCGCTTCCTTGTGGCGCACGATGTCCATGCCGATGCAAAATGTCGAATTCTTCTTGCGCCGAAGCGCCATCACGGGATGCTCCTCGGGGCTGATGACCTCCGGCGCGTCGACGATGCTCAGACGATCCCGAACGCCCGAGAGCGCCTGCTGATCCGCGTACGCGGCGACGGTCTCCTCAAGCAGCGCCTGCGGACCGGCGAGCACGATCTCCATGTCCGCGTATTCGCGCAGCGCATCGACCGCGCCGTCCACGTTGACCTTGGGGGCAAAATCACCGCCCATGGCATCCACAACAATCCTCATGTTTTCACCTCCGTGATCTGCTGCTGTCCCATCTCATAAAAGGCATACATCCCAATGCCCGCGGCGACGGCGAGGTTGAGCGAATCGATCCGCTCGCTGTGCGGTATGCGCGTGGGCACGCCCAGTTGCGAAAACGGCTCCGGCAGCCCGCTGGCCTCGTTGCCAAAGACGAGCGAAAACGGCTCACGCGCCATGTGCGCGGCCTCCTCAAGCGGCACGCTCCCCGTCAGCATGAACGGAAAGAGCTGCCTGTCCTTAAACCGCGCGCGATAGGCATCAAACGAATCGAAATGGCGCACATGCAGCGAAAACGCCGCACCCATCGACGCGCGCGTCACATGCGGATCATCCGAATCCACGGCCGGGCATATGATCGCCACGTTGAGGAAGCCAAAGCCGAGCGCCGCGCGCAGTATCGTGCCCATGTTGCCGCTGTCGGATGGGTGGTGCAGCACGATGTGCGGCGAACACGCATCAAACGTGCCCTCCCGCTTTTCATACACCATCGCGGCAAAACAGTTCTCCTTGCCCGATATGCGCGAAAGCGCCCTGTCTGCGATCTCCACGCGCACACCGCGGGACAGCGCTGCCTCCCGCAGCCTGCGTGCGCCTTCGCTTCCCTCGCTCTCGCTGTGCAAAAGCAGACGCATGCAGCGCTCCGGCGCGTTTTGCAGGCATTCCATCGCCGGAAACAGCCCGGGCGCGTAGGAATAATGAAGCCGCTTGTCATATGCTTCCAGTTTGCCCATCCGTCAACCTCCCGCGCGTTCGCATACGGTTTTCATTATAGCAGAAACCTTCCCCCGCTTCAAGCGCCGTGAACGAATTCCGCAAAATCCACGGTATATCTAAGGAACGCAAAAGCCACATCCTCCCATCAAGGATGCGGCCTTTACATTTATCCATAGGATTGGGCGCTCATTCGCGCAAGA
>CAYUZP010000057.1:0-10362 GCA_964449655.1 uncultured Oscillospiraceae bacterium
CCACCCGATCCGGGAAACGAAATAGTCGCCTTACGGCTCCTTTTCGTTTCCGACGCTCCGTCCGCCTGCTTCCGCCACTGGCGGCGGCGGACTCCAGTCCCACCCCGTCACTTTTGCGCTTTTGCCGCGGCTTGAGTAACCGTGACTTGACAAAACGAACGAAGCACTGCGGTGAGCGAAAAGAGGGGATCACAGGAATCAAACTAGTCAAAGGGAAGCAACGTTACAGGAATTGCGACTTTTCCGCTTTTCCCGCATCTTATAAACCCGACACTTACCAAAGCTACGCGCCATTTAGGCCGATGAAAAGCGCAAGGGTTGGGACGTGAAAAAAAGTGCATTGTCGGTTGACAACGATTGACAATGTGCTAAAATGGAGCGGAAAGAATGGAAAACCGCCTGTCAGGCCGGATGTCAGCGGGAGCGCCAAGGGTTGAATGCGCGATATTTTTTATATGCCATCCGGCAAAACGACCGCAAGGAAGGGAAAAAGCATGTTCCTCGTGTATTTTGCGCTGTTTATCATCCTCAACGGGCGATGGACGGCGCAGATCGCCCTTGTCGGCGCGGGGATTTCCGCGCTGCTCTACGCGTTCACCTGTCGCTATCTTTCGTGGAGCCCCAAGAAGGATTTACGGCTGATCCGCGGCCTGCCCGCGGCGGTGCGCTACGGCGCGCTGCTGCTATGCGAGATCGTGAAGGCGAACTTCACCGTCATGCGGATGATATTGCATTTGGACTTTGAGCCAAAGCCCATGCTCGTTCGCTTTTCAAGCGGGCTTACGCAGGAGAGTCATCGCGTGGCGCTCGCCGACTCGATCACGCTGACGCCCGGCACCATCACCTGCCAATTGAGCGGGGACAACTTCGTCGTGCACTGTCTAGACGAGAGCCTGCGCGAGGGACTGACCGACGGCGTTTTGATCACGGCGCTGCGGGAAATGGAGGATGGACATGAGTCTTGAAAACGCTTATCGCTTGCTCGCCATCGTCGCAATGACCGTGCTGGTCGTGCTCTCGCTCTTCAGTCTGGTGCGCGCGATACGCGGGCCGCGCATATCCGACCGCGTGCTCGCCGTCAACATGATCGGCACGCTGACGCTGCTGATGGTCGGCGTGTTCACGGTGATGCTGGGGGAAGGGTATCTGGCGGACATCGCGCTCGTGTATGCGATGCTCAGCTTCCTGTCGGTGATCGTGCTGTGCAAGGTGTACACGGGCATATACAGGGAGCGCAAGCAGGAGGAAGCGCGGCTGCGCGGCGCGAAAAAAGGGGAGGATGAACCGTGATCCAATGGATTCGCTTTCTGCTGACCTGCGCGCTTGTGCTCTGCGGGCTTGTCGTGCTGTGCATCGGCGTGTTCGGCGTATTCCGCTTTCGCTACGCGGCCAACCGCATGCATGCCGCGGCGCTCAACGATACGCTGGGCGCGGGACTGTGCTTGATCGGCTTTGCCATCAGCGCGCCGGACGTGTTTTCGGCGATCAAGCTGCTGTTGGTCGTCGTCTTCCTGTGGCTGAGTTCGCCTGTCGCCAGTCATCTGCTGTGCCGGCTTGAGGTGGAGACGAACGAGCAGCGCGGTGACTACATGACCGTGCAGGAGGGCATATTTGACGAGGACGGCTTTGCGTCCCCCGAGACGGCGTCCCAAGCGCGAAATGAGGGCGCGGCAGGCGGCGAACGGAAAGAAAGCCAGGGGAGGGGAGAGAAATGACGGTTGTCGTGCGGATGCTCCTGCTGTTCCTGATCATATGCGCCATCGCGGTGTGCCTGACGCGCAACCTGCTGACGAGCGTTGTGATCTACATGGGCTATTCGATGGTGATGTCCATCGTGTGGATCTCTCTGGAGTCGCCGGATCTGGCGATCACGGAGGCGGCGGTCGGCGCGGGCATCACGAGTCTGCTCTTCTTCCTGACGCTCAAGAAGATACACGCGATAGACGCGCGCAACGAGGTGCGCGAAAGGCATGTGAAGCAGAAGAAGGCGGAAAGCGCGCGGACGAGGGACGGGTTTGAGACGCTCAAAGCGCTAGAAACGGACGAGCAATGCGAGAGTGCGGGAGGCGACGCGGATGAACAGGGAGAGGCCTGAAAAGCTGCTGCGCGCGCGGGAAGAGCTGAGGCAGTGGCTTGCTGACGAGGACGAGCTGCTTGACGAGGATATGGCGCAGCAGATGACCGCGCAGCCGGCGGCGGAAAGGCGCGTATCCAGCGCGGCGGAGCGCGCAAAGGCGGCCAGGGCGCGAGCGCAGGAGCGGCGCGTTGCCGGGCGCATCGACGCGTTTGCGAGCGGAAAGGGCGCGCGCATCGCGAACGGGCTCTACTGCGTGCTGTGCACGGGGATCTGTCTGACGATGATCACGCTGCTGCTCTACACGGTGGCGCACATGCCCGCGTTTGGCGCGCCGGACGCGCCGATCAACAACGAGGTGTCCGCGCGCTACATCGAGCGAGGGCTGCAGGAGACGGGCGCGGTCAACATCGTGACCGGCATGATCCTCGACTACCGCGCGTTTGACACGCTGGGCGAATCGACGGTGCTCTTCGCGGCGGCGATGGTGGTCATGATGCTCCTTCGGGTGGACAGGGAATTTGACGCGTCCGACAAGATGGTCAGGGCGCTTGGGGAGGACCCGCGGTCGGATACGTATTACGAGCCCAAGCACGACGCGATACTGCAGCGCACGGCGATGATCCTGGTGCCGGTCGTGCTGCTTCTAGGGATATACGTCGTGCTCAACGGGCACCTGTCGCCGGGCGGCGGATTTTCCGGCGGGGCGATCGCGGGCGCGGGGCTGATGCTCTACGCGTCGGCATTCGGCTTTGAGCGCATACGCAAATTCTTCACATACAGGACGTATCAGACGGTCGTGCTGCTGGCGCTGCTGACATATGCGCTGAGCAAGTGCTATTCCTTTTACACGGGCGCGAACGGCATCCCCAGTGCGATACCGCTGGGCACCCCCGGGGCGCTGCTTTCAAGCGGTCTTATCTTTGTGCTCAACGTATGCGTCGGCTTCATCGTCGCGTGTACGATGTACGCGTTTTTCGCGGTGTTCAGAAAGGGGGAGCTGGGATGACCGAGCGGCTGCTGAATCTATCCAACAATTACGAGGAGATTGCCTCGGTCATACTGCTGTGCATCGGCTTTTCGACGCTGTTGCTAAACCGCAATCTCATCAAGAAGATCATCGGCATGGACATCATGGACACGGCGGTGTATCTGTTTCTCGCCTCGCAGGGCTACATCGAGGGCCGCGCGGCGCCCATCGTCGTGGATGGCGTGCAGTCGGTTGAGGCCTACATCAACCCGATACCGGCGGGACTCGTGCTGACGGGCATCGTCGTATCGGTCTCGGTGAGCGCGCTGATGCTGGCGCTGTGCGTGCGGCTGTATTCCCGCTATGGCACGCTGAACATCGACGAGATCGTGGCGCGGGCGGGAAAGGAGGAGGTCTGAGTGCGGCTGGTGCAGAACTTCCCGTTCGCGGGCATACTGCTGACGCTGATCTGTGCCGTGGTGACCTCTGTGCTGCGCGCGAACGCGGCGAAGCGGCTGACGGGGCTGGTCATCGCTGTGGTCGGCGTGATGAGCACCTGCGTGTTTGCCGACTGTCTGCGCTATGGCGAGAGCTATGTCTATCTGATGGGCCACTATCCCGCGCCGTGGGGCAACGAGATCCGCGCGGGCGCGCTGGAGGGCGCGGCGATGCTGATCTTCAGCATCGTGATGTTCTTCGCGTTCGTGGGCGGACTGCACAAGGCGCAAAGGGAAGTGGACGAAAAGAAGTTCAACATATACTGCATATTGGTCGATCTGGCGTTCCTCTCGCTGCAGGCACTCATCTACACGAACGACTTGTTCACGGCATACGTGTTCATCGAGATCAACACGATTGCCGCGGCGGGGCTGGTGATGGCGCGGCAGAGCGGGCGCAGTCTGGCCGGCGGTGTGCGGTATCTGATCATGAACCTGTTGGGCTCCAGTCTGTTTTTGATCGGCGTCGTGATCCTCTATGCGATCACGGGGCATCTGCTCATGGCCAACATACGCGAGAGCGTGGCGGCGCTGGCCCAAAGCGGCGCGTATCGTGTGCCGCTGACGGTCACGGTGGGGCTGATGAGCGTGGGGCTGGCGATGAAGTGCGCGCTGTTCCCGTTTGACACGTGGCTGCCGGGCGCGTACTCCAACGCGACGCCTACGGCCTCCGCGATACTCTCAAGCCTCGTCTCCAAGGGCTACATCTTCCTGCTCATCAAGATCTACGTGCGCGTGATCGGGCTTGACGTGGTATCGCAATTGGGCATATTCGACGTGCTGTTCGTGTTCGGCGCGCTGGGCATGGTGATCGGCTCGGTGAGGGCGGCGGGCGCAAAGACCGGACGGATGATGGTCGCCTACTCCTCCGTGGCGCAGATCGGATACATATACGCGGCGATCGGGCTGGGCACGCGCGAGGGACTGCTCTGCGCGATATGGCACATGTTCGCGCACGCGCTGACCAAGTCGATGCTGTTCCTGTCAAACGACGCATTAAACGATGCGTCCGGCGGCTCCAACAAGCGCTCGGATCTGCGCGGGGCGTTTTACCGCAGTCCGGTGGCGGCGGCGGCGTTCACGCTGGGCGCTGTGAACCTGGTCGGGCTGCCGCTGCTTGGTGTGTTCATCACGAAGGTCACGATGGCCGGCGCGGCGATCCATGTGGGCGGCTGGCGGATGATCACGACGCTCGTGGCGCTCGCGATATCGACGGTGCTCAACGCGCGCTACTTCCTGGGGACGGCGGCGAGTCTGTTCGTGCGGCCCATAGGCGCGCAGGGGACGCCAAAGGCCGCGCTGCCCAGGACGGCGCTTTTGAGCTTCATCGCGCTGCTTGCCGCGAATGTCGCCTATGGCTGCCTTGGCGGGGGACTGCTGACGGTGCTCTCAAGCGGCCTTGCACAATTTGGCTGAGCATCACGCACAGCGCTTATGACGATCACGAAAACTTAGCATTTCTTACAGTTCATTCGCGGCGACATGCTGCCGTGTCCGTGCTCGATGGGAGGAAAAATCATGCTCATGGTGATCGCGATATTCTTTCCGGCGGTGGCCGGAGTGCTCTTGTACGTGCTGCCCGCGGCCAAGGAGAACAGGCAGCTGCGCGGGCAGATGATGACGGGGGCGCTGCTTTGCGAGCTCGCGCTGGTCATCGCGGGCTGCTTTATGCGGGACAGTACGTTCACGCTGCTCACAATGACGCCTACGCTCAAACTGACATTGCGCGCGGACATCGTCGGATGCATATTCGCCGTGCTCATGTGCGCGATGTGGCTGTTGTCCGCCGTGTTTTCGCGCGAGTATTTTGAGCATGACGAACATGAACGGAGCTATCAGCTCTTCATGATGTGCGTGCTCTCCGCGCTGGTGGGGCAGTGCTATGCCGCGTCGCTAATCACGTTCTACGTGTTCTATGAGCTGATGACGCTCCTGTCCGTGCCCATGGTCGTACACGAGCGCACACCGCAGGCCGTCGCGGCGGGCATCAAATACCTGATCTACTCGATCTTTGGCGCGATGCTGGGACTGCTGGGCATATTCTTCTTTAACCATGCGCTGGGATCGGTCGATTTCGTGCCGGGCGGCGCGGCATCGTCGGGCGTGGCAATGACAGGCGGGCTGCTCGTCGTCACATTCCTGGTCATCATAGGCTTTGGAACGAAGGCGGGCATGTTCCCGATGCACGGCTGGCTGCCCACGGCGCACCCGGTCGCACCCGCACCCGCGTCGGCTGTGCTCTCGGGCGTCATCACGAAGGCCGGCGTGCTCGCCATCGTCCGCGTCATATTCTTCCTGGTCGGCGCGGGGAATCTGCGCGGGACGTGGGTGCAGACCGCGTTCATGACGCTCACGCTGATCACGGTGTTCATGGGCTCGATGCTCGCCTATCGCGAACCGGTGCTCAAAAAGCGCCTCGCCTATTCGACGGTCTCGCAGGTCAGCTATGTGCTCTTTGGCCTGTCGTGCATGACGGAAGACGCATTGAGTGGCGCGCTGCTGCACGTCGTGGCGCACTCCGTGATCAAGGACGCGCTGTTCCTGTGCGCCGGCGCGATCATCCATCAGACGGGCAAGACGCTCGTGCGCGATCTGCGCGGCATAGGCAAGCAGATGCCCATCACCACCTGGTGCTGGACCATCGCTTCCTTAGGCCTGATCGGCATACCGCCGACGGGCGGCTTTGTGAGCAAATGGCAATTGGCGACGGGCTCGCTTTCCTCGGGCATGGGCGCGCTCTCCATCGCCGGCCCAATCGTGCTGATCATATCGGCGCTTTTGACTGCGGCATACCTGCTTCCGGTGACGATCAACGGCTTCTTCCCCGGGAACGACTTTGACTACGCGTCCCTTGAGAGCCGTGAGCCGGGCAAGCTGATGCTCGTGCCGCTTTGCATACTCGCGGTGGGCGTGCTGCTCACGGGCATACTCTCGCAGCCGCTGATGGCGGTCATTTCCTCGGCGACTTCCTCGCTGCTGTGATGCCGGAAGGAGAGGTGGCGCATGTTATTGCTCGCGGTCTTCTTTCCCATCGCGGCGGGGTTACTGCTCTTTGCCACACCCAAGAAGATGTCAGGCCGCGTACGCGCGTGCATCGTCGAGGGCGTGACGCTGGCCACTTCGCTCATCGCGCTCTATTGCCTTTTGAGGCGAGGCGGCGAAATACAGCAGGTATTTACGCTGCTGCCCGGGCTGCCCATAGCCTTTCGAATAGACGGTGTGGGCGGTCTGTTCACGGCGCTCGTCGCGTTCCTGTGGCCATTATCCACGCTCTACGGCTTTGAATACATGGAGCACGTGGGCGGGCAAAGGCACTTCTTCGCGCTCTACACGATCACATACGGCGTGACGCTGGGCATCGCGATGGCGGCAAACCTACTGACGATGTACATCTTCTATGAATTCCTGACGATCTGCACGCTGCCGCTGGTCATGCACGGCTCAAGCGCGGGGGCGCTGCGCGCGGGCAGGCAGTACATGATGTACACGTTCTTTGGCGAGGCGGTCAGCTTTGCGGGCGTGATGATCGCGCTGGTCTGCGGCGAGGGCGGCACATTCGTGATGGGCGGGACGATGAGCGCGTTTGCCGCGGCGCATCCCGCGCTTTTGCAGGCGGCGTATCTGTGCATGTTCATAGGCTTTGGCGTCAAGGCGGCGGTCTTCCCGATGCACGCTTGGCTGCCTACGGCCGCGGTGGCCCCGACGCCTGTGACGGCGCTTTTGCACGCTGTCGCCGTGGTCAAGGCGGGCGCGTTCGCCATCATCCGTGCGACGTATTTCGTGGTCGGCGCACAGCTGCTTCGGGGTACGCTCTCGCAGGCGGTCGCGCTGGTGCTCACAAGCGTGACGATCGTATACGGCTCCGTGATGGCCGTGCGCGAACATCACTTCAAGCGGCGTCTGGCCTATTCGACGGTCTCCAATCTCTCCTACATCGTGTTTGCCGCGTGCCTGATGACGCAGGCGGGTCTGATCGCGGGACTGTCGCACATGCTCTTTCACGCGCTGATCAAGATCACGCTGTTCTTCTGTGCCGGCGCTGTGCTGGTCAAGACTGGGCGCACGCAGATCGAGAGCCTGCGCGGACTGTTTGGCGTGATGCCCGCGACGTGCGCGGTGTACACGTTGGCCGCGCTCGCTTTGAGCGGCGCGCCGATTCTGCCGGGCTTTGTCAGCAAGCTGCTCATAGGACAGGCGGCGATCGATTCGGGTTCGCCCTTTGGCGTGCTCGGCGTGGCGGCGCTGCTGATCTCGGCCGTGCTGACGGCGATTTACCTGCTCACGCTCGTGTTCGCGATGGCCTTTAGGCCCCTTTCACCGGACGGAACGCTCGTGGCGGGTGAAAAGCGCGATCCATCCTGGCGCATGCTCGTGCCGCTGTTTGTGCTCAGCGCGGCCATCGTGCTGTGCGGACTGTTCTCCAATGCCGTCGTCTCCGCTGTCACGGGGGCTGTCGGCGAGGTGATGTGAGGGGAGGAGACGATATGCTGCTGTTGATTCCCGTCTTTTTCCCGATGCTCGCGGCCATCGTCTGTTACTGCATCGGCAGGAAGAGCAAACCCGCGCGCGACATCGCGGTCATCACAAGCTGCGCCATCACGCTCGCGGCCACCGCGGGGCTGCTGCTGGGCACAGCGCGCGGCGCGTCCTACAGCGCGGAAATACCGGGCTTTTGCGGCTTTGGGCTGTCCTTTGAGATGGACGGCTTTCGCGCGCTCTACGCGGTCATAGGCGGTGTGATGTGGCTGGCGACGAGTATGCTCTCCCGGCAGTACTTTTCTGCGCACTACCGCAACCGCAACCGGTATTACTTCTTCTACCTGATGACGCTCGGGGCGACGCTGGGCGTGTTCCTGTCCGCGGATCTATTTACGACGTTCGTGTTCTTTGAGATCATGTCCTTTACGTCCTACGCGTTTGTCGCGCACGATGAGACACCACAGGCATTGCGGGCCGCGCAGACCTATTTGGCCGTCGCGATCATCGGCGGCATGGTGATGCTGATAGGACTGCTGCTGCTCAAGTTCCATTGCGGTACGCTTGTGATCGACGAGCTCTACGAGGCGGGCAAGGCGTGTACTGACAAGGGAGCATTATGGGCGGCGGCGCTCTGCCTGCTCTTTGGCTTTGGCGCCAAGGCGGGCATGTTTCCGCTGCACATCTGGCTGCCCAAAGCGCACCCCGTCGCGCCCGCGCCCGCTAGCGCGCTGCTCTCGGGCATACTGACCAAGACGGGCGTCTTTGGCGTGATCGTCGTATCGGCGAACCTGTTTAGGGAGAGTGCCGCGTGGGGGAACATGCTGCTCGTGCTGGCGCTGATCACGATGGCGGTCGGCGCTGTGCTTGCGGTGTTCTCGGTCAATCTCAAGCGAACGCTCGCGTGTTCCTCGATGTCACAGATCGGCTTCATACTGACCGGCATCGCGATGAGCTGTCTGCTAGGCGAAGAAAACGCGTTGGCCGCGCGAGGCACGCTGCTCTACATGCTCAATCACTCGCTCTTTAAGCTCGTGCTGTTCATGGCGGCGGGCGTCGTGTACATGAACCTGCACAAGCTGAGCCTTGACGACGTGCGCGGCTTTGGGCGCGGGAAACCGCTTTTGCACTTCGCGTTCCTGATGGGCGCGCTGGGGCTGATGGGCGTGCCGCTGTGTTCAGGGTATGTCTCCAAGACGCTGATACACGAGGGCATCGTCGAATACGCGGAGCTGCTGCTTGAAACCGGACGATTCGCGCTGCCGTACCGTGTGGCGGAATGGATCTATCTCTTCTGCGGCGGACTCACGGGCGCGTACATGATCAAGCTGTACATCTGCCTATTTTGGGAGAAGAACCCGACGCAGCAGGAGCGTTACGACGCGATGAACGGGCATTACATGAACGCGCTTTCAGCCATCGCGCTGACGCTGTGCGCGCTGCTCATACCGCTGCTGGGCATAAGGCCGAACCTGACGATGGACCCCATCGCGGACTTTGCCGGAGGCTTTCTGCACGCGGGGACGCCCGCACATGCCGTCGCCTACTTTTCATTTGAGAACCTGAAGGGCGCGTGCATCTCGCTGACCATAGGCCTGCTCGTGTACCTGCTGTTCATTCGTCGTTTTCTGCGGACGAAGGAAGGCGCGTATGTCGATCGCTGGCCCGCGTGGCTGGATCTGGAGGATCGGGTCTACCGGCCGATGATCGACGGGCTGCTCAAACTGGGCTGCAAGGTTTCCGCGCTGGCGGACGAGCAAAACGTCGAAAACCGCGTCTATTGGCCGCTGCTGAGGCTGCTATCGCGCGCGGGCGGCGGTGTCGCCTCGCTGGGCAGCGAACGCGTGCTGGAGGATCGCGTCTACTGGCCGCTCTTGCGCGTTTTGAGCGACATCGGTGCGGTCATTGCGAAGGCCGTGGGCGAGCTCACGGACGCGATCGCGGGGCTGATGGGCAGGACCGTGCTGGCGGCGAGGAAGGGCTTTGGGCGAGAGGTGCGTTTGACCGGCTGGGCCGCGGGCGTGCGGAGCGGTGTAAACGACGCAAAGCGGCAGGTCACGCACACGATGAGCTATGGCCTGCTCGCGATGGGCATTGGGCTGTGCGTCACGCTGCTGTATCTTTTGATTCATGGGTGAGGGCGGCAAACGCCCTTGCGCTTAGGCCATATACGCTGAAAGCCGATGTCAGCGATCGTCAAGACGAAACGACAAAAAGAATCCTCCGAAGGTATTGACAACTTTCGGGGGATTCTCTTATAATATAGATGCATAGGGCGTCACACACTAGGGTGGCCTGCCTACGCGGCAGTTAGCTGTAAAAAGTCATAACCGCCTTGCAGGGGT
>CAYUZP010000058.1:0-10361 GCA_964449655.1 uncultured Oscillospiraceae bacterium
CCTGCCCGGGCTACCGCCCGGACCTGTTTGGGGACATTGTCCCCAAGCCCCTTCCTCCGCTTCGCGGGGGTTAAATGGTGCTGACCGGTTTCATCCCTCATATCCGTTCGGGTTTTGTGACTGCCAGCGCCAAGCGTCGCGGCACATATCCTCGAGGTTCTTTTCCGCTGTCCAGCCGAGCAGCGCTTTAGCCTTTGACGGATCCGCCCAGCACTCTGCGATATCTCCGGGACGGCGCGCCTCGATCTTATAGGGCACCTTGACGCCGTTGACCTTTTCAAACGCGTGCACGATATCGAGCACGCTATAGCCATGGCCCGTGCCGAGGTTGATGATTTCAACGCCCGTATGTTCGCAGGCGAATGCCGCGGCCGCGACGTGGCCTTTAGCCAGATCGACGACGTGGATATAATCGCGCACGCCTGTGCCGTCGGGCGTCGGGTAATCGTCACCGAACACGTGCAGGTATGCGAGCTTGCCCGCGGCGACCTGTGTCACGTAGGGCAGCAGGTTGTTTGGGATGCCATTGGGCATTTCGCCGATGCGGCCGCTCTCGTGTGCGCCGATGGGGTTGAAGTAGCGAAGCAGCACGACGGACCAATCCGGGTTCGCGTGCGCGACGTCGGTCAGTATGCGCTCGTTCATATACTTGGTCCAGCCATAGGGATTGGTGCAGCTGGTGGGCATGGTCTCATCGAGCGGCATATGATCGGGGATGCCGTAGACGGTCGCGGAGGAGCTGAAGATGAAGCGTTTGACGCCGTGGCGCATCATCGCCTCGCAGACGGTGAGTGTGCAGTCGAGGTTATTGCGGTAGTATTCGAGCGGTTTGGCGACGGATTCTCCGACGGCCTTATAGGCGGCGAAGTGGATCACGGCATCGATTTGATTTTCCTCAAAGATGCGGTCGAGCGCGGCGCTGTCGCAGGCGTCATCCTTATAGAAGCGGACGGGCTTTCCCGTCAGTTCCTGCACGCGATCGATCACCTTTTCGCTGCTGTTGTAGAGGTTATCGATGATGACGACCTGATGGCCTGCGTTGAGCAGTTCGACGCAGGTATGGGAGCCGATGAATCCCGCGCCGCCTGTCAGCAAGATATTCATGAATTTCTCTCCTTCCAAGCGCTGATTTTGTTTGATTATAGCATATTTGACGGTTCTGAACAATCATTTTTATTCATTTTCTTCGCTTGAGAGCACAGCGCGGCAGGGGGAGCCGTTTTCCCCGTCCACGCGCAGGGGAAGAGCGCAGAGCGTGTAGTGTGTCGCCTGTGCGCGCTCAAGGCAGAGTCCTTCGAGTATGGCGATGCCCGCGCCGAGCAATATGCGGTGAACCTCTCCGCCGTCACGCGCGACATCCTCGATGGACATTGTGTCGATGCCGACGAGCCGGACATGTGTTTCAGCGAGCAGCGCCGCCGCCTGAACATCGAGCGCGGCGGGGGTTATGGCATTTGCGCCGCGGGGGTTGGTGCGCAGCAGTATGCGTTCACCGGCCTTGATATCAAACGGGCGCAGGCTACCCGCGCCGATGCGCCGATCTTCAAGCGTCAGCACGCGGCAGGGGCCAAGGAAGCATTCAAGCGGAAGCGCCTCGATCCCGCCTCCGCCTTTGAGCATGTGTTTTGGTGCGTCGATATGCGTGCCGCAGTGGCTGCCCATCGTCCATTCGCTGACCTCGCATCCGTCGGTATGAATGTCGCAGACGATGCGCGAGCGAAAGTGAGGATCGCCGGGGTAGACGGGCATATCAGGCCTTATGTGCTGCGTGATATCGAGTATACTGCTCATTGCATTTGTGCCTCGTACGCGGCGACGGCGGCTTGCCATTCCGCTGTGAACTCCTCAAGGCAGAGGTGTTGATCGCGCATATATTGAGCGACCTGCACGCCGACATAGCGCAGATGCCAGGATTCAGGTTCGATCTTTGTGATCTCCTTTTTATCCTCTTGATAGCGTATGATGAAGCCGAAATCCCAGCAATGTTCATTGACCCATTGGCCTTCCTTGGTGCTGGCGAAAGCGTTTGTGAAGCGCTTGCCGATGCCGGCCTTATTGATGACGTCGATGCCGAGGCCCGTCTGGTGATCGGATGCGCCGGGGTACTGCACGACGCCGTCGTCCACGCCATTGTTGCTCTGCATGCGGTTATAGTACATGACATCCTGTGTGCGATAGCTGCGATAGCCGGAGTGCGCGTAGAGCGTGATGCCATCCTCCTGCGCGGCATCAAACAGTGCGTTGAGCGCTTCGGACGCGGTTTCGCGCATTTGAATGGGATCATAGCTGACCTTGCGGCATGTGAGCTCGACGAGATCATCGGGGACATCGTCGGGCCCCAGCAGGCAGTCGCGGTTGACGAGCGTGATATAATCGCTTGTCTTGAGCAATTCATAGGAGATGGGATAAGTCCAGACGGGTTCCTCGAGGGTCTGTGCGTCCTCAAACGGCATTGAGAGATCGAGCCGTTCCTCCGCCATGGCACAAGGGGCGGCGAGCAGTGCCGTGACGCACAGCAAACATGTGATTTTATGGATGATCATAGGCTTTCCTCCCCGCTGTCCGCACGCGTCCGATTTATCGCGCGCATATTCGTGATGCGGTCTTTTCGCACCATGAGGAGATACTCTTCAAATGTGACGCCGAGGTCGGTGATCTCCCGCGCGGCCTCGATGCCGACATAGCGCACGTGCCAGGGCTCATAAGCATAGCCCGTGATATCGGTCTTGTCCTTGGGATAGCGGATGATGAAGCCGTATTCATGGCAATGAGCGGCGAGCCATATGCCCTCGGGCGATTCGCCAAACGCCTCGACGAGGCCAACATCGCGCGTGCTTTCTCCTTCGACGTCCATGGCGAGACCGGTCTGGTGTTCCGAATAGCCGGGCTTGGCGACGATGCGGTTTGCCGCGGTTTCGCCCATGGACTGCACCTTTCTGTTATAGATGGACTGCTGTACGCCATAGCTGCGAAAGCCGCTTGTCGCGTAGAGGGTAATGCCATCGCGTGACGCGCCGGCGAACAGTGCCTCCAGCGCGTGCGCGGCCTCGGGGCGCATGTATATGTTTTCTGAGAAGATATCGCGGGTCGGCGGGACATCGGGCTTTACCAGCGTGACGGGCACGCTCGGCGCGCGGTTTGTTTTATTGACGAGGATGAGGGTATCGGCCGGGTTTTGCTGCGGCAGGACGTAGCCCCACGAATCAAACATCAGGCTGACGCCCAAGGCCAACGCTGCGATGGCGCGAATCACGGTCATGACGGTTATCCTTCCTTTCCGTTGCGTGTGAAGGCGGGGACGCGGAGGACAGAACTGTCTTGATCACGCGCACGTGTTCAGATCGCTCTGTCGGATTCGATCCTCTCTATGGCCTGTTCGCCCAACAGGGAGGCGAGCTGTCCATGTGTGCGTTCATCGATCAGCGCCTCGACGCGTATGCCCTCGTCCTCATAGGCCTCTCCCAGCACCTTGCCGTCCTCGTGCAGCCGCGCGATCAGCGCGCCCTGTCGATACGGTATGCGCACGCGCACATGCCGCTGCGTGCCCCGCAACTGTCTGCGGATCTCATGGAGCAGCGCGTCGATGCCCTGTCCCGTCTTCGCGCTGATCGGTATCGCGCCGGGCCAGACGGGCACACTTGCGCACAGGTCACACTTGTTGACGACATCGATGCGCGGCTGGTCGGATGCGCCTAGCGAACTGAGCGTATTCATCACGACGTCGTGCTGATGCGCCATCTCCTCGGATGCGCCGTCGTTTACGATGAGCAAAAGATCCGCGAGCAGCGTCTCCTCCAGCGTCGAGCGGAAGGCGTCGATCAGCGTATGGGGCAGCTTGCTGATGAAGCCCACCGTATCCACGAGCAGGAATTCTCCGCCGTCAGGCAGTTTCACCGTCCGCACGACGGGATCGAGCGTCGCAAACAGCTTGTCCTCGGCAGGCACGCAAGCGCCGCTGAGCCGGTTGAGCAGCGTGGATTTGCCCGCGTTTGTATAGCCGACGAGCGCGACGACGGGGATCTGATGCTTTTCCCTGCGCGAGCGGCGCAGCGCTCTCTGTTTCCCGATGCCATCGATCTCAAGGCGCAGCTCGGCGATTCTCTTGCGGATGCGCCGTCTGTCCATCTCCAGCTGCGTTTCGCCCGGCCCGCGCGTGCCGATGCCTCCGCCCAGGCGGGACATGCCTAGGCCTTTGCCCGACAGCCTTGGCAGCTGATAAGCCGCCTGTGCGAGTTCGACTTGCAAGCGGCCTTCTCTAGACTGCGCGCGCTGTGCGAATATATCCAGGATCAGCGCGGTCCTGTCAATCACCTTCACGCCGGGCAGCGCGTCCTCGAGATTGCGCAGCTGCACGCCGGTCAATTCATCGTCGAAGATCACGAGTCCGGCCTCTTTCGCCTGGCACGCTAGGGACAGTTCATCCGCCTTGCCGCTGCCGATATAGGTCGCGGCGTCCGGCCGCGTCTTGCGCTGCAGCATGCCTCCCACGACGACAGCGCCTGCGGTTTGCGCAAGCCTTGCCAGCTCCGCAAGCGAGCGCTCGCTGTCCAGCCCGACGAGGAAAGCGCGTTCCTGTTCCTCACGCGTGTCCGTCATTGCGCCCGCGAGCACCTCGCTGTCAGCGCGCTCGATGGCGTCCATCCACGCCTTTTGCGGTATGCTGTGCGCGGGGACGACATCGGTGACGATCGTCTGTGGATCGCCCGATACGCATGGACCGAGGAAAGCGGTCTGCACGCCGGTCGCGCGGCCTTCGCGCACGCCCACAGCGGTCATCGCGTCAAAGCGCAGCGCGCGAAGCGAGCTGAGATCGACGTCGGACAAGCGCGCATCGCCGCCGGGATGGGTGTGGACGCAGCGGACCCTGCTCAGCCTGCGCGCGTTTCGTCTCAGGCGCAGATCCTTGAGCTTCACGCTGTTCAGTTCGCCTATGGTGACGTCGAGCACCTCCCCGTCGCGCGATATGTAGACGCTGATCTCCCTTCGAACCGCCTCTGTGAACGTCGCCAGCGCGTCCACAAGCGCGTTTGGCGCGAATTCGCCCTCGCCCAGTTCGATCTCGTAGAGCGACTCCATCTGCAGCAGCAGTGAATCGCGTATGCCCTCCTTATTGCCATAGATCATGCGTACAGTTCCTCCTCATCCCATTCACCGAGTCACGGATGCTGTTGTGCCTTTGACATCGGAGGACAGATCTTCGCCGTGACGCCTTGCCGCTCTACCGGACGATCCGCTCCAAAGCGCGTACAACCTGTTCCACTTCCTCCTGCGTGTTCTCCTCGCCGAGCGTCAGCCGCAGATCCGCGCCATCGGGCACGCGCATGGCGGAGAGCACATGTGAACGCTGCGCGGAACCGGCGGCACACGCGCTGCCCGCGGAAGCCGCGATGCCCATCAGATCCAGCCTGATGATCAGCGCGCGCCGGTCGATGCCCGGAATCGTCACATGCAGATGTCCGGGCAGCCTGTCAGCGCCTATGCCGTTGACCCGTGCGCCGGGCACGCGCGCCATGATCTCCGATTGCAGCCTGTCGCGCAGCGCAGACGTATAGGCCGCTGTACGCTCCATTTCCGCTGTCGCCAGACGCGTCGCCTCGCCCATGCCGACGATGGCGGGCGTGTTTTCCGTGCCCGCGCGCATGCCGCGCTCCTGTTCCCCTCCGTGAATCAGCCGTTCGATGCGCGTTCCCGAGCGCACGAAAAGCGCACCGACGCCCTTCGGACCGCCGTACTTATGCGCGGACATGGACAGCAGATCGACATCGAGCGCATGGACATCAACGGGGATATGCCCGACGGCCTGCACAGCGTCCGTGTGCATCAGCGCACCTTGCGAATGCGCGATCCGCGCGATCCGTCCGACAGGCTGTATCGTACCGACCTCGTTGTTGGCGAGCATGATGGAGACGAGCGCGGTATCGGGCGTCGTCAAGGCCTTCACCTGCTCGAGCTGTACGCGCCCTTCCTCGTCCGCGTCGGCATAGGCGACATCAAAACCCCACGCGGCGAGCGTCTCGCAGGTTGCAAGCACGGCGTGATGTTCGATCTGCGAGGTCACGATGCGCCGCCTGCCCTTTTTCGCGGCGGCCAGAGCGATGCCGATGAGCGCCCAGTTGTCCGCCTCCGTGCCGCCTGACGTGAAGAAGATCTCCTCCGCATTTGCGCCGATGCCCGCGGCGGTCAAATCGCGTGCGCGGTCTATCGCTGCGCGGGCCTGTCTCGCCGATGCGTACCCAGCGCTCGCGTTCGCGCATCGTTCCGTGAAGAAGGGGCGCATGGCATCGAGCACGGCGGGTTTCACCGGCGTCGTCGCGGCATGATCCAGATCGATCATTTTCTTTCCTCCAAAGCGCTTTCTTCAGCGCGGCATCCTCGTCGTGTTCAAAGAGCGCTGTAAAGCGAAGCGGGCATGTCATATCAGCGTTAGTTTACGCCTTATGCCGCACGCTGTCAACCCTCGCAAGGCGCGGGAATAAGGGAAGTGCTAACGCTTTATCGTTTATGCAATATAATAATCGTTTTCAAATCGCTCACATTTTCTTCACGCTGTTATTTGCGACAAATTCATAGCCAAGGCGATAAAGCGCTTCTTTTGTGAGGGCCTGATTCATGCGTCGGCAATCCTCACGTCATTCGTTGCCCAAATACTCGACATACTCGTCAGATACGTAACCTGTGTATTCATTCCAGCGAACGTGAAGGAAACCGCCATCCGCTTCGTCCAGCACTTCCAGAACCATGCCGTAGGGCAGCACATAGAGCACCTCGGCGGATCGGTTCGGCGCGGCGCGCAGGTTGAGACCGTTGCCGCTCACGACGAGGGCGCGGCGGGGACTTTGCGGCGTCGAGGCGGGTGTGCTTGTCGGTGTACCGACATCGCCAAACCGCAGATAAGCTGCGCTCACATAGCCGCTCAGCGTCCCTATGCGCACGGGATAGAATCCGTTGATCTCATCGCCTATCACGATCACGCTTGCGCCGTATGCCAATGTCGCCAGCACACTCGCTCCGCCGGACGGCTCGGATCGCAGGTTCAGCCCGCTTGAGGCGATGACCGTCGCGTGCCTGCCCGAAATGGGGCCCGAGGGCGGTGGGACAGGCGTAGGAAGGACTTCGGGTGACGGCGCCAGCTCTGGAACCGCTGATACATCCGATGGCACATAGGTCACATCCGGTTCGGCATTCAGTTCGTCCGTCCGCGCGTCGATGGAAAGATACCGCGCGCTCGCGTAACCTTCGAGTTCGCCATACATCACAGGATAAAACCCATTTGTCTCCTCGCCGGTCACGAGAACCATCGCGCCATATGGCATGGTCGCCAAGGTCATGGAGGATGTCGTCGGGGAGCTGCGCAGGTACAGCCCGATGGATGCCGTCACGCGCGCCGAGCGGTGCGCGAAAGGGGTCGCCGTTGGCGCGGGGACAGGCGTTACGGTCCTTCCGGGTGTCGGGGTGGCGATATTCGCGGGTGTCGGCTGCGCAATGACCGCCTCGTCTGTCACGTAGACATATTCGCCGGCCACATAACCGCGCAGGCTGCCGAGCGCGACGGGCAGAAAGTCGTCGGTATCCGCGCCCAGCACGCTGAGCATCGTCCCTTGTGGGAGCGTCATGATGACGCCGGATGTGCGCGAGGCCGCCGCGCGCAGGTTCAGACCGGCCGACGGCAGGACGATGGCGACGTATTCCTTTGCGGGTTCCTCGCCGGATGTCGGCTCAGGTTCGCTGTCAAAGCGCAGATAGTCTGTCGAGCAGTAGCCTGTCGTGCCATTGTATACGACGAGACACCACTCCTCGCCCCATTGTGAGAGCGTCACGCGCGTGCCGTTGGGAATGCGCGCGAGCACCGCCGCACGCAGATTCCGCTCCGCGCGCAGATTGAGCATAGAATCCGCGCTCTGCAGATGAACCGTCGCGGTCGAGGCGCCCTGCTGCGGCGAGGGTGTCGCCTGCGGCGCTTCGGTCGTGGCGGGAACAAAAGCGCTGTCAAAGCGAATATAGCTGTTCATCACGTACCCGATCAGTGTGCCGTACCGCACGCAGGTCCAGGTCTCGTAGCGTTCAAGCGCGAAGAGCGTCTGTCCGTGACGCAGTTTGGCGAGCACGGCGGAGCCGGTCGTAGGCGCGGCGCGCAGGTTCAGCACTTGTGTTTCATCCTGCAAAACGACGGTCGCGGTTCCCTTCCATGTTTCGGGCGCATCACCTGATTCGGGCGGATTCAGCGCGCTCGGATCATCCTCCGGCACGCTCAGGTAATCGTTGCTCACATAGCCGGAAAGCGTGCCGTGCTGCACGAGGCTCCAGGCGCTGCCCATCTCAAGCAGCATCACCTGCGTGCCGTGTGCGATGCGCGCCAATACAGCTGAAGATGTGTTTGGCTCCTTGCGCAGATTGAGGCTGTCCAGCGGGTTTGAGAGGGTCACGATGGCGATACGCGCGTCGCCTGTCGGTTCCCCGGGCATCTGCGTGGTGCCGTCCATCGCGGGCAGCAGGGTGCGCGTCATGGTATAACGCGTGCGCGTGAGTCCCGGATAGTAGAATTCGAGAATCTGATCATAGGTCATGCCCTCGGATGCCATCTGCTGCGCGCCGCGCTGACTCATGCCGATGCCGTGGCCGTAACGTCTTGCCGTCAGCCTGTATCCGCCGACGATCTCGCTGACAGAGAGCGTTTCGTTTTGCATCGCGTTGATGGAAAGGCCACACAGTCCCTCGATCTGCGAAAAGTAATCCAGCGTCACCGTCACGTCGCCGTAGTATTCAAGGCGCAAGCTGACATCCACCTTTGAATAGACGCGCGACGGCCAGGCATAGCGCGGTGTGTGCGGCGTCACGGCGGTGATCTGCTCGATTTTAACGCTTGAAGCGCCGACGATCGCGGCGGCTTCCGTGCACAAAAGCTGCGTCAGCGCGGCGACGCTCGTCGTGCCGTTCTGATAGAACGTGACCGACTTGGCGACCGACGCGGTATTGCGCAGGTCAAATGGATCATCCTTGACCTGCAAGTACGCATAGGAACCGCTGCCCCACGCATTGGCGACGGATTCCGTCTGCCCGCCGTTGGATGCGGTGTAGTAGCTGGCCATGTAATCCCCGTTCACAGTGCCGATGATGTTCGCCGTCTCCTCGATCGCCTGCCTGCAGCGCGCGTTGCCCTGCGGCGTGCCGTTGTAGACCTGATCGCCGGTCGTGTCCACGACGTCATAGGTCGATGCCTGCGCGCTCATTCTTTTGAGCGCGTATGTGCGGGCGGCGACCGCCTGTGCTTTGAGCGCTTCGAGCGGAAAAGAGTTGTCCATCTCGTAGGGCAGCACGCCGAGCATGTAATCCTCCATGAATACGTGCGCGATGATCTGCACGTTGCCGCCGTTTGCGATGAACTCCATATCGCCGGGATAGAGATTGTCCGGAAAGCGCGCCTGTGCGATGCGCACGCCATTTTCGCCGCTCGTCTGGTGGCGGCGCAGCTTGAAGCGGCTGCCCATCGTCTGCGTCTGCCCATCGATCGAAAGGCGGAGCGTGCCGCCGCTGTTGGCGACATGGACATGGGCACCGCGCGCAATCGCACGCGAAGCGTCCCCGCCGATGGAGTAACTCCCATCGAGCGAAAGATCCACAGCGTTCAGCGAGCCAATCGATGACAGGTACACGCGCACAGTCCCCGATATCGTCGTGCCTGTCACGATGCCGCTCTCAGATGCGGCCGGCAGAGCGATCAGCAGCAGAAGCACCGATAGAAGTCCGACGAGACTTTTTTTCCGGTTCATGTTCTTCCCTCTTTCGTCAGTGATGGCGTCATCGCTGTGTACTGCCGATGTCTGTTGGGCGCAGCCGCGGCATGCGCAGCCCGAGCCCGCGCCGACGGATGTGCCGTTTTACGCGGAACCGCGTTTTATAATCGAGCGCAAACCGGGGGAAGCATCGCTGGAATTCCACGAAGCGTCCATGTGGTTTTGGCGTCAGCTGAACCATCAAAGCATTCGCATTGTACCATAATCCCGTGTGCTTTGTAAATCGCCTGGGCCTTACAATCATGGAGGCCGCGCGCGACTTGAGCAGGAGAAACGCGGGGTACATATCTCTTAAACATTTGCCGGATCCATGTGCTCCGCCTCATCGTCCACCTAAAGGCTTCCAGATCGCCCATGCCCGTAAAGAATCCGCGGTTGTTCCTTTATTTCTATCATATATATATAAAATAGCTTAAACGTTGCACAAATATGATGATATGTACGCTCATGATGACGGCTCTGTCCTCATGCGGTTGTCCTGGTTCCGCTCCCACGGAAATCCATTTTCAAAATCCTGACCAGTGTGGTTAGTGGAAACATGAAAAATGATGGAATCACAGCGTATTTTGA
>CAYUZP010000059.1:0-10180 GCA_964449655.1 uncultured Oscillospiraceae bacterium
GCCTCAAATGCGCCTGTAGGCAGTTCATACTTTTATCGCCGTGAATCATTCAGGTTTAATATTGTCCTCCATCTTCAAACCACTTTTAAGGGATTTTGAACGTTTTTTATTGCCATTTCGTAGCGACCATTCGTTATATAAATCAGCCTGCGTTCTATATCCACATCGATTAAAACATTTGTCCTTTTCCCAAACAGCATCAACTCAAAATTCATCTTCTTCAATGAACGGGCGGTTTGTTCCTTCAGATCTCCATCGTAGTGTATCAAACCATACGTGCCATTCAGTTTTCCCTTTACTGTGATTTGGGTGACCGAATCGTCGGATGTGCTCGAAGGGTTTCCCGCTTCCTGTTTTTCTTCCGGTTCGCCTTCGCTCTGCGCAATAGGATGAAGCTTTTCATCATCCGTCGTCGATTCCCGTCCGCTTTCGTTCACTCCTCTGTATATCTGAATGTCCACAGCGTTGTCCTCTGTCCTGACTTCATAATGTTTTTCCGGCAAGCTATAGACGTTGACGCTTTGATGTCCCGTGGAAAACACATTGTTTTCGATGTAGTTTTCGTCACCGAACATCGTCTTCTCAATATCATGCGCGAAAGCCTCTTTTGAGCAGCCTGTCTTCTTCATGATGGCTTCGATTTGCTTCACGTATTTCAGATTCTGTATGTTTTCTGTATCATCATCAGGCAGAATGATGAACAGATAGTCTTTCGCTCTGCTCATCGATACATTGAGGATATTCGTATTGTTCAAAAACATCTCCCCGGATGTCGATATCGCGGGCGGCGTGTTGAGCACAGTAAAAATGATGTCACACTCATCGCCTTGAAATCCATGAATTGTGTCCACCTGCACATCCACCTCTTTTGGGCATGTCGCAGATGAGATCAACTTGTCAATCAAATCAGCCTGGGCGCGATATGGAGCAATTACGCCTATCGTGAAATGCGCTTTAGGATTTGCATCAGCAATCGCTTTTGCAAGAAAGCAAACATACTCGCTTGTGAAGATGGCCGAGTAAATTTGATATGCACTACTGTGCTGCAGTCTCTGGGCCCGATAGATGCTTTCATATTTGCTCACAGGATATTTGATGATGTTCAGTGTTCCAATATTGAAGTTGTTGTTCAGATGAAGCGGTTTTTGACTGATCGAGGACCGAAAGTGCCTCAATATTCCACCGTAAGCGAATTGACTGAAAATTTCTCCAATCTCCGGTATACTTCTATATTGCGTCTGTAAAAGTATGACTTGATATGCATAGGGCACGGTCTTAGGATTTACAAATGAGTTCAATTGCACCAAAGTATAGATATTCTCATCTTTCCATAAATTGACAGATGTTATTGGCTGTATTTGATGCGGGTCACCAGCTATGATGAATTTTTTAGGGCTGCTCTTATACAACGGATAGACGATGTTCGCAATGGGTATCATGGACGCTTCATCGATGATGATATAATCCCAATGCATCTCGCTGAGCAATACTTCTTGTTTTCCTGGCTGCATGAAATAGTCATACGGGAACCTGGCAATCGTCGTTACGGTTACACATTTTTGAAGCGCTTCAATGTCGAACATCCTGTCTTTCAATACGCCGCTCGTCTCTATCAGCTCATCCCCAGTCGCGCCAAAGCGAACCAGCCATTTTTGATATGCGCATGTCTCTCTTGACACATCCATGATTTTTTTCACAAGGACATCCGCAGACTTGTTTGTTGGCGTCAGCACAAGCACGCGCATGACACCTTGTTCTTCCATCAAGGGCGTGATGATGTTTTTTGCCAGATATGTCGTCTTGCCAGTGCCAGGCGGGCCAAAGATGAACGTGATATTCTCACACAGGTTCTTTTGCATGTCATAGTCTTCTTCGTACTGTAAAGCCATAAATTGCTTGCGTAGCTCATCCAGTAAGAACGCCGGACTCTTCGCGTTAATCGTCGCATAAAGAATTTCATCAAAATTGATATCATCGATATGGATGCCGCTTTTGATTTTCACATGCAATGTATAGGATTTGACATTGGCAACCTCGATGAGCAATGTCCTCTTCTTTTCTCTATATTGAAATTCAAGCGGTATATCCGTGAGATCCTCTATGAACTGCGGAATATGCGTGTTTGGATATCTGAGCACGAGCGACCGAGCAGTGCCTTTTTCGCGCTCTACCTTTGCAAAACCGATAGAAACTTCTTTTCTATACCTGTTTGCTTCATTGCTGTTGAGACACTCCATCTCAAGCAGGACATTAAACCATCCAAACGTATATTTTGCCATTGAAAGCGCACGCCTCTGCAGCGCTTCGATATAGGCTATCCTTTCAATCTCTTTAGCACTTTTTTGCTTTGCCCACTCAATATGTTTTGAGTAGTTTACCGGCACAGGGGTGTAATCATCATAATCCATATCATCGATTTTTTCGTCTTCAGCCATTTCTTGCGTTTTGTTGTCGTTGGTGCGCGCGATGATGTCCCGCACTACACTGCGAGTCGACACATCGCCCTGTCTCTTGATGCTCGCTTCATCTTCTGCAGGATCATCAGCCATGAGCCCATCTATATCGATGCCTACATCTCTGACGCTTGTTGCCTCGATGCCCTTATGAGCGTTCTTCGCACGATCCTCCTGGCGTCTTTTATACTCCAAAAACGCTTCCAGTTCTTCCAGATTGTATCCCTTAGACGTAAATTCCTTTAAAGATTTGAACCATTCTTTTTGTTCGTCGGACAGATTTGAATCGCTTTCTTCACAGGTTATGCCCAAATGTTCAATAAGCATCTTAGCTCCATCGCGTGTGAAGTCATATATTGTAGATAGTTTATCAGCAGAAATATCAGTCGGCTGCACGATATGATCGTCTGTATCGTATAGCCACTTTGATGATTTTAATAGAACCGCTAGTTCAGTATCCTTAGACTTATCCTTTTCAGGTTTCCATTTGTATCTTCCATCTCTTCTGCACATACACTCCTTTTGCAACGCAGAAAACAGTACCCCTTTTTCTTCAAAATCGCAAAGCTGCTCCCATAAATACTGAGAGTTTTCTTTGCTTATATTGTTTACTACATCATGAATCAGTTCATCAAGACCCTCTATAACGGTATATGTAGCTTTATGTTTATATTGAGTTTCGATTATTTCTTTAGACGCTGGTTCGGTTTTTAGGCCAAGCGCTTTTAAAAATTCGATAAGCTTATCTTTTTTCTTCTCTCCAACAATGGTGACGTATTTATCAAAAGCTATAAATTTCGTCTGGGGCATTGGCTCAAAATAACGCAAAAGTTTCTCTGTCGGCATATACATTGTGTTCGCCGCTTCTCTGTAAACCTTTGAATCTTTATGGCAATAAAATTTTACAAATTTGAGGTTTTTGATAAGCTGAAGATATTCGTCGCTCTCTTCGTGTGGACATTGGCAGTAGTATTCAAAAAATATCTTAAAGTGTGGATCTGTATTTATAGCGTTCTTGCTTGTGTATTGAGGAATGATGATATTGTAAATTTGATCACGCAAAGATGGCTGCTGAATGCCAATTTCCTTTAAAAAATTTGCTGTGTTTTCATTGTCTAACAGCTCATGAAAGACTTCATTATAACCAGGAACATCCTTGACAGGCAGGAATAATATTAACTGATTGTTTTCATCATAAGCCGGTGTTGCTCTCTTATCTTGATTTAAAAAAATAGCTTTTTGTTTTATCGCCTTAGTTCTGCTTTTTGATTCAGACAACCACTTATAGAATCTATGAAGCCATTCTACAGGCTGCTCCTCGATGAACTTCCCATCAATGCCTTTGATTGGATCAAGAGGTTGATATACATGTATGGATCGATTGTAATAAAGATCTTTTCTCCGACCGCTTATGATGGAATCATCGCTAAGAAAGGTTCTCGTAATCGAATTGATGTACGCAAATCGGGCATCATTCGCGGTTTGTTCATTGTCACGGCTTATGGACGGAAATGCCCACTTCGCTTGCTTATTATCGCAGATAAAGGTGAGTTGTTCGTTTGAAAATAGTTTGGTCATCGGTGCCGCAGATGCCCAATATGCATTTTTCTTGCTTACATACCCGTCAGTGGACGGCAGTATTTCCTCCGTGCTGAACACTTTGTGGATGGCATCATAGAAGGGTCTAAAAGATATTTTACTTTTATCCTGCACACTGCTGAACTTGTCAGGGTTATACGGTATGATTTCAAGGATGTCATCCTGTATCATGCGTTTGGATTCCTTGTCTCCAATTTGCTTCAAAAGAAGGATGGACTGCGCTGCCAGGTCGGCCAAGCGGCTGATCATGTTGTCGTTATGCTGCACGCCAGCCCTAATTCCTTCACGGCTGTCTGTGAGCAAAAATGGAGCATGAATGATAAAATTCAATTCCGTGACTTCTTTTGTCGGAAAAAAACAAAAAGCGGGCTCGTTTGACGGTATTAGTTTACCTTCCTCATTCGTAAAAAAACCTACAGCAATCCTGTGATGATTGTCGTCCTCCTGAGAAAACAGCCACATCGTATCATCTTCTGATTTTCCATCGATTTCTTGAGTTAAACAGATATAGTCCGCTGTGATATTCCAAAAGGTATATGATTTCCTGATCTCCTTTCCATACCTCCCGTTTTTACCATCGAACATCAATTCAATGCGCTGCAAATTCGACAAGAACAGCAGCGGATAGGAAAGGCTGACAAGTTTATTCTGGATGTCCGTGTAAGCCTCGAAAGCACTGCGCTGCACATGATCAAATGGGAACACGAACAGTGTCTCATGATCTGCTCTTCCTGAAAAATCGCCCGGCAATCGCACGGGTACAATAAAGCGTTCAATCTTGAAATGAAAATTCGGGTCAGCGATCTCTGGCGTCGATGTATACTGAAAAACCGCCTTGAAGCCGACACCGAATTTTCCGATGGATGCTGTCGTCTTGCTTGAATTGGCAATTGACGTGATGGCGTTAATATCGCCCAACTTGCCAGTTGCAGTGTCGTCTTCTTCGTTTGCTGGGTCTGAGATTGAAAACAGTCTGGTGCCGTTGTGGGCAAATATCAAACGCGACGGTTCCAACACAAACCTAGCAACGCTGGCGTGAGCATCATCGGCATTTTGAAGCAATTCATAGACGAAATGGGCTTGGTCTGAATATTTTTCCACAACGCTGTCTTTAATGCCACGCATCGATGGCTTTTCAAGCATCAGCGCATTTTCCTCTCTGTCCTGCGTCAATGCGTCAAAATATTGCTCTTCTTGTTTTGTCATATGGACCTCCGAACCGGCAAAGCTGTATTCCTATTTCTTTTGAAATTTTATGATTTTCATCTCAAAAAACGATGCCAAAAAAATATACAATTGCAAGGGACTTTCATGTTGTAATTTACAACAATGTCATTGCTGAAACGAAAAGCCACGAGTAAGTCGCTTGTAATGATTGTTCCACCAATAAATTCTTGAATTTAAAAGGCATAGCACATGAGCCGGGCGCGAAAGAAGGAAGCTGCGTGATCCGGGTGAACATCGAGCATATTCAGCCGGCTCCGGACACCGCTTTTAAGCTCCGCTTGCGTGCGTGGAGATTTCCTCGCGCCGGCGTTGCGCTTTATGTCGCTGTTTAGCAGTTTATCAGGATTGTACTCCTTTGCATACGGCGGCGGAACGAACAGCTCAATCTGACTTTTATGATCATTAAGCCATGCCGCGACTGCTTTTGCATGATGAACACGGAGATTGTAAGGCATCAGAAATACCTTTTTCCTAATCCGCCACCAGCCGCGTCATAAAGTCAATGCGTTTTTCCAGGTTCCTACTGTTTTTATACTAGGGGGAATGAAACTTCCCGCATTTTGAAATGGCCGACAGCCTTTCGATGATGGCTTTTTGTGCCCCTGCCCACATGACGGGCGTCCGCACCCCTGGCACATAACCTCAGGCATCATTCGCCGTATTCTGGATGTTTTTTCACCGCACTTATAGGCTTGTTTTACCAGCCGCTGCACAGTTAAACACACCCACAATATCCTATTCAAGAGCCGACAGTTGGGTGTCAATGGCTGACCCACGTCGCTCCTTGTCCGCGTGCATTCCCTGAAACGCATTGGCTCCATGTTTTATCGGATGATCATTCTTTTGATTTCGCATTCTTGTTCTGGCGTAGAAATTCTGTTCGTTCCAGCCGACCGTTCGCGCCTTGCAGCCTCAATGCCTTTGCAACGCTTTCTTCATGCCGCCGCCTGACATTTGAGGCTGTCCTTCACGGACGCTTCAATCTTTTGCGATTTGCTGACCGCTTTTGCCGTCTTATGGCTCCGCATGATCGTTTTGCGCAGCTCATGCTGTCCTTTTGATCCCAACCCTAAGGCATTGGATTTCATATCATGCCTTCTATGCATCTCATTCATCAAGCGTCCCAATGACCGCCGTGCCGGTTTAAGCGATTTAAAGCTGGCTTTACTCGACGACCGTAATCGTAATGGTCTTCTCCACCGGAATCACGCCGTCATCGAGTGTGAAAGTGATCTCATATGCGCCTGTCTCGGCAGGTGTGAAGGTCAGTACATGTGCATCCGCGTCGAAGGAAGCGCCTTCAGGCAGATCCTGTGCGCCGTAAACCAGTCCTTCGTCAAGCGCTTCAATGACTGCCTCGGGGCTGGTATCTGTGGTGCGAACGCCATTTGCCGGGTTGCGCGCGGAGATGGTCAGCGTGAGTGTCTCGCCGATGGTCATGATCTGATCGCCGATATAGCTGAAGTACGGGCGATGCACGGTCAGAGGCAGCGGATAGTCCCTTGTTGCAACGGAGAAGCTGTAACCGTTTGCAGGAATCGGGAGCTTCATGTCGGGATAGAGCGCATCCGCCGGGGTGCCCGGAGCCGGTGCATTCACCGTCACGGTCTCGCTGCTCAGGCCGCCCATTTCGTTGTTTGTGTTCTCCGTCGCAAAATAGGGTTCGTTCGGGACATATTCGTTGTTTGTGTGGCGCTTGTAATTGTTGTTCACCATCACAACCTGACTCACGTCCTCTGCCGCCATTGCTTCAACCGAGCAAAATACGCTGTTGTGCACATCGTCTAGCACGATCGCCGGACGCGTGTCCTCGACGATGTAAGAAAAATTCACGTTCTCAAGCGTCAAACCGTCGACATGACGGGCATACATCGCATAGGCGGGCAATATGCCCAGCATACTTGGCTCCGGATACTCGGCAGGCATCTCGGGCACATTGAACGGATCATCTATCCAGCTCGCCGTCTCGCGATCCCAACGAACGCGCGGAAGCAGAGCTTCTGTCTTGCTGAAGAACGTATTGGCCAGCCATGGCAGGCTCTGCACAGACGGTGCGGAACCGCTCTGCGTGTAGACCCAATATGTGCCGATCTGCCGCTGCTCGGTTGCCTCGGTCAGGGACAGGCCGCCGCGGTATGTCACATCGATATCGCGAAGCACGACGTTCTCGATACGGCTGTCGACGAGACCGGCCAGCAGGATCGGATAGCGCGGATCGACATTGGTGATCTTCACATTGCTGATTTCGATGTTGCGCACAGATGCCGGCGCTTCTGAACCCGTGGCATCGGCATAGTAAACCGCATCTTCCGGCGCAACTTCTTTGTCCATGTCCGGCACATAGAGCTTCTGATCGGCATCCCACTTGTAAAGGTAGAGCTTGCCGCCAACCTCGGCGAGGTTGGCATCGTTCACGCGTGTCGGATTTGCCTGACTCACCACGCTGAAGGAAGCCACGCCGTCGACGCTGACGCTCACATTCTTGTTGTAGGAAGGCATATAGCGCGCTACCGGATAGGTCTGATAGTCCTCGGTGTTGGGCAAAACCCAGCCGGCGTTGCTCAAGCGCACGTCGCCGTTGGCGTTGATGTTCTCTTCGGTTGTATGGCCCGTGACCGGATAGCGGGAGCGGTCACCTATCCGGATGAAGATCGGTGAGGAGGAGACATTGTCCATCGTACAATCTGTCAATATGACGTTGGTCAGCGGCGTGCCATCAACCGCCTCCATGCAGAATCCACGGGAGCGCTCGAACCTGACGCGTTCAATGGTGACAGTGTCATAACCACATGTAGATTCAGTGCCAAACTTGATGCGCGCTGTCGGGCCGCAGGCGTCGGTTGCAACGATCTTATCTGTCGTGAACGTGCCCGCAATCACGGAACCCGCGTCATAGCCACTGACCACGCAGTCCTCGATGAGCACGTTTCGCGTCGGCATGAATACGCCCGCGCCATAAGAGGCTTTGAGTACAATCGCGTCGTCTGTCAGAGAATTGAAATGGCTGTTGCGGACGGTGACATTCTGCGTACAGTCGATGTTGAACGCATCGCGGTTGGTGTCGACGACCACGTTTTCGACATCCATGTTGCTGACGCCTTCGGCGATGATCGCGAAATGCCCGCCATTGAGAATCTTGATACCGTCGAGAACGATGTTCTCGCAGCGAACCAATGCAATGCCCTTATTGCCATACCATGTGCCGTTATGACCGTTGTCTGTGCGCATTGCGGGATTGCTGGGATCATTGCCGGACAGCACATTGATCAATGTGCCGGAATCATCGATGTAACTGCCGTCGATCAGGCCATCGCCATAGATCATGATGTTCTCTTTGTCTGCCGCGTAAAAGAGGCTGTTGGCAAAGTATGTGTGACCGTGATCCTGCAGACCGGCATAGAGGTTGACTTCCGGCTCGTCGTAGTTGCCGCCTTCTCCCTCCATCGTTACGTTTCCCCTTCGGTCAAACATGTCCGTTCGGGCGGCTCTGATCACGCCGCCTTCGTCGATGCGCACATTGACATTGCTCTGCAGCCGAATGGTATAGGTCTTGAAGTCGCCCGCCGGAATGACGACTGTACCGCCTCCCTCCTGGGCAGCGGCTTGTATGGCAGCGTTGATCGCTTCGGTATTCGCTACAGGATCGCCTTCGCTGACGGCGCCGAATTTGGTCACATCGTAGAGCTGTCCATCGCTTTCCTTGAGCAGATCCGCCTTAAAGACAGTGCTGCCCGTAGCACGCGGAATCTCTTCCGTCACAGTGTTCTCGGCTTGCGCTGAGGTCACGGGCATGACCAGCAGACACATGAACAACGCTAGAAACCGTTTCGTGGAAAAAACCTCCTTTATGAATTGATGTTCTCGATAAATATATCGGCCATCAAATCAAAAGTCAATGTTTTTGAAAAAATTTAAAATAGATCAATTGCCATAACCCATGTGAAACCGCAGAGCATGTGAACCATATCCACTCTTCCGTCTCACGCCGTCGCCCAGCTCTTCACTTCAGCAATCCGCGCACATATTCGGTGATCCTCTCATCCTTCGCATGTGCGAAGAACAGCTCGGCGAAATGCTCTCCCGCAACCGCACCGCGCACCAGTTCCGGATCGATTCCATCAAGACAAGCGATCAAATCCTTGAAATTGTTTGCGCGTACCGCATCAAGAATCCTCTTGTTGCGCTGCTCGGGTACAGCGCGTTCCTTTGG
The DNA here is from genome assembly GCA_964449655.1 of uncultured Oscillospiraceae bacterium. Lineage (GTDB taxonomy): Bacteria > Bacillota > Clostridia > Christensenellales > Aristaeellaceae > Ventricola. The sequence goes on from CAYUZP010000059.1 coordinate 9,490, forward strand.
ATAGCCATTGCCGCTGCCCGAACCGAACAGTTTTTCAAACGTGTATTCGAGGTTCAGCTCTGCGCCCCAACCGTATCCCTTTGCGAAAGGAAGTGCAACCGCATTCCCATCGTTGATCTGCGCGAACATGAAGCCATCCGACGGATCGACGATGTGTCCGCAGATCACGCCCGGAAAGCTGTTGAGCGCCAGCATCGCGCCTTCTCCCGTGCCGCAGCCTGTCACGACGTAGTCCGCCGCGCCTGCGTTGAGCAGAATCGCGGCCAGAATCCCATTCTGCACGTAGGTGAGCTGCGGTTCACCCTCTACGCCGTACATACCATAATTGTCAACCTCATGTCCCATCGGTTCGACGGTTTTTTTCAGCGCCGCGCAGATTTGCGCATTCTTCGCTGCCTGACTGTTCTCGTTGATCAATGCGATTCTCATGGATAGTCCTCCTCTGTCCTGATGTCCTTATGAGACGTTCCTATGCGTTTTCGCTTCTTCACAATATCCCAAATGCATCTGAATGTCAAGAATCATTTGGCAATCACATAGGCAGCCGGCATTCTCCAGGCAGCCCGATCATCGCTTTTTGAACATCTGTTTTTGGAGATTGGCTTGTTCACAATGGAGACTTACCGACTTTTTGAATCAAACAGGACTGTCTCGGCCAAGACAGTCCCTTTTCACTATCCGATCATTTTCG
>CAYUZP010000060.1:0-10142 GCA_964449655.1 uncultured Oscillospiraceae bacterium
CGCGGGCGTCTATGTCGCGTGGGATCATGTGCGCGAGTGGGCGCACTGCGAGGTGACTGAATAGTGGATGGTAGTCAGTGGACGCAGCTGCGGCTGTGCCCGCTGCCTGCTTTTCATTTTTCACTCTTCTTTCACTTTTCGCCGTCCGCTCATCATGATTCGTTATGGTTGAGCGCTTCTTTTTTGCTTGTCATGCAGCGCTGCGCGGTGTTACAATGGAAGGTAAACGCCAAGACGCAGTGGAGCGGACGGCTGTTTCAGACCATCGCAAAGGGGAGATGCAAGTGGATAAATACAAGGCGTCGGTCAAGCACTACAGCGTCTGCTTTCTGTTGGCGCCGCTGTTCATGGTGCTCGAGTCGTGCGGAGAGTTCATACTGCCGTATCTCAACGCACAGATCATCAACAACGGCGCGGCCAACGGGGATATCCCATACATACTGCGCCGGGGACTGATGATGGCCATCCTCGCCGGCATCATGCTGATCACGGGCGTGCTCGGCGCCAATTTCGCCGTGCGCGGCTCGGCACATCTGGCATCCGACCTGCGCGCCGATGTGTTTAGGCAGATTCAGAAATTCTCGTTTTCGGAGATCGACCGTTTTTCGACCGGCTCGCTCATCACGCGCATCACCAACGACATCACGCAAATCCAAAACTTCACGCAGACGCTGCTGCGCGGCATGTTCCGCAGCCCTGTGATGATCCTCGGCGCCCTGGCGATGTCCTTCGCGATGCAAAGACAATTGGCGTTCATCATATTGGCCGTCGTATTCGCGCTCGCCGCGGTCATTGCCGCGATCATCGTCAAGGCCTCGCCGCGCTACAGCGCGATGCAGAGACAGCTGGATCAGCTCAACGGGCAGATCGGCGAGACGATCACCGCGGAGCGCGTCGTCAAGGCGTATGTCCGCGAGGACTACGAGAGAACGCGCTTTGCCGAGGTGAATGAAAAGCTCGTCGAGCGGAGCACGGCCGCGCTCAAGCTGATGCTGCTCGTACAGCCCGCCTCGGCCATCGCCATCAACGTGACGACGCTGCTTGTCGTCTACATCTCCGGCCGTCAGATCATGATCGGTCAAATGGCGCTGGGCACGCTCACGGCGTTCATCACCTACCTGTCCCAAGTGCTCACAGGGCTCAATTTCCTGGCCAATATCGTGCTGCAGGGCACGCGTGCGGCGGCATCCGACAGGCGAATCAGCGAGGTACTGCGCGCTGTACCCGCCATCGACGACGCGAACGCCGAGCCAGGCAGAACCGTGCGGACGGGCGCGATCGAGTTTCGCGATGTCTCGTTCCGCTATTTCAAGAACAACCGTGAGAAGGTGCTCTGTGACGTCAGTTTGCGCATCGAGCCGGGCGAGATGGTCGGCATCATAGGCTCAACCGGCAGCGGCAAGAGCACGCTCGTATCGATGATCCCGCGGCTGTACGACGCGGACGAGGGGAGCGTGCTCGTGGACGGCGCGGATGTGCGCACCATCCCGCTTGCCGCGCTGCGCGAAAGCGTCGCCATGGTGCTGCAGAAGAACACGCTCTTTTCCGGCACTGTCGAGGAAAACCTGCGCTGGGGAAACCCAAACGCGACACATGAACAGGTCGTGCACGCCGCAAAGCTCGCGCAGGCGGATGGCTTCATCAGCGCCATGCCCGACGGTTACGACGCTGTCGTCGAGCGCGGAGGCGTCAACTTTTCCGGCGGACAGAAGCAGCGGCTGTGCATCGCGCGCGCACTGCTCAGGGAACCCAAGATACTGATCCTGGACGACTCGACCAGCGCGGTGGACACGGCGACGGACGCGGCGATTCGCAGGGCTCTGCGCGAGGCGCTGCCCGGCGTCACCAAGCTGATCATCGCGCAGCGCATCACCTCCGTCTGGGACGCGGACCGGATCATCGTGCTGGACGGCGGGCGCGTCGTGGGCATCGGCAGGCATGACACGCTGCTGCACACGTGCGAGACGTACGCGGAAATCTGCGATTCACAGCGGGACAGAGAGGAGGCGGAGGCACATGGCTGAGGTCGATCTGCAAAGGCTACGCGCGCGCTACAGCGGCGTAAGGCAGAGCGGGCCGGCGAAAAAGGAGATGTCGCTGGGCGGACCGGGGCGCGGCGGTAACCGCTACATCCGCGACGGCGGCAAGCCCAAAAACCTCAGGCGCACGGTGGGCCGGCTGCTCGGCGTGCTTTCCGGGGAAAGGCCGCTGCTTATCCTGGCGCTCACGAGCGCTGTCGTCTGCACGGTCAGCACGCTTGCGGCGAGCTACATGCTAAGGCCTGTGATGAACCGCTTCCTCTATCCGCTTGCCGAGGGGGAGGAGCTCTCCGCGCGGCTTTCGGCGCTGGTCGGCGCGCTTATCGTCATGGCCGCGATCTATGCCGTGTCTGTGCTCACGCAGTGGCTGCAGCAGCGGCTGATGCTCACCGTCTCGCAGCGCTCCCTGCGCACGATGCGGCAGATGCTCTTTGACAAACTGCAGACGCTGCCCATACGCTACTTTGATACGCACGCGGCGGGCGACGTGATGAGCAGGTTCACCAACGACGTGGACACGGTCGGCGAGATGCTCAACACGACGCTGACGCAGATCGTCTCCGGCGCCATCACAATTGTGGGCACGATCGCGCTGATGCTCTACACCAATCCGATTCTTGGCGCGATCACGCTGGTGATGACGCCCGTGCTCGCGTTCATCAGCAAGCAGATCATCAGCCATGGGCGCGGCGCGTACAAAAGACAGCAGCAGAATCTCGGCGTGCTCAACGGCTTTTCGGAGGAAATCATCTCCGGACAAAAGGTCGTCAGCGTGTTTCAGCATGAGGAGATCGCGCGCGCGGAGTTTGAAGCGCTCAACGATGATCTTTGCCGCTCGCAGATCAGCGCGCAGTTTCGCGCGGGCATCATGGGGCCGATCACGCATCAGCTCTGCTCGCTGACCTACGCGCTGACGGCGTGCGTGGGAGGCATACTCGTCGTGACGCGCGGCTTTGACATTGGCGGACTCACGGTCTCGGTCAACTACACGCGGCAGTTCAACCGGCCGATCAACGAAATCTCGATGCAGATGAACACGGTGTTCGCGGCATTGGCCGGCGCGGAGCGCGTCTTTGAGGTGCTCGACGAGAAGCCGGAGCCCAGCGAACCGGACGCGCTGCATCCTGAGCACATCGAAGGGCACGTCGTGCTTGACCACGTGAGCTTCGGCTACGAGCCGGGCGTCACCGTGCTGCACGACATCTCGCTCTATGCGAAGCCCGGGCAGACGATCGCGTTTGTCGGCTCGACCGGCGCGGGCAAGACGACGGTCACGAACCTGCTCTCCCGCTTCTATGACATCGAAGAGGGGCGCATCACGATCGACGGCATGCCGCTTGAAAAGATCGATCGCGCATGTCTGCGGCGGAACATCGCGATGGTTTTGCAGGATACGCACCTGTTCACCGGCACCGTGCGCGAGAACATACGCTATGGACGGCTTGACGCGACGGATGAGGAGGTCGAGCGGGCCGCGCGCGCCGCGTCCGCGCACAGCTTCATCATGCGCCTTGAGGATGGCTATGACACGATGCTCACCGGCGACGGCGCGAACCTCTCGCAGGGACAAAGGCAGCTTCTCGCCATCGCGCGTGCCGCCGTCAGTCGTGCGCCGATCCTCGTGCTAGACGAGGCGACAAGCTCCGTGGACACGCGCACCGAGCGGCATATCGAGGAGGGCATGGACGCGCTGATGGAGAACAGGACGACGTTCGTCATCGCGCACAGGCTGTCGACCGTGCGCAAGGCCGACGCGATCATGGTGCTCGAGAAAGGGAGGATCGTCGAACGCGGAACGCATGAGGAGCTGCTCGCCGCCGGCGGACGTTACGCGGATCTGTATCACGAGATCATCGAACTGGAATGAGCGGAGGATCATCGCGCCAGCGCACCTTTAAACGATGTCCATGACCAAGCGACCCCGTGCGAGAAAGCGCGGAGCCGCTTCATCTTTGCTAAAACGCACGCAGTGACCGGATAGGGCTTGTAAAATTTTCCGTTTTCCTTGACAGACGCCATCTAGCTGTATATACTGTATATAAACAGTTAAAACACCAGCGGAAAAGCGCGCTCCGACGTGTTTGAAACTGTGTGGGAAGGATGAATGCCGTGTGAATCTCATCATCAGCAGCGCATCCAAGACGCCCATCTACGAGCAGATCATGAACCAGATTAAGCAGAAGATCGCCTCGGGCGAACTGGCGCCCGGCGACATGCTCCCCTCGATTCGCACATTGGCGAAGGATTTGCGCATCAGCGTCATCACCACCAAGCGTGCATACGATGAACTGGAGCATCAGGGACTGGTCACGACGGTAGCGGGGAAGGGCTGTTTTATCGCCAATCGCAATCGGGAATGGATCAGGGAGGATGTCCTGTGCCAGATTGAAGGGCACATGCAGGAAATCGTGCATCTCGCGGAACAGATCGGCGTGCGCGGCGAAGGGCTGCGCGACATGTTTGACGCGCTCATCAGCGCCTTGATGGAGGAAGAGCCATGACAAATGCCATTGAAATTCGGGACGTCTGCAAGCGTTATGGTGAATTTGAGCTGAACCATGTGAATTTGTCGCTGCCGAGCGGCTGTGTGCTCGGGCTGGTGGGCGAAAACGGCGCGGGCAAGTCGACGCTCCTGCGTCTCATCCTCGGCGCGTGCTGTCCGGACAGCGGCGAGGTGTTCACGCTAGGACGAAAGGCGGACCGAAGCGCCGCGTTCGCCGATGTCAGGCAGGATATTGGCGTCGTGCTGGACGATGCTTGTCTGCCCGGCGGTCTGCGCGCCGAGCGCCTCGGCAAAGTGCTTTCAGGTTTATACAGGGGTTGGGACGCGGACGCTTTCGCCGGATACGTCAAGCGCTTAGGCATCCCCGAGAAAAAGGAGATTCAGCAGTACTCGCGTGGAACGCGGATGAAACTGGCGATTGCGGCAGCGCTCAGCCACAACGCGCGATTGCTCGTGCTGGACGAGGCGACGGGAGGCCTTGATCCCATCGTCCGCGATGAAATTCTCGACATGCTCAACGATTTTACGCGCGACGAATCTCACGCCATCCTCATCAGCTCGCACATCGTCTCCGATCTTGAAAAGATCTGCGATTACATCGCGTTCCTGCATGACGGACGGCTGATGTTCTTCGAGGAAAAGGATGCGCTGAGCGAGCGATTTGCCGTATTCATCTGCAGCGAAGAGGACTATGCCAGGCTGCGTTCGGTGCAGGCGAGCGCGATACTGCGGGCTATGCGCGCACACGGCGCTGTGCGCGCGCTGGTGGACCGCGAACGGCTGCGCGGCGATACGGGAAACGCCATCCTGGAACGCGCGTCGATTGAAGATATCATGCTGCTGCTGACGAAAGGGGAGGAGATTCGATGAAGGGGCTGCTGATCAAGGACTACTATGAGATTCGCAAGATACTGGGAATCTATCTGGTGATGTGTGTCATCGTAGGCATCGGATCGGCGAACGGGATGCTCCTTGTCATATCGCTTTACGGGATCACGACGCCTGCCAGCCTGATCTCCATCGACGAGAGAACGAGGTTTGACCGCCTGCTGATGACGATGCCCGTCAGCGGCGTGAAAACCGTGCTGGACAAATACATCTATGCGTGGACGATCTGCCTGCTGGCGGTCGCGTTATACATCATCAGGAGGCTGCTTCCCTGGTTTTCGGGCGATATTCTGCCCGCGTGGCTCATGTGCATCGTCGTCGCCGGCGTGCTGTTTGTCCAAGCGGTCATGCTGCCGTGCATCTATCACCTTGGCTCGGAGCGCGGGAGGCTGACCTTCATCCTGGTGATCGGCGCGGCAAGCGGCGGTTTGGCCACGCTGATGAACGGGGGTACCGGTCTGCTCGCCGTATCGCTTCAGGCCATCGGACCGGCTTTGCTCGTCATCGCGGCCGTGCTGAACATCGGTTCCGTGTTTCTTTCGGCGCGTCTCTTTGGAAGGCGGCTCACCGCGTGAACCGTGCCGCGGATCCCTAAAGAGGACTGGCCTATAGCCGCCGCGTTCGCCTTTGCCTGTGCGGTATGGATGATGGCGTTTTAAAATCGGCTTGACAGGGATTGCTTCCTGTCTTATAATGGCTTTGAAGCGATGAAGGGAACAAGTACGCCTGTCCAACCCGCTTTAGAGAGCCGCCGGGCGGTGTGAGGCGGCGCGGGAGGATCTGCGGAATACATCCCCGAGCGCGGCTCCGAACGCCGATGGGTCAGTAGGTGGCCGCCGGTGCGCCGGATACAGCGCGTGACCCGCTCTGCAGTGCGAAGCGGGCGATGAGGGGGTTCCAGCGATGGCGCCTCGAATGGAAGTGGTACCGCGTGGTTGCACGCCTTCCTGCACACGGGAGGGCGTTTTCTTTTTGCCTTCCGCTTAAAAAAGGGAAAGGATGAGGACAGATGCCGCACATACTCGAAACGCTCAAGGAGCGCGGATTTCTCGCGCAGATGACCTATGAGGACGAACTCTACGAGCAGCTCAAGAACCCGACGACGTTTTACATCGGCTTTGACCCGACCGCGGACTCGCTGCATATCGGTCACTACATCCCGATCATGGCGATGGCGCACATGCAGCGCGCCGGCCACATCCCCATCGCGCTGATGGGCAGCGGCACGGCGATGATCGGAGACCCGTCCGGCAAGACGGACATGCGCAAGATGATGACTGTCGAGACGATCGACGACAACGTTGCGCACATCAAGCAGCAGATGGCCCGCTTCCTCGACTTCAGCGACGGCAAGGCCATCCTCGCGCAGAACGGCGATTGGCTCCGCAGCCTGAACTTCATCGATTTCATGCGGGACATCGGCTCGATGTTCTCCGTCAACAAGATGCTGACCGCCGAGTGCTATAAGGCGCGCATGGCCACGGACAACGGCCTTTCGTTCCTCGAGTTCACGTACATGCTGATGCAGGCCTATGACTTCCTTGAGCTGTTCAGGCGCTATGGCTGCCGTCTGCAGATGGGCGGCAACGATCAGTGGAGCAACATGCTCGCGGGCGCGGACCTGATCCGCCGCAAGGAGCATGAGAGCGCGTTCGCCTGCACATTTCAGCTGCTGCTCACCCACGACGGGCGCAAGATGGGCAAGACCGAATCCGGCGCGCTCTGGCTGGACGCGAACAAGACCTCGCCCTATGACTTCTATCAGTACTGGCGCAATGTCGATGACAAGGACGTGCGCAAATGCCTTTGCCTGCTCACCTTCCTGCCGATGGACGAGATCGACCGGCTCTCCTCGCTCAGGGACAGCGAGATCAACGAGGCGAAGAAGGTGCTCGCCTACGAGGTGACCAAGCTCGTCCATGGAAAAGAGGAGGCCGACAAGGCGCAGGAAGCGGCCTCAGCGCTGTTTGGCGGCCAAGGCAGCGGCGGCTCCATCCCGACGACCGAGATCACGCGCGAGGATCTTTCTCAAGACGCGCGCGTCACGACGCTGCTCTTTAAAACCGGCCTTGCCGCGTCGAATTCCGCAGCGCGCAGGCTGATACAGGGCGGAGGCGTGAGCGTAAACGATGTGAAGATCGAGGACGTCAACGCGACGGTCACCGAGGACCAGTTCGGCACGGATGGTCTGATGCTCAGGAGCGGCAAGAAGAAATTTCACCGCGTCCTGCTTCGCTGAACCATGGCCGACCCGCTATCGTATAAGACGCTGCGCGCGGAAAACGCGGCGGAATTCGTCATCAACAAATCGCGCTTCATCGGCTGCGGCTGTCCCTGCCAAACCGAGGAGGAGGCGCTCTCCTTCCTCGCGCGCGTGCGGCAAAGGCACAAGGACGCCACGCACAACTGCTATGCCTATATCATCGGCATGAACGCGGGCGTGATGCGCTACAGCGACGACGGCGAACCCGGCGGCACGGCGGGCCTGCCGATCATCGAGGTCATGAAAGCGCGCGGCGTGGTCAACTGCGCCGTCGTGGTCACGCGTTACTTTGGCGGCGTGCTTCTGGGCGCGGGCGGTCTTGTGCGCGCCTACGCGCAGGGCAGCAAGGCCGCGCTCGACGCGGCGGGCGTTGTGCGCATGGAGAAGAGCGCGTCATACCTGGTCGAGGTGGACTATTCGACCTGGCAGCGGCTTTCGTATTTCCTGCGCCTTGCGCCGTGCATCGTCAATCACACGGAGTTTACCGACCGCGTGCTCTGTACGCTGATGGTCAGGCAAACGGACGAGGAACGCCTGCTATTAGAGATCGCGCGCGTGTGCGACGGGAAGGCCGAGACGCTCAAGGACGGAGAGCTGTATTATCCGTGGCCGGAGGACGGATAGGGAGATCATTCCTGCGGGAAAGCAAAAAAGCGGCCCTGCCCAGTGTGGGAAAGGCCGCTTTGATCGTCTTATGAACCAAAAGGATGTTTTAAAAATCCAGGGGATGGCGATTCTCAAGTCGTGCACAGCGCAGTGGCTAAAATGGCCAAAAGCGTTCGCGGTGATACCGCTTTACAGGCAGCACCACATCGGATAATATGTCATCCGTCCGCCGCAGCAGCACATACAGCACAGGTTGAGTGCCAAGATCGAGCAGCACAGATTCGGCTTGCTCTTCGACGTGCGCCCGTACTGCGTGCCGCGCTGTCCGTACCACGCGTTGCCGCTGCTCAACTGGTTGAGAAGCTGCTGATAATTCGCGTTGCCGGGCTCCATATTCACCGCCTGCTTCGCGTACTCCATCGCCTGCGCGTTGTTGTGCATACCGCTCTGCGCGAGCGCGCTGAGATAATACCAGCGCGCGTTCCGCTGTCCCAGGGGTACGCTGTTGAGCGCGTTGATCGCCTCGGCGTAGTGTCCCGTGTCGATGTAGTTTTTCGCCGCGCGCATTTCGATGGTGGAGTCCTGTTCCGCCTCCTGCTGATACGCGCCGCCGTATGCGTCGTACCCGCCAAAGCCGCGGAAAAAATCGGAGAAGGGATCGCCATAGCCGCCGTACGGATTGCTTTGCTGAGCGCCGTTGTAGCCGCTGCCCGGGCGCGCAGAGCCGCCTCCCTGCCGCATGTGCATGATCTCCTCGTACGCCTGCTGAACCTCCATGAACTTCTTTTCCGCCTGCGCGGCGTCCGGCTTGCCCACGTTCGCGTCGGGATGATACCGCTTGCACAGCGTCCTGTACGCCTTCTTCACCTCGTCGTCGGTCGCTGACGGGGATACGCCCAAAACCTTGTACGGATCTGTCATTGTTCGCCCTTCGCCTTTCTTCGCTCGCCCGCCTGCTCAAACCGCAGCCAGATGCCGGAATAGAGGATGTTGCGCATGATATCGGCGTCCTGCAAAAGCGGCAATCGCTCAAACGCCCGTGCCGCGCGCGCCATCATGTCCCCCAGCATCTGTTCACAGTCCGCGTCAAACGTGGGACTGTCCTTCCGCGAGAGCAGCGGGTTATAGCTGTGAGTGCGCGCGTCGCGCTCCAAATCCTCGTAACTGTCGCACAGATAGATGTATTTCCCCAGGTAAAAGCCGAATTCACGCAGATCCTGCGCGTAGACGTCGTCTTTCATCACACACAGTTCAGAGAGCACTTCGCCGGTCAGATTGGCCGCCGTGTCTAGGTTCTCGTCGTTTTGCCGCTCGACCTCGTGCAGCGACCGCACATAGCGCTCCACAGCCTCGCGCTGCCTTGTGAGCGTCTGCCCTGAACGCGCTGCCGCGTGTTTCAGCACACCGCTCGCCGCCAAATCAAAGGGGTTGTGCTCGTCCTCCCAGCCGTCCCTCAGATCATAATAGGAGACCAGCGCGCTCAGGTCAGCGCAGTAGTCGATCGCCTCGTTGCCGAGCATCAGCCGCTTGTGAACGGGATGCAGCACGCATCGCCGCATCGGTTCCGCCGTGTCCGGCTCATAGAGCGAGGTGAGCAGCATCGAAAGGAAGGTCATCTCAAAGCTCAGCGCCATGCGGCATGCGCCCCCGCATCGGTTCCCGATCGCCCGGCAAAGGCCGCAGTAAAACCCCTGATACCGGTCAAACTCGCGGAACTTCAGCTCCTCTTTTCTGATCATCATCACGCCCAGCAAGCGCATCCCTCCTTTACGCGCAATAGCTCCGCGGTCATTATAGCATATATTTTGTCGCCTGACTAGTTGTCACGCTGAATTGTCACATT
>CAYUZP010000061.1:0-10107 GCA_964449655.1 uncultured Oscillospiraceae bacterium
TTGTCATAGCACGGCTTTACCATGGCCACCCATTCTCCCAACGGCACGATGCGATTGATCTGATCCGAAAGTTTTCTCTTCACTGTCCGCACAGTTGCCAGCTCGTCACTGATTGTGGACATTGTTATCTGTTTATTCATATCCCTGTTATACCACATGGTGTGCCTTCCTGCAGTTGTTCTTCTTTGTACGGTGGAGCCTTCATACTTTTATCGCCGTGAATAATTCAGATTAACCGATGTGACCGGTTCCTTCTCCTATTCTTTTTTCGCTTGTCCAACTTCTATGTGTAAACCTACATTCAAATTTTTCGATTCTTAGCAAATCTCTTGACTTTAGTACGCTAACATGATAATATCAAACCTCGTGAAAGCAAGAGGTGAAAAGTATGATTCTGCAGAGAAATGAACGCACGGACGCGCTCTTTCGCTCCATCTTGACGCTTCAAAACGTGGAGGAATGCTATCGATATTTCGAAGATCTGTGCACTGTGCAGGAGGTGCGCGATTTCGGACAGAGACTCGAGGTAGCGCGTATGCTATACGATGGCGGATCCTATCAGCAAGCGGTCAGCAACATAGGCGTTAGCTCGGCGACGGTCGGCCGCGTCAAGCGCTGTCTCTCGTATGGCACAGGAGGCTATAAGATGGTCATCGAGCGAATGCGGGAAGGCGGTGATGCCGATGCGGGCAGGTGAACTGCGCGCGGATGAACACGCGGCAATCGCTTTGCGCGCACTATATCAGACGTACGGTTACTGTCCGTATAAGGTGGGCCAGTTTGAGGAATATGATCTCTACATGCGCAACAAGAATTTCCTGACGAGCGAACAGATCCTCACGTTCAGCGACACGGATGGCAAGCTCATGGCGCTCAAACCAGATGTGACGCTTTCCATCGTCAAGAACGCGCGCGAGGAGGACGGGCCGATCAAGGTCAGCTACGCCGAGCACGTCTATCGCGTGCCGCACGGGGGAGCCGGTTTTCGGGAGATCATGCAGGCAGGCGTCGAATACATCGGCCCCGTCGACGCTTACGCGATGGGCGAGATGCTGATGCTCGCCTCGCGTAGTCTCGCGCTCATCAGCGAAAATTATGTGCTCGATGTATCGGACATGGGTGTCGTCGCGGGTGTGCTCGCCGGTGAAGCATTGAGCGACGCACAGCGCGATCAGATCCTCGCGCTCATCAGCGAAAAGAACCTGCATGGTCTTCGCGCGCTCTGTCAGCATCTTGGTGTATCGGAGAAGACGCGTGCACTTCTTGAGGCGCTGGTCTGTGCGGTCGGCCCGATTTGCGATGTGCTGCCGCAGGTAGAGGCGCTCGAGCTGCCGATTGCATGCAGCGAAGCGCTGCAAAACCTGCGCAGTGTGGCGCATCTTACACGCGCTTACGATCTCAAGCGGGTCAACCTTGACTTTTCCGTCGTCAACGATATGGGCTACTACAATGGTCTCATCATGAATGGCTTTATAGACGGCATTCCGAGCAGCGTACTGTCTGGCGGGCGGTATGATCCGCTGCTCCGGCGAATGAACAGGCACGGCGAGGCCATCGGCTTTGCGGTCTATTTGGATCAGATCGAGCGGTTCGTGCGGCAAGGCGCGGGATTCGACGTCGATGTGCTGATCACCTGCGATGAGCGAACCGATCCGCTTGACATTGTACGCACAGCGGAAGGGCTGGTCAAAGCGGGGCAGAGCGTGCGCGTACAACGCGGCGAGCCGGGCACGCTGATTTACCGCAGGCGAATCCATCTGGAAGGCGAGGGAGCAAAAGGATGAATCGCATGCTCAACATTGCGTTGCCAAAGGGCAGGCTCGGCGAAAAGGCCTACGGCATGCTTTCACGCGCGGGCTATCCATGTCTAGGCGTATTGGAGGACAATCGTCGTCTGACATTTGAAAACGAGGAAGTTGGCATTCGTTACTTCTGGGTAAAGCCTGCCGATGTCGCGATCTATGTCGAGCACGGCGCGACCGATATCGGCATCGCTGGCAGGGACATTCTCCTTGAGCACAAGCCGGATGTCTATGAACTGCTCGATTTGGGCATAGGCAAATGCCGCATGTGTGTCGCCGGACCGAAGGACTTCGTCGACCGCCATGATCGGACTCTGCGTGTGGCGACCAAGTTTCCTAACATCACGCGCGCTTATTATGCCGCGCGGAGCCGTGAGATCGAATTGATTCCCCTCAATGGGTCAATTGAGCTTGCGCCCATCGTCGATCTGAGCGACGTTATCGTCGATATCGTCGAGACGGGAACCACGCTGCGCGAAAACGGACTAGCGCCGCTTGAAGAGGTCGCCGTCATCAGTGCGAGATTGATCGCCAATAAGGCGAGTTTGAAGTTCCGCGGGGACGCCATTCGGGCCTTGGCCGAAAGGGTTGAAAGAGCGATACAGGAAATGTGACGGCGCTCCGCTTACGAATCCACCCATCTAATGGAGGATTGCATGAAGATAATCCATTATAAAGATCTCGATCCCAATCACTTGCTCATGCGCGGAGATGCAAAGATCGATGTCGGCGCGGCTGTCTCGGCGATCATCGAGGATGTCGCGTCCCGCGGTGATGCTGCGCTCATCGATTTCGCTCGACGATTTGACGGCGCGACGCTCTCCTCCCTTGAAGTGACATCCAGGGAAATGGACGACGCTGAAGCGTCCCTATCGTCTGAGCTGCGCGCTGCCATGGAGCGTGCAGCCGAAAACATTCGCGCCTTTCATCGTGCACAGGTTCGGGAAGGCTTTCGCATCACGCGTCCGGACGGCGTGTTTATGGGGCAGAAGATCACGCCCATCGAGCGTGTCGGCCTATACATTCCCGGCGGCACGGCAAGCTATCCTTCCACCGTGTTTATGAATGCCATTCCCGCTAAAATCGCGGGCTGTACGCAGATTCTGATGGTCTCTCCGCCGTCGAAGCAGGGAACCATCGCCGCGCCCATCCTCGCTGCCGCGCGTATGGCAGGTGTCACACGTGTGTTCAAGGTGGGCGGCGCACAAGCTGTTGCCGCGCTCGCCTATGGCACGCAGACCATCCCGAAGGTCGACAAGATCGTCGGCCCTGGCAACGCATATGTTGCTGAAGCCAAGCGGCAGGTTTTTGGCCGTGTGGCGATCGACATGATCGCCGGTCCCAGCGAAATACTCATCGTTGCCGACGGTACATGCAATCCCGCTTTCGTTGCAGCCGATCTGCTCAGCCAAGCTGAGCACGATAAAATGGCCAGCGCCGTGCTCGTCACGGACAGTGCCGCGCTCGCTGAAGCTGTCAGCGACGAGGTGGAGCGTCAGCTTCGCCTGCTTCCGCGACAGGAAATCGCCCGTGCTTCCATCGAAAATAATGGCAAGATCATCATCACTGAAGATCTCGCATCCGCCATCGAAGCCGCCAACATCCTCGCTCCCGAGCATCTCGAACTGTGCATGGACGATCCGGAACGCTATCTGCCGCTCGTGCGCAACGCAGGCTCCGTCTTTCTCGGCAAACATTGTCCGGAATCCCTCGGCGATTATCTTGCGGGGCCGAACCATACGCTGCCGACCAGCGGCACAGCCCGTTTTTCCAGCGCACTAGGCGTCGATGACTTCATCAAGCGCACGCAGTACACGTATTATACGCAGCAGGCCTTTGCAGAGGTCGCCGACGATATCGCTGTGTTCGCCCGCGCGGAGGGACTGGAGGCACATGCCCGCGCCGCGCTGGTGCGCATTGACCGCTGAGGAGCGATCAAAGCGGGAGCGGGCACTTATGCGGCACATGCCTGATCACGATCTGAAAGGGGGAAGTCCAATACGAGTGATTTTCTGTTGAGACAGAACCTTCCGGCTTATATCCCGGGCGAGCACGCGCAAGGCGTGAATGCGATTCGCTTGAACACGAACGAGTCGCCCTATCCACCCTCTCCGGGCGTGCTTGCGGCGGTTGCGGCGGCAGTTCCCGGACTCAACTTCTACAACGATCCGGATGCTGCCGACCTGCACGAGACGCTCGCGCGCGTGAACGGCGTCGATCCAGCGTGCGTCATGGCGACGAACGGCTCGGATGAAGCGCTTTATCTGGCGTTCCTCGCCTTCGCGGACGCTGCGCATCCCATCGCGTTGCCCGACGTCACCTATGGCTATTACGATCTGTTCGCCGCGCTGCATGGCATCCCGCTTCATCGCATCCCGCTTCGCGAGGATTACACCATCGACCCACGCGACTATCACGGCTTGAATGAGATGATCGTTCTCGCCAATCCGAACGCGCCGACAGGTCTCGCGCTTTCACCTGAGCATATCGACGCCATTGCGGCGGACAATCCGAAGAGCGTTGTGCTGATCGACGAAGCATATGTCGAGTTCGGCGCAAAGAGCGCGCTCCCACTCATCGATCAGCGGAATAATCTGCTCATCGTGCGTACCTATTCGAAGTCTCGCTCGATGGCTGGCGCGCGCATCGGCTATGCCCTCGGTTGTCCTGCGCTCATTTCAGACATGAAGCGGATACACAATGCCGCCGGGCTGTACAGTGTCAGCAGCATGGCGCAGGCAGCGGGCATCGCCGCATGCCGGGAAAACGACTACTACGAAGCGAATTGCCGCCTTATTGAACAGACGCGCGATTTCAGTCTCGCAGCCTTGCGGGGGATGGGATTTGATGTGACGGATTCGCTTGGCAATTTTCTGTTTGCCGGGTATCCGAAGATCTCTGGAGAAACGCTTTGCATGGAGCTGAAAAGGCGCGGCATACTCGTCCGCTGGTTCGATACGCCGCGCACACGAGACCGCTGCCGTATCACCATCGGCACCAGGGAACAGATGGAAGCGATGCTTGAAGCGGTGCGGGAGATATTGCGCAGGATCGATTGATGATGTCCGAGCCATAGATACGGCAACCGCACGAGGAAAAAGCCAAACTAAGGCCCTAGCATGGCGCAAGACAATCCATAAGAGCGGGCACGTGATTCATTGTGAAGACTCCGTTTTGGCTGTGTGCAGCTTCAGATTGTGCATGGACAGCTTTTGTGAGGATTTGAATGCATGGAAATTGAACATACCGCGATTTTAGTCCACGATCTCTGTGGCGCAAAGGC
This sequence comes from uncultured Oscillospiraceae bacterium, assembly GCA_964449655.1. Classification (GTDB taxonomy): domain Bacteria; phylum Bacillota; class Clostridia; order Christensenellales; family Aristaeellaceae; genus Ventricola. Next base: position 5,086 of record CAYUZP010000061.1, read on the forward strand.
CTTCTTTGAACACTATTTTAATGCGAAGGCGAACGCGGGCTATTACAACCCGAAGACCGGCCTTCGATCATTTTTCCTGACGTTCGACGGAAGCGCAAGACTCGAGATCATGAGCAATCCCGGTTCGATGGACAGCGATAAAGATCCGTTAAGAACCGGCTATCATCATCTGGCGTTTTCAGTGGGGAGCACAGCAAATGTCGATCTGCTTACGCGCAGGCTTCAAGAGGACGGTTATCAGATCGTCAGCGGGCCGAGAATGACGGGAGACGGTTACTACGAGAGCTGTGTGATTGGCTTTGAAGGAAACCGGATCGAGATCACGGTTTGATTGCGGGGCGATGTCCAAGGCGCTGAAAGGGTCGATGCCGATATGCTCGGCGGGTTCTTCAGCGCAGCTATATGCTGAAACGTGGAAATCAAAGGCGACAGCGCAGTGAACATGGCTCACTTCCATTGCTCAGCGATGCCGAACGGATTGCGGCGATCTTTCGTTCTCTGACTCATTCATCTCAAACAAGGGGGACGTTTTCATGCGGAGCGCAGAAATCACGCGAAGGACAGCGGAGACGGACATCGGGCTTTCGCTCTGTCTGGATGGCTCAGGCCGCGCGGACATCGACACAGGCGTAGGCTTTCTCGATCATATGCTGACGCTCTTCGCTGTGCACGGGCACTTTGACCTCGCCGTGACCTGTCACGGCGATACGCGGGTCGATGACCATCACAGCGTCGAGGACATCGGCATCGCGCTGGGCGAGGCGATCAAGACCGCGCTCGGCGACAAACGCGGTATACAGCGCTATGGCAGCATGCTGCTTCCCATGGATGAAGCGCTGATCCTCTGCGCGATAGACCTGTCTGGTCGCGCATGTCTGCGCCTAAATGTGGCTATCCCGACACAGAAGATCGGGACATTTGACACGGAGCTGGTCGAGGAATTCTTTCTCGGCCTCACGCGCAACGCGGGTATGACGCTGCATTTCAGGCAGATCGACGGCACAAATGCTCATCACATCGTCGAGGCGATGTTCAAGGCGTTCGGCCGCGCGCTTGCAAAGGCCGTTTCCATTGACGAGCGATCGAATGGCGAAATTCCATCGACGAAGGGTGTGTTGACATGATTGCAATCCTCGATTACGGCGTGGGCAACCTGTTTTCTCTGCGCAGTTCTCTGGCGATGATTGGCGTGGAGGCGATCGTTACCGGGGACGCGAGCGCGCTTGCCCAAGCGGAGCGGCTGATCCTGCCAGGCGTCGGCGCGTTCGGCGATGCCCGGGAAAAGCTCGCGGCTGCTCGCCTTGACGATGCGCTGATTCGCGAGGCGGACCGCGGCAAGCCCATATTGGGCATCTGTCTGGGGATGCAGCTGCTGTTTGACAAGAGTTTTGAGTTTGGCGAGCATGCGGGACTCGGTCTCATTCCCGGCAGCGTGGTGCCTATGGCGCCTGCGTTGCCTGAGGGTTTAAAAGTGCCGCACATCGGCTGGAATGCGCTGCATTTGACTCGGCCACATCCGCTGTTTGCCCGCGTCAGCGAAGGTGACAGCGTGTACTTCGTTCATAGCTACTATGCGACTGATTGCGCCGATTCAACGATTGTGACGACGGAATATGGGATCGATCTGACCGCTGCCGTTGCCAGGGGAAACGTCATGGGCTGTCAGTTCCATCCCGAAAAGAGCGGGACAATCGGATTGGAGATACTGCGCGCTTTCGCTCAGCTTTGAGCAAATCGACGAGGATTCAAGGAGAATACCATGCAGATTTTTCCGGCGATCGACATCTGCGGCGGCAAAGCGGTCCGACTGCTGCAAGGCGATTATGCGCAGATGACCGTCTATCGGGATCACCCTGAGGATGCCGCGCGGGAATTTGTCGCCTGCGGCGCTCAAAACATACACATTGTCGACCTCGATGGCGCGAAGACCGGTCAAATGCCCAACCTGCCTGTCATTGAACGCATATTGTCCAAAACGAATCTGCGCGTGCAGGTAGGCGGCGGCATTCGCAGCGAAGAGACGATTCGCCGCTGCTTGGACGCTGGCGTCAGCCGTGTGATCCTCGGCACAGCCGCTGTGACTGATCCGCGCTTTTTGGACAGCATGATCGCCCGATATGGTGAAAAAATCGCTGTCAGCGTCGACCTGCGCGATGGTTTCGTTGCCACACACGGCTGGACTGAACAAACCGCCATCGCTTGTGATGAATTCATGCAGTCCTTGCAACGCTTGGGCGTGTGCACCGTCATCTGCACGGACATCAGCCGCGACGGCGCGATGCGTGGCCCGAACCGCGAGATGTACGCCTCGCTTACAGCGCGTTTTTCGATGGATTTTATCGCGTCCGGTGGCGTATCATCTATAGACGATTTGATCGCGTTAAAAGCGCTGGGACTCTGCGGCGCGATCGTCGGCAAGGCGTATTACACCGGCGCGGTCGATCTGAAACAGGCGATTCAAGCGGTCGGTTGAAGGCAAACCGGGCTGGCATCCATTAGGGGCGTTTTGTCAAGCGTCGTTTCAGCGTGGAAGTTACGCGTCATGGCACCATCGTTTCACACGGGTTCACCGCGCTTTCAGGCGATCATATCCATTCGACGCTAGCGGCTAAATTCCATTTTGACCGATCAACGCGATAAATGTGGGGTGACGACATGATTGCCAAACGGATCATTCCCTGCCTTGATGTGCGCGACGGCAGGGTTGTCAAGGGCGTCAACTTCCTGGGGCTGGCCGATGTCTCCAGTCCTGTCAAGTTGGCTCGCTTTTACAGCGAATGCGGCGCGGACGAGCTGGTCTTCTATGATATTACCGCTTCCGCGGAGGGACGCGCGCTGTTCACGGATATACTGCGCGAGGTCGCATCGACGCTCTTCATTCCACTGACCGTAGGCGGCGGCATCCGTACGCTGGCGGATTTCGAACGCGTGTTGACAAACGGCGCGGATAAGGTCAGCGTCAATTCCGGCGCGATCGAACGTCCTGCGCTCATCGAAGAAGCGGCAAAGCGATACGGCAGTCAGTGTGTCGTGCTTTCCGTGGATGCCAAGCGCGTCGGTGGGGAATATCGCGTGTTTGCCAAAGGCGGACGTGTGGATACCGGCATTGAACTGATCGACTGGATTCGCCGCGGCATCGACATGGGTGCAGGGGAGATCGTGCTCAATTCCATCGACACAGACGGCGTCAAGCGCGGATTCGATCTGCCGATGCTGCGTGCTGTCTGCGAAGTCTCGCCTGTGCCGGTCATCGCTTCCGGAGGCGCGGGGTGTATTGCCGATTTCGTCGAGCTGTTCAAGGCACTTCCAGGCGTCGATGCCGGCCTCGCCGCTTCGATCTTCCATTTCGGAGAGGTTTCCATCGCTGAGCTCAAGGAGGAACTGGCGAGAAACGATATCATCGTGCGAAGAGTTAAAACTCCGGAAATTCAATGATCGCACAATACTGACAACGAAGACTCAGCGGACAGCGGATAGCGGTCAAGTATGGATTGTGCTTAGCAGCTGCCTGTCACACAGACATGTCAGATCGTGAAGGAAGGAGAATAACGCCATGAGCGACACCCTAGATATAACAAATCCAGATGAGGTCATCGCGTCGTTGCACTTTGACGATCGGGGACTGATCCCGGCTATCGTTGTGGACACGGAGAACGGACGTGTGTTGACGCTCGCTTACATGAACGCGGAAAGCCTCAAAATCTCAATGGAGAGGGGTCTGACATGCTTTTATTCCCGTTCGCGTCAGTCACTCTGGCTCAAAGGCGAGACGAGCGGCAACTATCAGCACATCGTCTCCATCACGGCGGACTGCGACCGCGACGCGCTGCTCATCGAGGTGCGCAAGGATGGTCCCGCGTGTCATCAAGGAACGGATTCCTGCTTTTCCAATCCGATCTTCGAAGGTCCTGAACCGCCCGCGTTTCAATATGGCGATTTGATGCAGATGCTCGAAGGGCGAAAGTCTGAGCCGATGGAGGGCTCCTATACGACCTATCTTTTTCAGAAGGGCATCGATAAAATGCTCAAGAAAATCGGCGAGGAATCTACGGAGGTCATTATCGCCGCGAAGGATCGCGACCGCGCCAATACAATCTATGAGATCAGCGATTTGATGTACCACGTGATGGTGCTGATGATCGAAATGGGGATCAGTTTGGATGATATCAAACGCGAAATGGCATCCCGACATGTGATCGACAGAAAAGTCAAACAGGAGAAGATGGTTCAATGATCCTCCAAAATCTGCATGCGCACAGCTTGTACGACGATGCACAGGACTCGCCGCGCGCGATGATCGAAGGCGCATTGTCAGCGAGGCTTTCCGCGATTGGCATCAGCCTGCACAGCCCTATTCCGTTTCGAAACAGCTGGGCGGCACGAAACGAGCGCATGCCCGCGTTTTTCGAGGAGATGCGCGCACTTCGCGGAGAATTTGCCGGGCAAATCGACGTCTATGCGGGGATGGAATGGGACGTGCTGTCCGCGCAGGATTTCGGCAGCGCAGCATATGTGATCGGTTCGTCGCACTATTTGACGCTGGACGGCGAACACTTTGCCATAGACAAGAGTGCAGACACGACGCGCACATGGCTTTCCAGTGCCTTTGAAGGGGATACCGACGAGGTAGCGCGGCGATACTATGCGATCATCGGCGCGCTTGCCGACATGCCGCAGATCGACATCATCGGGCATTTTGATCTGTTGACGAAATACGATGAGCAGGAACATTTTTTTATATCGAAAACAGGCGAGTATTCAGAAGGATATCGTAGAGCGGCGCTTAGTGCGCTCGAACGTATCGCGGCAGCGGGAAAGATCGTCGAGATCAACACAGGTGCGATGAGCCGCGGATATCGCACGTCGCCATATCCCGCGCGGATCTGGCTAAAAGAGCTCGCGCGACGCGGCGGACGAGTCACGGTGAGCTCTGACGCCCATCAGGCGAAGCACGTCGCCTTTGGGCTTGACGATGCGGTGCGGCTCGCATGGAACTGCGGCTTTCGGGAGATTTGGGAACTA
>CAYUZP010000062.1:0-10049 GCA_964449655.1 uncultured Oscillospiraceae bacterium
GGGTGCACCAATGACTGTTGACGAGCTTCGCGCCGTTGGCGGTCGTTTTTTTATTGTTTCTCATTTTGAGATTCTCTGTCACAGCCGAAATCGAAGCGTTCAATTCCTTTTTATACCCTTCACTCGCTCACATAAAGCAACATATGCGCCGTCGCCGCTGTTTGAATACAAAAAAGCGATCCACGCACTGTAAATCGCTCCTCGTGATATATCTTTGCGCGCAAAGCGCATAGGGATATTTTAACACGCCGCCGTCATGTGCTGCTGCATCATTTGCGTGCACAAGGAGCATCATCCATATGCGTATTCAGGCGGAAGGTCATCAAAAGACGCATGGTCACATAGAGCTTTGCGAAGATTGAATCGCTTAAACAGTCGCCAGATTGAAAGCTTTGACTTTCATGGAAGAGTTATGGATTTCGCTGCTGCGGCAGAACCGACCAGGCCGCTTGGGCGGGCGCGGTGGGGATCGCAAAGCCAAAAGCAGCGCTTATGGAAACGCTGCTTTTGACTCGTTTTGTTCGATGCCAGCTGAATAAAATGAACAGAGCGTTTGAACATGCTCCGCATTACGCGCCAGTGGCCCTTCTATTGAAGCTCACACGACTCCCACCCGCCCGCCCAACAAGCAGGGGTCATATCACCGGCCTGACAGCTCTATCCATCTTTGACGTTCCGCGCATCCGCATCCGTTACTCACAGCGACAGACTTCGATCTCGCTCACGTGCAGTCCCTCAAAAACGGCTTGATCGCAACGCGATCGGATTTCCTGTGATTCGCATGAACGGCATTCAAAATCAGAACGGACTTCCTAAAAAAGTAACAAACAGACGATGCGTGGATCGACTCCCTGTATTCAACCTTGCGCGCTCACACGCACCACCACATTGTCCAGCAACACGCTGACGAGCATCTGTCCTTTGCCAGAGCGCCGTTCAACAGCGATTTCGCTCGTGCCGATCTGCGTGAGCTGTCCGCTTTGCTGCTCGATGACGACGGTATTCACGTGCGTCACGTCGATGCATCCTGCCATGATCAATCCCGTCGCTGAATTCCTGACCATCAGTCGCTGCCCCTTGCCGCCTCGATTTTGTCGCTCCACATCATCCGCGAGCATGCGCTTGCCAAAGCCTCTGTCCGTCACCACGAGCAGCATGTCCCCCGATTGCGGCTGAAAGACAAATTCGACGGCATCTTCATTCACAAGCTGCATGCCGCGTACGCCTGCTGTTGCGCGACCGGTGACCGGCACAGAATCCAGCGAGAAGCGAACGGCCATGCAGGAACGTGTGACGAGTATCAGATCGCCCTCATCCCCTGGATGCACACGCATCATGTGAACCACCTCGTCGCCGTCTTTCAAATGGATCGCGGCAAAGCGGGCGCGACGAAGCCCATATTCTGCGGCAGATGTGCGTTTAACCTGCCCATTCTTCGTGACAAACAGGAATTCGCCAAGCGCGCCGATCTCGTCTGTGCGCGTACAAAAAAGGGCGATGGCATGTTCGCCTTCTGCCAATCCGGCGATGAGACCGGTCAGCAAGTTGCCGCGCTCCTTGAGTTTAACCGTCTCAGGCAGCTTGGCGATGTCCAGCATGAAGCAGTTACCCTTGTTCGTAAAGAAATAAGCGGAAGCATCCGTCGTGGTCGGATGAATGCTCTCGATTTCTTCGGAGACACCGGGCTGCTGGATGAACTTATCGACAAGCCTGGGATTCATGCGGTACACCTGTCCATCACGCAGGCAGAGCAATGTCGTTTCCTCGGCAGCGGGTTTTTGATCGACAGCGGGCAGTTCAGCAGTTTCGTCGAGTATGATCTCTGTGCGGAGTTAATCACCATAGCGATTGCGGATCTCCAGCATTTCAGAGCGAATGACGCCAAGCAGCTTCTTATCGCTCTTCAATATGCCCTCCAGACGGTCGATTGTCTTGAGAATCGCAGCGTACTCCTTGCGCAGCGCTTCAATTTCAAGGCCTGTCAGTCGCTGAAGACGCATATCGAGGATGGCCTGTGCCTGAATATCGCTCAAGCTGAATCGGTTCATGAGCTGTTCCTTGGCTTCCTTGGGATTCCTGCTCCGGCGGATGATCGCGATCACCTCGTCTAGATGATCGACCGCGACGATCAGCCCCGCGAGAATGTGTTCCCGCGCGCGCGCCTGATCCAATTCATACTTCGTACGCCGCGTGACGACGCGCTTTTGATGTTCGATGTAATAGCTGAGCAGCGCGCGCAAGCCAAGCTGCATCGGCCGCCCCTCTGCGATGGCGACCATGTTCACGCCGAACGTGACCTGCAAATCCGAATAGCGATAGAGCACAGCGAGCACGGCTGCCGGGTCTGCATCGCGTTTCAGCTCGATGACCGCGCGCATACCCGTGCGGTCGCTCTCATCGCGAATGTCGTAAATACCGCCGAGCTGCGCTTTTTTCTCCTCGCTGAGTTTCAATACCTTTTCGAGCATCGCGGCTTTTGACACCTGATAGGGCACTTCTGTGATGACGATCAGCTTGCGGCCGGATGTCCCGTCCTCGATGTGAACCTTGGCCCGCAAGGTCAGCTTGCCGCGGCCTGTCTCGTAGGCGCGGACGATCTCCTCGTTGTCAAGCAGTCTGCCGCCTGTCGGAAAATCCGGCGCAGGCATGACCTGCATGATCTCCTTGAGACTTGCATCCGGCTTGTCCATGACCAGAAGCGTCGCATCGATCGCCTCTCGCAGGTTGTGAGGCGGGATGTTCGTCGCTAGACCGACGGCAATGCCCGACGCGCCGTTGACCAACAGATTTGGAAAACGCGCGGGCAGCATGTCCGGCTCCTTGAGCGAATCGTCAAAATTGAAGCTGAAGGGTACGGTGTCCTTGTCGATATCGCGCAGCATTTCCAGCGCAAGCGGGGCCATACGCGCCTCGGTATAGCGCATGGCGGCGGCGCTGTCCCCGTCGATGGAACCGAAATTGCCGTGACCATCGACGAGTATCGCGCGCATACTGTACGGCTGCGCCATGCGAACCATCGCGTCATATACGGAGCCGTCGCCATGCGGATGGTATTTGCCCAGGCAGTCGCCTACGATACGGGCGCATTTCTTGTGCGGTTTGTCCGGTGTGACGCCCAGTTCATTGAGCGTGAACAATATGCGCCGCTGTACGGGCTTCAATCCGTCTTCCACGCGGGGCAGCGCTCGCTCGAGGATGACATGCTCGGCATAAGGGATCATCGACATGTGCATGACCTCTTCCATCGGACGCTGGATGATCTCATGCTGCACCGTGTTCCCTCGCGGCGGATTGCCGTCCTTTCTGCGTGGCATTACTTACCCTTCCCTTCCCTGGCGAGGAATGTATCGACTTTGTTGAAATCAGCGTAGGCTGTGATGTAATCGCGCCGTGGCTCGACCTTATCCCCCATCAGCAGCGTGACCAGTCGCTCTGCCTCGGCGACGTCCTCGAGCGTCACCTGCATGAGCTGTCGGTTTTCCGGGTTCATCGTTGTCTCCCAGAGCTGCGGCGGGTCCATCTCTCCCAGTCCCTTGTAGCGCTGAATCGCGTAACCCTTGCCAATCGAAGATGTCACCTTCGCCAGCTCCTTGTCATCGTATGCGTAAACATGCTTGTCGCCCTTTGATACGCGATAGAGCGGCGGCATGCCGATATAGACATGTCCATCCATAATCAGCGGACGCATGTAACGATAGAAAAACGTGAGCAGGATTGCGCGGATGTGCGCGCCATCCTGATCGGCATCCGAGAGGATGATGACCTTATTATACTTGAGCGCGGAGATGTCAAAGTCCTCGCCGATGCCTGTGCCAAGCGCTGTGATGATCGAACGAAACTCCTCGTTGGCGAGCACCTGATCGATACGCTTTTTTTCGACATTGAGCGGTTTCCCGCGGATGGGTAGAATCGCCTGAAAGCGCCGGTCGCGGCCCTGTTTCGCTGAACCGCCAGCTGAATCACCCTCGACGATGAACATCTCGTTAAGCTCCGGCTTGCGGCCTGTACAGCTGGAGAGCTTTCCAACAAGCGGCGCGGCCTCGAGCTGCGTTTTCGCGCGGGCGACTTCCTTGGCCTTGCGTGCAGCCTCGCGAACCTTTCCTGCGCGCACAGCCTTCTCGACCATCGCCAGCGCGACGTTTTGATTCTTCAGGTTCTCCAAATATTCGGTCAATTTCGCATAGACGAACGATTCGACCGCTGGACGAACCTCCGTGTTGCCTAGTTTACCCTTCGTCTGCCCTTCGAACTGCGGGTTTTGCACAAAGACAGACAGCACAGCCGTCATACCTTCTCGGAAATCCTCTCCGGTTAAGTTGGCATCCTTCTCCTTGAGCGCGCCACTGCGTCGGGCGTAGTCGTTGAGCGCGCGCGTCAGGCCGGACTTGAAGCCCATCTCGTGCGTACCACCCTCAGCGGTCGGGATATTGTTGACATAAGAAAAGATGTTCTCCGCATAGTCATCCGTGTGCTGAATGGCGAGATGAATGCGAACGTCATCCTGCATGCCTTCCAGAAGGAGCACATTGTCATAAAGCGGCGTCTTGTCGCGGTTGATGTAGCCGACATAATCCGCCAGACCGCCGTCATAGCAGAAGAGCGCTTCGCGCTTCTCTGCGTCCTTTTCGCGCTCGTCGATGAACGTGATCGCCAGTCCTTTGTTGAGATACGCCAGCTCGCGCAAGTGACGACGAACCGTATCGCCGCTGAATGTTGTCTCCTCAAACACGGTGTCATCGGGCAGAAATGTGACGCGTGTGCCATGCTTGCGCGTGGCGCAGATGCGCTCAAGCGGCGTGACCGCACGGCCGGACATGACCTTTTTTTCCTGCTTATCATAGTAGCTTTCAAAGCGCATTCGATACATCCCGCCGCCGGTACAGCTCTCCACCACCAGCCATTTGGATAGTGCGTTGACAACCGAAGCGCCGACGCCATGCAGGCCACCCGAATAAGCGTAGCTCTGATGATCGAATTTTCCGCCCGCGTGCAGCCGTGTGAAGATGACCTCGACGCCCGTGATGCCCAACTCTGGATGGATGTCAACGGGCATGCCGCGGCCATCGTCCTCCACTGACGCGCTGCCGTCGCCGTGCAGTTCGACGCGGATGCTGCGCGCATAGCCGTTGGCCGCCTCGTCAATTGCGTTGTCCACAATCTCCCACAGCAGATGATGCAGACCGCGCGAGCCTGTGGAACCGATGTACATGCCCGGACGCATCCGCACCGCGTCCAACCCCTCAAGCACTTTGAGCATGCTTGCTGAGTATGTTTTCGCCATGGCAATGATACCTCCTTGCGTCATACCGGTTCAGATTATAACGGATTTGCCTTGTTTTGGCAAGCCTTTGTTTGGCAAAACGCAAATATGTAGAGCAAAATCGGATCGTTCGATTAGTCTGCGATACGCAGTTTCTGAAAAAAGCGGACAACGAACAAAAACGTTCCGACCACTGTCGCGGCTCACGATTTTTCAGGCAGCATGCTGTTAAAATTGCGATGATTAAATTGCTGTCGTAATAAAATTGGCCTGTCCTAAAGTGCGGAGATCGGACGCAAGCAATAGCCCTCTGACTGGGGACGGTCCGTGTGTCCCTCGGATCGGCATAACTCCTCGTGTATCAGGCCATCGCTGCATCGTCCCGCTGACGGGGTAGGCTGTATTGATGAATAGATTCGATGCTGTTCATTTCAGGATAGGCGCCTGGCGGCAGAAAAATTGATGATATCAAATTCACTGCAGGGCAATCGTCGCAAAGTTGTAAATTCGCATCCATCATGCTATAATGGACAGCGCGAGTCTTTTCAGCGGCACATGCTGTATGGCGCATTGTGGGAGGATTTAAATCGAGGAGGATATGCTGACCATGAAGAAGTGGTTTCAGAAAATAGTCTTGTTCATTGCGTTTGCCGTGCTTCTGGCGGCGGTTTCCTTCACCTGTCAAGCCGAGGATGAGCCTATCCGCATTTATGCGCTGACCGGTCCGACCGGCATTGGCCTCGTGGACCTGATGAAGGACGACGCCTACGAATTCACGCTGGTCACCACGCCAGATGCCATCGTATCGGCGATTGCCAGCGGCAGCGCGGACATCGCTGCCTGCCCGACCAACCTCGCCGCTGCGCTCTATCAGCGCACTGGCGGCAATGTTCAGCTTCTCGCGCTGAATACCTTAGGGGTACTGTACGTCGTCACAGCGGACGAGGACATACAGTCTATCGAAGATCTATCAGGGCGCACGGTCTTTGCTACCGGACAGGCTGCTGTGCCGGAGTATGTGATCGAATACATCCTTGAAAAGAACGGTTTGGCGGACAGCGTGACCGTGGAATACATCGCCGAGCACAGCGCGCTTGCCACGATGCTGGCAGCAGGCACGGTCGAAATCGGCATATTGCCCGAGCCGCATGTCACCAGCGCCATCTCTCAAAACGGCGAATTGAGGCGCGCACTCGATTTGACCGCGCTCTTTGAGGACGCTGCGCACGCGGCAGGCAGCGAGGACATGGTGCTCTCCATGGGATGTGCCATCGTCCGCCGCGACTTTGCACAGGAACATCCCGATGAAATCCGTGCGTTTCTCGATGCATACAGCGATTCCGTCGATTTTGTCAATGCCGATCCCGTCGCTGCGGCTGCCGAGGTTGAGGCATGTGGTGTGATGCCGAAAGCTGCCATCGCACAAGCTGCAATCCCGAATTGCCATATCGTTTTTATCGAGGGCGACGATATGCGCGCGCAGATCGAGCCGTTCTATGCGCTCTTGCTGAAGCTGAATCCGCGCTCGATCGGCGGCGTGATGCCAGGTGACGACTTTTACTACAATGCGAATTGATGCGGTGGCCGATCCTTCTCGCGTCCCGCGCCGACGCGGCATCCTTCAGCGCGCAGGCGTACTGCTTGTCTATGTCATTCTCTGGGAAGCGGCTTCACGCGCTGTCGGACAGCCTCTTCTGCTTCCATCGCCGGGCGCTGTGGCCGCGCGCTGGTTCTCCCTTCTGCCGCAGCCGCTCTTTTGGCGCACGCTCCTGCATACGTTTGCGCGCACAGCGTTTTCCTATGCGCTTGGCGTCGCCACAGCTGTGCCGCTCAGCATGCTCTGCTGCCGGTTCACAGTGGTCGAACTGTTCCTTTCTCCGCTGCTCTCTGCCGTGCGTGCGACGCCGGTCACATCGTTCATCGTGCTCGCACTGGTATGGCTGAGCAGCGGCCGCGTGCCTGTGCTCACCGGTTTTTTGATGACGCTTCCTGTGGTCTTTGCCAGTTTAACTCAGGCCATTCGCGGGATCGATCCCAAACTGCTGGAGATGGCGCGCGCATATGACCTTGGTCCTCTTGGAACAATGCGCCACGTCGTCTGTCCCGCCATACTGCCCGCATTCGCTCAAAGCTGTTTGGCGGCCATCGGTTTGTGCTGGAAAGCCGTTGTCGCCGCAGAGGTCATCAGCGTACCCAAATTGGCGATTGGCAGCCGGCTCTATGAGGCAAAGATCTATCTGGAAACCGACAGCCTGCTCGCGTGGACGCTGACTGTCGTGCTGCTCAGCGTGATGCTGGAAACCCTTTTGCGTCATGCCGTTTCGCCATGGATCCGTTCAGAGGCGCGCCATGATTGAATTTGACCATGTAGATCTGTCTTACGGGGACAAATGCGTCCTGCGCGACTTCTCCTTCCGCTTCGGGGATGGGAAACACTACGCGCTACTCGGCCCGTCCGGATGCGGAAAGACCACGCTGCTGCACCTCGCTGCCGGACTGCTGCAGCCCACGTCGGGCCGTGTTGTGCGAAAACCGCTGACATATTCCATCTGCTTTCAGGAGGACAGGCTACTTCCATGGTATACGGCACGCCAGAATGTCGCGCTTGCGCTTCCGGCTGCGCAAAGAGAGGATGCGGACGATTGGCTCGCGCGTGCCGGTCTGCGTGGGGAGGAAGATGCGCTTCCTGCGACACTCTCAGGCGGCATGAAGCGCCGTGTCGCGCTGACCCGCGCGCTGGCCCGGTGCGCGCCCGCGCTTTTGCTCGATGAACCTTTCCGGGCGCTCGACGAGGATGCGCATGCCGCTATGCGCAGTCTCATCCTGGAATGCGCGCGGGGAAAGCTGCTCATACTCGTCACGCACGATGAACGCGATGCCGAGGGGATGCAAGCCGTACGGCTGCCGTAATCGAGCGCTGACCAGTGGCGAAAACGCGGCGCATCACCTGACCCCTACTCATACGCTTGGGGTACTGTCCATGCCGAGTCATTCAATTTTATTGGAATGAAACGGTGCGATATGGGAAATTTCGATTTTTGAAATCAAAACGATTTACAACATACGCTCGATCGTTTATACTGTATGTAATGGCTAAAGCTACCATCTTAGAAAACGTAAAGGAGAGATACGATCATGAGCGCGCCACTGTACATCAAGGTGACCGAGCGGGACAATGTGGCTATCGCTGTGCACGACATTCCCAAAGGGACCGAGGTCATGCCCGGCGTCATCACTCGGGATGATATTCCACAGGCGCATAAAATCGCCCTCACGGACATCCCGAAAGACGGTGAGATCATTCGCTATGGCGTCGTTCTGGGCTACGCGAAGGATCCCATCCCCGTCGGAAGCTGGATCAACGAGCACATGCTGAATCTGCCAAAGAGTCCTGCGCTGGACAACATGCCCTACGGTACGAACATCGTGCCGCTGAGTCAGCTGCCTGATCCGCCGCGCACGACGTGGCTAGGCTATCGCAATAAGGTCGGCCCCGCCGGCACGCGCAATCTGCTTGGCATTGTGACAACGGTGCAATGCGTCGCCGGTGTTGTGAAAGTGGCGGTCGAGCGCATCAAGCGCGAACTGCTGCCCAAGTATCCGCATGTCGATGGCGTGGTTGCGGTCACACATCCCTATGGCTGCGGCGTCGCGATCAACGCACCCCTTGCCTACATACCAATTCGCGCAATCACTAATGTCATTCGTCATCCCAATTTCGGCGGCGAGATCATGGTCGTCGGACTCGGATGCGAAAAGCTGACCTTTGAACGCGTGCTTCCGCCCGAGGACATCACGCCTGAAAACTGTCTGACGCTGCAGGACTGGCATGGTCATGACGCGATGATGCAGGCGATCATGGACATGGCCGAGAAGAAGCTGCAAAAGCTGGAGCAGCGCAGGCGCGAGGAACTTCCGCTCAGCGAGCTGCTCATCGGCATGCAGTGCGGTGGGAGCGACGCGTTCAGCGGCTTGACGGCCAACCCAAGCGCAGGATACGCGGCCGATATGCTCGTCAAAGGCGGCGCGACGGTCATGTTCAGCGAGGTGACCGAGGTTCGCGACGGCGTGCATATGCTTGCCGCGCGCTGTGTCGATGCGCATACGCGCGACAGACTGGCTGAAGAGATGAAGTGGTACGACGACTACCTCGATGCCGGCGGAGTCGATCGCGATGCCAACCCGACCCCGGGCAACAAGAAAGGCGGTCTGGCCAATATCGTCGAAAAGGCGATGGGTTCCATCGCCAAGAGCGGCACAAGCCCCATCGTCGAGGTGCTTTCTCCCTGCGAAAAGCCAACAAAGCACGGCCTGATCTATGCGGCGACGCCTGCCAGCGACATCGTCTGCGGTCCGAGCCAGGTGGCTTCCGGCATCGGACTGCAGGTGTTCATGACGGGGCGCGGCACGCCATACGGCCTGGATATCGCTCCGGTCATCAAGGTTTGCAGCCGAAACGAGATGAAGGAACATTGGTTTGACCTGATTGATATCTCCGCCGGCCCCATCGCGACAGGCGAGGCGACCATTGCGGACATCGGCACAGAGATCTTCAACCTGATTCTCGATGTTGCCAGCGGCATCAAAGAGCCGTATTCGGATCAATACGGCTTCCATAACGACATGTGCATCTTCAATCCTGCGCCGATCACCTGATCGTCAAAAGAGAGATCATGTTATCGGCAATATCCACTACAGATACATTTCACTTTATCTGTCAGAGATTTAGCCTATGTTCATGATGAAAGCATTTATTTTGATGATTATTCAGTGAATTGCAAACGTTTGG
>CAYUZP010000063.1:0-9959 GCA_964449655.1 uncultured Oscillospiraceae bacterium
TGTTGCAGGTAGGGAATAAGAAAAGATCCATGAAGAAAAAGAGATTTTACATCAGTATGAAAACAGAAGAATACTTGGAACAGATTATAAAACTTTAAAAAGTAAACACCAGCAGGAATTGGGATAGTAAAACATTCATGCGTATGTCCGGGGGAATCTCACCGTGCGCATATGGGACATGGCTGTTTCCTGCCGCCCGCATTTCAGCACTGACCATGAATGTATGATCCTCATTTTCCATGTTTTGGCAGGAATTTCCAATCCGCATGTCAAAACTATAATCAGTCCGCCATGACAGGCCACGCTGCACTTCCACGCATCGCGCGATGGAATCGGCAAAAGCGGTCGAATCCTTCCTTTCTGCAAGGATCGAACGCTCCCGGCGGAAATTCGCATCTCACACAAGGAGGTCAACCTTATGAAGAAAATCGCAGCTCTGCTTCTGTTCTTCGCGTTGATTCTTTGCTGCGCGCAGGCAGAAAGCTCGCTTCCCGCTGTCGGCGACAAGATCGCTGGCTTCACAGTGGCAGGCATCTATCCATTCCAGACAAACGGATGTGATGTCGTCGAGTTTACACACGACAAGACCGGTGCGCCGCTCATCTGGATCGCCAGCGACTCTTTGGATCGCGCGTTCGTCGTCGGCTTCCGCACGCAGGTTTACGATGACAAAGGAATTCCGCATGTCTTTGAGCATGCTGCGCTTTCCGGCAGCGAGAAGTATCCCAACCCGAATCTGTTCATGGCGCTCGCCGATGGCACATACAACACATACATGAACGGCATGACAGCCAGAACCTACACGTATTACCCCGTCTCCTCCCTCTCCGAGGAGCAGCTGCTTCGCTATGTCGATTTTTATATGGACGGCGTCTACAACCCGTTGGTTCTCACCGACGAGCGTTCCATGCTGCGCGAGGCTGTACGCTACGAACTGCCCGATGCGGATTCGCCCATCACCATACAGGGCACGGTCTACAGCGAGATGTTGGGTGCAATCACGCAATCTCGCGAGGCCATGCTCCTGTCCACACGCAACGCCTATCCGGGCAGCAGCGTCGGATACGAGACCGGTGGTGTGCCCGGCGTCATTGAGACGATGACGCATGAAGATATCGTGGAGTTCCACAACAAGTTCTACCATCCGTCCAATTCGATTATGGTGCTGTGCGGTGATCTGAACATCGCCGACTTCCTCGAGCTGATCGATGGCGAATATCTCTCCAAGTATGACCGAGTGGAATTGGATCTGTCCGAACCGGATTTCACGCCGCTCGCTGAAGATGTCAAGGAAAGCGTCATCTTCCCCACCACCGCTGACGCAGCTGCTGAAACGATGCTGGTCTACACCATTCCGCTGACGGGCATGACCGCAGAGGAAACCGAGGTGTTCAGCGTTGCTTTCAGCGCTCTAGCCTCACAAAATCAGACGTTTGATTTGCTCTTTAAAGAGCGTCTGCCGGGTCTATCCTTCCAATACGGCATGTCAACAGGCGGTCCCAGCCCGCGTGCCCTGTTTGTCGTGCTCGGTGCGCAGCCAGAACAAGCGGACGAGGTCACCGCGGTGATTCGTGAAGGTATCGCTGCCACCATCGAAGCAGGGCTCGATCCGGAGCTGCTCTCCTCTTATGTCCTGCAGATGCGTTTTTCGCAGGCGCAGAGCGCGGACAACACGTCTTCCGTTGACACAGCGATGAATGTTGTCTCCTATTGGGGCGATAGCGGCGATCCGCTCGCTTTCCTTGTCGGCGATACCGTCAGCAACAGCCTGAACGATTACCTTGAAGCGGGCGCATTTGACGAGGTTCTTGCCAAGTATCTGCCGGAAGATGCACCGCTGAGCCTGATTGTCTCTACAAGCGAACCAGGTCTCAAGGAGCAGGAAGCGGAAGAGCTTGAAAAGTCGCTCGCCGAAATGAAAGCGGCCATGAGCGAGGAGGAGATCACCGCGCTCGTACAGCAGACGCAGGATCTGCAGGCTTGGAATGCTGAAAATGAGCAGAGTGTGACCGTCGCCGATCTGGCCGCCGTGGACGCAGCGACGCTGCCGGAAGAGGTCGTCGTCGCCACCGCGACTGACGAAAACATCGATGGCATGCGCGTCGTCACCTCCGTCGTGGACAGCGACATGATGGATATTCACATCCGCCTAGATGCTTCGTGCATAGAGCCTGAAAAGCTGGATGCGGCGATCGTCGTAGCGGCTTTCGTGGGCATGTTGCCGACCGAGAATTATGATCCGACGACGCTGAGTGTGCGCACATCGAATGTCACAACCGGCATCTATACAAGCCTGTCCGTCATTGAACAGGAAGATTTCAGCTATGAACCCTACTTCGACATCGAGTTCTCCTGTTTCCCAGAGGGACTTGACGAGGCGTTCTCGCTGGTCGAAGAGATCATGATGCGCACGGACTTTGAACAGATGGACTATCTGCAGATGATCTGCAGCTATTATGCACCGCTGTACAAGCAGAGCATCGCACCGGACAGCTATGCGCTCTCCCTGGCATACAGCGCGTTCAGCGAGGGCGACGCGTATACATTGAAGACGGGCGATGTGGGCATGTACAAAGCGTTCGAGCGTGTCGGCGCAATGGATGAGGAAGAACTCAGCGCCTTCCATGACGACATTCTCGATGTGATGGATACGCTGCTCAACAAAAACGGCATGATCCTGACCGTCGTCGGCAATGAAGACAACATCGCAGCGGCCACCGATAAGGTTCTGGCATTGCGCGAACTCTTCAGCGACGAGGTCAACGAGCCTGCGGACTACAGCGCTTTCCTCGCCCCGGCAGGCAAGAGCCTCGCTGCGACCTACGGTGCTGATGCGATGTACAACGCGATCGCTGTGCCGTTTAAGGAGACGGGCCTTGAGTTCTCCGGCGACCTGAACGTGTTCAATTCTGTGGCGAGCAGCCTTGTACTGATCCCCGTGATGCGCAACACCTACAGCGTCTATACACCAATGATCAGCGCTGGCCGCAACTGGGTCGTCCTTCTGGCCTATCGCGATCCGCGTCTGGCTGAAACGTACAACGAGGTTATTCCCTCGCTGTCCGAATACTTTAAAAACCTGAGCCTGACGCAAGAGGAACTGAACAACTACATCACCAGTGCATACAGCGGTTTCGCAGCGCCGGTTGGCCCGTTCAGCAACGCAAATACAGCGATCAGCAACAAGCTGTATAACCGGGACAGCTATGAGCGCACTTTGGCCGCCATGCGCGCTATCAAGGCAACCACGGTCGAAAAGCTGCTCGATTACGCGCAAATCTTTGATACGCTTGCCGAGCAAGGCGCAAAGGGTGTCGTCGGAAACGCTGCGCTGATCAATGAGAACAGCGACATGTTTGACGCAATCGACACCAGCTTGACAGACTGATTCAAAATCAGGTAAAGTTTTCCAAATCAAAATCGGCGCCGTCCCACTGCCTGTCGTGGGGCGGCGTCGGTCTGTTTGGGATCCATCCATTAAAATGATCAAGCGACGATCATGCCCAATGTATGGGCGATATCTTCATGCAGCACAAGCGTCGCGCGATCATCTGCGCTCGTCTCCTCTCGATTGATGACCACCTGCTCATGCCCGCGAAAATATTCAAGGCAAGATGCCGCCGGTTCAACCTCAAGGCTTGTTCCTGCGACGATCAATGTATCACAACGCGCAATCTCCCGACATGCGCCCGTGAGCACATAATGATCCGGCGCTTCGCCGTAGAGCACGATGCCAGGCTTGATCACGCCACCGCAGTCCACACAGTGCGGTATCCCCTTTGCGTTCATCACCGTTTCGACACCGTACCGCTTTCCACAGTCCATGCATGCGTTATCATACACGCTTCCGTGCAGCTCGTAGACACACCGATTCCCCGCTTTGCGATGCAGGCCATCGATGTTCTGCGTGACCAGTCCGGTCAGCTTGCCTGCATGTTCCAGCTCGGCAAGTTTGATGTGCGCAGCATTTGGACGAGCGTCTAAGTGTACCATGTGTGCGCGATAAAAATCGAAAAACATCGCGGGGTGGAGATAAAAAAATGATGCGCTGAGCATCATCTCCGGCGTCAGATCACCATATTTTTGACGGTATAACCCTTCCTGTCCACGAAAATCCGGAATGCCGCTGGCCGTCGACACGCCTGCACCGCCAAAAAACACCAGCCTCTTTGAACGGTCGATGATTTCCTGAAGCGTATTCATTGCCCTGCCCTCTCTCGCTGTATGTTGCACTAAAATGGAAAGGATTCGCGTTCGCTTTAGCTGAAGCACTGACATTCAATATCCGTGATGACGAATCCCGCATGGTCATTGCGCTTTCTCACTTTATCGAAAGAGAAAAAGCATTCGCGCTATTTTTCGCCTCAAGATGGCTTGCGACTGTGGCCATATAGGATATTCAGGAGGACATATGCCCGTACCACTCTATTTTGCCCCGCTAGAGGGCATCACAGATGCAACCTTTCGTCGCGTGCATCATGCGCATTTTGACAGAATCGACAAGTATTTCATCCCATTCATCAGCCCCACACAGACCAGAACCCTCACAAAGCGTGAACGAGCCGTTCTTGCTCTCAACCGCGACCTGTTCGCTGTGCCACAGATTCTGACGCGAGATCCCGCGCTCTTGCTATGGGCAGCGAACGAGCTGCGGGACATGGGATATAATGAAATCAATCTGAATCTCGGCTGTCCATCCGGCACGGTGACCGCTAAAGGCAAAGGCGCAGGCATGCTTCGAGACCTCGAAGCGCTTGAACGATTTTTGGATGAGGCCTGCGCGCGTCTATCCACACTCGGTATGAAACTTTCCATCAAGACGCGCATCGGCTATGACCGTGAAGACGAGTTCGAACCTCTGCTTTCGCTGTTCTCGCGCTATCCCCTTTGCGAGCTGATCGTTCATCTTCGCACACGCAATGAGTTCTATGAGGGCGTACCGCATCGCGACATCTTTCTTGCCGCCGTAAAAGAGACGACGCTGCCTCTCGTCTACAACGGCAATCTGTTCACCGCACAGGATTGCCATGAGCTGCTTTGCAAATGCCCTGACATGCACGCGATGATGCTGGGCCGCGGAATCGTCGCCAATCCAGCGCTCGCAAGGGAAGTTCTGGGTGGCACACGACTTACGCATGCCGAGCTTCGCGCATTTCATGATGCGCTCCTCGCCGCGTGGCTCGCTTGGCACCCTCAAAATGTCGTCACCGCACGCATGCGGGAATTGATGAAATGGATGAGCGGATGCTTTGAAGACGTTGAAAAACCGCTCAAGCGCGTATGCAAGGCCAAACGCCTTGAAGAGTATCAAATCGCAAGCGCACAGCTGTTTGACGCGTGCCCGCTGAAGGCGGAACCTGCGTTTCAGTGGACATCATGATCGGACGATTCTCGCTGCAAGCAACACCGCTGCAACACACGCGAGCTCCGTCACCTGCAAGAACCATCCCGCCAGATCGCCGGTCACACCGCCAAAATACCGCAGCGCCATTCGCCGATAGATCAGCACACAGACGCCTGCCGCAAGCGGCACAAACAAGCCCATCACGCCAAGCGCTGCAACACAAAGCCCTACACACACAGCGGCGATGATCGCGCACACCATCGTCACCACGTGTTTTTCCGCCGATGCCGCAAATCCCGCTAGCAAACCGTCCTTGCTTGCCTTCGGCAAACCGATCAAAAGCAAGGCGCTCAACGCGCGGGAAAGCGTAAAGCATGCGCCAAGCGCCAAAGCATCCCCTGCGCCCATCTCGCCGAGCAAACCCGCCATGACCAGAAGATAGGCAGCGCAGCTCATCACAGCGAAAGCGCCCGTATGCGGATCATGCAAGATCTCGAAACGACGTTCGATCGGCTGCCATGAATGAACCGCATCCTGCGTGTCCATGAAGCCGTCCATGTGAATGCCGCCGGTCACAAGCAGGGGGATCGCCGCGCCAACAGCGCCGCGCAGCATCGGCCCAAACGCCAAAGCGTCGCACAACATCAACCATATGCCTAGCGCTATACCCACACATACGCCGATCACTGGGAAGAAGCACAAACTATAGCGCTTGTTTTCATCTGTCCAATCCACCTGTGGTACAGGAATGCGCGAATAGGTGGAAAAGGCGATGCACAGCGCACTGAATAATTTTCGATTCCTCATCATAAAATTCAAAGAACCAGATTCCTTGCCTTGCTCTGCAGAACACCAGGCACCGCGATTGTGCTGCGGCTGCCACGTCTTTACCCGCGCTCGCTCTGTTTGTCCATCGTCGCCGCGTATCGCTTGATCGCCTGGAACGTCTCATCGCTCAGATCGTGCTCGATCTTACAGGCGTCGCGCAATGCTGTTTCCGGTGAAACTCCCAACGATATGAATAATTTGCTCAACGTCGTATGCCGTTCATAGATCGTCGTCGCGATGGAAAGACCTGCTTCGGTCAGATGAATGTGATTGTCGCTGTCCACTGTCACAAGCCCATTTTCCCGCATCTGTCGCAACACGATTGATACCGTTGGCCGCGAATATGAAAGGTAAGAACAGACATCAACCGCATGCACCTCGTTTTGCTGCAGGGAAAGAATGTATATGGTTTCCAAATAATTTTCAATGGCTTCTGATACGGCCATAAAATCCGCCCCCTGTCCTAACCAGTTCATGGATGAATATCTTCAATCTTATGATTATTATATCATGGGACAATAAAATAGACAACTGAAATCAGTAAAATTTGTTCAATATTTTGGGATGAGCATGGATTGACAAATCGGTTAGACGGTGCTAATATAGTGAAGTTAGAAGAAACTAATTAGGAGATACTACATCTCAAAAAACAGAGGAACTGCAGGAAAGGGGATGACAGTATGCCGCTCACAATGGCTGGTGTGGGGACTGAAAGGCCGATTTTGCACATCGGTGGTACTCCTTCTGTGCGGGCGCATTTGGAGAATCTTGGTTTTGTGGAGGGCGAGAACGTTCGTGTGGTTTCTGACATATCAGGAAATCTGATCGTTCAGGTCAAGGATGCCCGCATCGCGCTCAGCCGCGAACTTGCTGCCAGGATCTTGGTGTGATGAGATCAAAGGAGGAGGAAATGGCATGACATTAAGGGAGACCCCCATCGGCGCGACAGTCACGGTGACGAAAATCAATGGAGAAGGCGCGCTCAAGCGCCGCATCATGGATATGGGCATCACCAAGGGCGTTGAAATCTACGTTCGCAAAGTTGCGCCGCTAGGCGACCCGATCGAGATCACCGTGCGCGGTTACGAGCTGAGCCTTCGAAAAGCGGACGCCGAACTGATCGAGGTAAATGCAGTGGAGTGAAAACCATCGCATTGCATCGTATGCGAATTAGTAAAGAAAAAAAGACCAAAGCGACAACTTGAAGGGTACTAAGCGGGGCATCAGCCCCTTCAATTTGACCCATAAATTAGATTATGCTAACATATGGAGGATGAGAAATGAGCATCAGAATTGCGCTCGCAGGCAATCCGAACAGCGGCAAGACCACATTGTTCAACGCATTGACAGGCGCAAACCAATTTGTCGGCAACTGGCCCGGCGTGACCGTGGAAAAGAAGGAAGGACGCCTTAAGGGTGAAAGCGATGTCATCATCACCGACCTTCCGGGCATCTATTCCCTGTCTCCGTATACCATGGAAGAGGTCGTCGCGCGCAATGCATTGATCGACCAACGACCCGACGCACTTCTCAACATCATCGACGCGACGAACCTTGAGCGAAATCTCTACCTGACCACGCAGCTGACCGAACTCGGCATCCCAATGGTCGTAGCGCTGAACATGATGGATGTTGTGAGGAAAAATGGCGATCGCATCGACGTGGCAACGCTTTCAGAACGCCTAGGCGTGCCGGTCATGGAGATCTCCGCGCTGCATGAGGAAGGCGTGATGGACGCTGCAAAACGCGCCGTTGAGATGGCAAGGAGCGGCATAAAGACCGTTCCACAGCATCGGTTTGCGGGCAGCATCGAACACGCCTTGGCGCATATCGAAGAGGCTGCACTGCACGACATGCCGGAAGAACAACAGCGCTGGTTCGCTGTGAAGATCTTCGAGCGTGATGAGCGCGTCATTGAAAAGCTGAATATCTCCAAAGAGGTCATGTCACATATCGAGACGGACATTGCCGCCTGTGAAGCGGAGATGGAAGATGACGCGCAGTCGATCATCACCGCGGCGCGCTACAGCTGGATCTCCTCAATCATCGACGGTTGCCTCAAAAAGTCAAAGCGCGGCATGAGCGTTTCGGATCGGATCGACCTTGTATTGACGCACCGTATCTGGGGTCTCCCGATTTTCGCGGTCATCATGGTGCTGGTCTACTATATCGCCATCAGCTCTGTCGGCGGAATCCTGACAGATTGGACGAACGATGTGCTTGTGGGCGAATGGATCATCCCGGCAGCACAGCGCTTTTTTGAGGGAATCGGCACAGCGCCTTGGCTCACCGGCTTGATTGTCGACGGCATCATCAGCGGCGTCGGTTCGGTCATCGGCTTTGTGCCGCAGATGTTGGTTCTATTCCTGATGCTCTGTATTCTCGAGGACTGCGGTTACATGGCGCGAGTCGCTTTCATCATGGACCGGCTCTTCCGTCGCTTTGGTCTGTCGGGCAAGAGCTTCATCCCAATGCTGATCGGTTCGGGATGTGGCGTGCCTGGCATCATGGCCTCGCGCACGATCGAGCAGGAACGTGACCGTCGCATGACCATCATGACCACGACGTTCATCCCGTGTGGTGCGAAGATGCCCATCGTCGCTTTGCTGGCAGGCGCGGTCTTTGGCGGCAAGTGGTGGGTTGCGCCAAGCGATTACTTTATAGGCGTTGCGGCAATCATCATCTCTTGCATCATTCTCATAAAGTCGAATCCTTTTGCGGGTGAACCGGCGCCTTTCGTCATGGAGCTGCCTGCATATCATTGGCCTTCCGTCAAGAATGTGCTGCGCGGCACATGGGAACGCGGCTGGAGCTTCATCAAAAAGGCTGGAACGATCATCACGCTGGCGTCTGTCGTCGTCTGGTTCACCAGCTCCTTCGGTTTCGTGAACGGCGCGTTTGGCATGGTTGAAGACATTGACACGTCGATCCTCGCAAACATCGGCAAGGCCATCGCGTTCCTGTTTGCCCCCCTTGGCTTTGGTACTTGGCAGGCGACCGTGGCAACCTTACTGGGCCTTGTCGCCAAAGAAGAAGTCGTCGGTACATTTGGCACGCTGTTCGCTGTCGCGGGGGATGCCTTGGAGATGGTCGAAGCAGGCGAATTCGCAGGGTTGGCCAACATAGCATCTCAATTCACACCGCTCTCTGCATACAGCTTCCTCGTTTTCAACCTGCTCTGCGCACCCTGTTTTGCCGCAATCGGCGCAATTCGTCGCGAAATGAACAGCGGTAAATGGACGCTCGCAGCCATTGGCTGGGAATGTGGCTTCGCGTATGCCTGTTCACTGATCCTCTATCAGCTCGGCGGACTGTTCACGGGAGAAACGGTTTTCGGCATTGGCACGGTCTGTGCCGTTATCGTGCTCATCGCGCTCATCGTCGCGATCGTCAGACCATATCATGAGAGCGGAACGTTGGAAACGCGCTATGCAGGACGGTGACAAAAGAATATGCTGCGCATGCCTTGAAATGAGTTCCTCATGAAAGCTGGCATCGAGCTCATTCCCAATGCATCCAGTGATCTGATATGCATCTAGAAAATCAAAAGGCTACAAGACCTGATAGAAAGGAGCATCCCTGTGGCGACGATCATTGTGGGTACTGTTACCGCGATCATACTTTATAAACTGGCTCGTGTATTCATGCGTGACATGAAAAGGGGATGCTGTGTCTCCGGCTGCACGGGATGCTCTGGTTGCGGCCAGGACGGGTGTGCCGGATGTATGATGCATTGCGGCACAAAGGAATAGATGACATAGTCTGATGAAAAATTGAATTTGAAAAT
>CAYUZP010000064.1:0-9956 GCA_964449655.1 uncultured Oscillospiraceae bacterium
TTCCACCGTGGCGAGTTTCTTCCCGCGATAGCGCATCTGCGCCTTGAGCATACCCGTTGTTATAATACCTGCTTTGCGCTTCAAAACGAGGGCGGCGCGCTGCTCGTCGACGCGGGCGGCGGAAACGGCATTCTGCGGCAGATGGAGGACGTTGGGCTGGGATTTGATCAGGTGCACGATTTCTTCATCACGCACGCGCATCCCGATCACCTCAACGGCGCGGTCTGGGTGCTGCGAAAGATCATGACCATGATGAAGGAGGACAGCTACGAGGGCGAATTGCAGATCTACTGTCATGAGAGCGTGCGGCGGGGACTTCAGATGATTTCGGAGCTGATGCTTCAAAAGAAGCTGCTCAAATTCATGGGCAAGCGCATATTCTTCCATGACATTGACGACGG
This sequence comes from uncultured Oscillospiraceae bacterium, assembly GCA_964449655.1. Classification (GTDB taxonomy): domain Bacteria; phylum Bacillota; class Clostridia; order Christensenellales; family Aristaeellaceae; genus Ventricola. The sequence continues at coordinate 402 of CAYUZP010000064.1, forward strand.
CACAAAGGCGACGCTCTGCGGCTATCCCTTCCGTTTTTTCGATATTCACTCGACAAAGCTGCTGCAGTTCGGCTTTACGACACGCCTTGAGAACGGCGAAAAGCTCGTCTGTCTCGGCGATGAGCCTTTTAACCGCGCGTGCGAAAAGGACGTATCCTTCTGCGACTGGCTGCTTTGCGAGGCGTTCTGTCTGCTCGCGCACGCCGACCGTTTTAAGCCCTACGAGAAACATCACAGCACCGTCGCCGATGCCGCGAAGCTCGCCAGCGAACTGGGCGCGCGCCATCTTGTGCTCTGGCACACAGAGGATGAGCACTATGCGGATCGAAAAGCGCTCTACACCGCCGAGGCGCGGCAGTACTATCAGGGTGACCTATACGTACCGGATGATCTCGACGTGATCGATTTGCACCAGGACATCGCAGAGAACGCGCGATAGGCAAGATGGGAGGCACTCATGGAAAACGAACAGATCAGCCGAATCCTCGCGCAGGAGTTTGGCGTCAGCGAAGGCGTTGCGGCGTCGGTCGTCTCCATGCTGGATGAGGGGAATACGGTTCCGTTCATCGCGCGTTACCGCAAGGAGAGGACAGACGCGATGGATGACCAAAAGCTCCGCGAGATGAGCGAGCGGCTTGACTATCTGCGCAGCCTTGACAATCGGCGCGAACAGATCGCCGCGGCCATCTTGGAGCAGGGCAAGCTCGATGACGCGCTGCGCGAAAAGCTCTCGGCGGCGCGGACGCTCTCCGAATTGGAGGATCTCTATCGGCCTTACAAACCCAAGCGCCGTACGCGCGCGATGATCGCCAAAGAGAAGGGCGTGGGGCCGCTCGCGGATGCGATCTTTGCACAGAGACGCGGGGATGAACCGCGCGTATTGGCACAGGCGTTTGTCGATCCTCAAAAGGGCGTGGACGACGTGGACACGGCGCTCGCTCTGGCGCGTGACGTGATCGCCGAACAGCTCAGCGACGACGCCTCCATCAGAGCGTCCCTGCGCGCGCTTTTCCATCGCACGGGCGTGCTTCGCACCGTCGCGGCCAAAGAAGGGGACAGCGTCTATCGTCTCTACTATGACTATCGCGAGCCGGTCTCTCGCGTCGCGGGGCATCGCGTGCTGGCGATCAACCGCGGCGAGCGGGAGGAATGGCTGAAGGTCAGCGTCGAGGTGGATGACGAACAGGCGTTTGCGGTGATCTGCCGCGCTGTGATCCGCCCGGGCAGCGAATGCAGCGAAGAGGTGCGATTGAGCGCGCGGGATGCGTGGAAGCGATTGATCGAGCCGTCATTGGAGCGCGAGATCCGCGCCGAGTTGACCGACCGCGCGAACGAGGGTGCGATTCGGGTCTTTGGCCAAAACCTGCATCAGCTTCTCATGCAGCCGCCGATTCGCGGCCGTGTGACATTGGGAGTCGATCCGGGATACCGCACAGGATGCAAGCTCGCCGTCGTCGATGCGTCGGGGCGCGTGCTTGAGACCGGTGTCGCCTATTTCACGCTGCCTGCGCATGAAAAGCAGCTCGATACGGCCCGCGCGCAGATCGTGGGCATGGTGCGTCGGCATGGCGTGACGGCCATCGCCATCGGCAACGGAACCGCCTCCCGCGAGAGCGAACGCTTCATCGCGTCGCTGCTCAAGGAACTTCCGGGCGTGCAGTACACGATCGTCAGCGAGGCCGGCGCAAGCGTCTATTCGGCGAGCAAGATGGCGGCAGAGGAATTTCCCCAATACGACGTGTCGCTTCGAAGCGCTGTGTCCATCGCGCGGCGAATGCAGGATCCGTTGGCCGAACTGGTCAAGATCGATCCAAAGGCGATTGGCGTCGGTCAGTATCAGCACGATTTAAAGCAAGCCCAGCTGGAGAGCGCGCTGTCCGGTGTGGTGGAGGACTGCGTATCGAGTGTCGGTGTCGACATCGAGACGGCCTCCGCGCAGCTTCTGACGCACGTCGCGGGCATCGGGCCAGTGCTCGCGCAGAACATCGTCGCCTACCGGGAGGAGAACACAATCGCCTCGCGCGCACAGCTCAAAAAGGTGCCCAAGTTGGGGCCAAAGGCGTTTGAGCAGTGCGCGGGATTTCTGCGCGTCCATGGGAAAAATCCTCTCGACGCGACCGCTGTGCACCCGGAGAGCTATCAAGCGGCAAAGGCGCTTTTGGAAAGGCTGGGATACAGCCTTGAGGATGTGCGCGGCGGCGTGCCCGGCATCACGGCGCGCGTTCAGGCGGAGGGCGTACAAGAGCTGGCCCAATCGCTCGGCATCGGTGAAATGACGCTGAGCGATATCGCAAAAGAGCTGGAAAAGCCCGGACGGGACCCGCGCGACAGCCTGCCCCCGCCGAACCTGAGGACCGATGTGCTCGACATCTCGCAGCTAAAGCCCGGGATGGTGCTGACCGGCACGGTGAGAAATGTCATCGACTTTGGCGCGTTCGTCGATATCGGCGTGCATCAGGATGGACTCATCCACATCTCGCAGATGGCGGATCGGTATGTGCGCCATCCGAGCGAGATCGTCAGCGTCGGCGATGTCGTGCAGGTCAGGGTTCTTGAAGTTGACGAGCAGAAGAAGCGGATTTCGCTGTCGCTGTTAAACCGTTGAACGCGCCTGAGCGAAATCGCTGCGATCCCATGGGGACGGACAATCACGCGGCGTCTGTCTCCTTCCATGCGGCTTCCGGTTGCCGCGCCGGCAAGGTCATCGATATGAACGACATCACCCTTCGCTTTGCACAGCCGGAACGGGATGCCCGACGCATATTGGACGTCTACGCGCCGTTTATCGAGGACACAGCGGTCACGTTTGAAATCGATGTGCCAGAGGAGGCCGCGTTTGAGCAGCGCGTTTTGGAGATCGCGCGCGCCTTCCCGTATCTGTTGCTGGAGATCGACGGAGAGGTCGCCGGCTACGCCTATGCGCACAGACAGGCCGAACGCGCCGCGTACGCGTGGAATGCCGAACTGACGATCTATCTGTCGGAAAAATGGCAGCATCGGGGATTGGGCCGTCCGCTGTACGCGCTGCTCATGCGCTTGCTGGAGATGCAGGGATATGTCAATTTTTACGCGCTCATCACGGCTTCCAACGCGGACAGTCTCGCCATGCACGAGCGGATGGGCTTTGTGCGCGTCGGTTTTTACCCGCAAACCGGATATAAATTTGGACAGTGGCACGATGTCGTGATCCTGTGGCGCCGCGCGCATGATGAAAAGCCAGGGCCCATACGCACGATCGGTGGGCTTCGCCTCGCGGACGTCGAGCGGGAAATCGAGGCGGCGCGCGAGGAGATGCAAAGGCTCCTTCAATGAGTGATGTCCATGTGCAGATCGATCCGTCGATACGGCACGCCTGTTATAAAAATAGCCCATGGAATGCGCAAAAGCGTGTTTCCATGGGCGACTGTCTGTCAAGCGGGGATCTGTGCGGGCGCGATGTGCAGCGTGAAGGAGAAGGCGGAACCCACACCCGGCTCGCTCTCGACGCTCATCGTTTCCCCGAGCTGTTTCATGATCTCATAGGCGATGGCGAGCCCCAGGCCGGTGCCGCGGCTGTGATGGGACTTGTCCGCCTGATAAAAGCGATCGAACACGTGCGGCAGGTCATCCGCGTCGATGCCAACGCCTGTGTCGCGGACGGTGACGCGTATGACCTCGTTTTCCGTGCGCGCAATCAGCGATACCGTTCCGCCTTCCGGCGTATACTTGAACGCGTTATCGATCAGCGCAACGAGCACTTGCTGCGTGCGGTCAGCGTTTCCGGTGACGGCGGGCAGCGTTTCCGGCACGTCATAGATAAACGTCTGCTGATAATCCTCGGCATAGGGTGAATACGTCTCGTGGATCAGGTTTAATAGCGGCAGCGGCTCAAATACGCTTCTTGACAGCGAGGCCTTTCCGCTCTGCAGGCGCGACAATTCCAGCATGTCATTCACCAGTCGCGAGAGGCGCATCGTCTCCCTCAGAACGACCTCATAGGTCTGTTGGCGCTGTTCCTCTGTGTTGATGAGACCGTCGCGCAGGGGCTCGATCAACGCGCGCATGGCGGTCAGAGGCGTGCGCAGTTCGTGGGAGACGTTCGCCACATAGTCGCGCCGGGTCTGCTCCAGACGCTCGGCGCTGGTCACGTCGGAGAGTATGCCCACGCAGCCCACGACATCCCCATTTTCGCCGGTCAGCGGCGCGACGGAGATGCGCAGCGCGACATCTCCCTGCCAGATCGTATTGCGGACGGGCTTTCCGGTCTGAAGCGCCTCATCAAACATGGCGAACACGTCCGGCGCGGCCTGCCGCACGTTTTCTTTTTGCGCGTCGACGCCGAGCAGGCTGCACACGGCGGGGTTCATCAGCGAGACAGAGCCGTCCAAATCAAGGGCCAGCACGCCCTCGGAAAGGCCGTTGATCAGTCGCTCGAGACGGTTGCGCTCCATGTCAAGGGATGAGATGGTCTGTCCCAGCTCGGAGGAGAGAAAGTTGAGCGCGTGCCCCAATTCGCCAAACTCGTCACGGCGCTGATCGTCGGCGCGCACGGTGAGATCGCCCGAGGCCATCGTCATCGCGACGGCGCGCATGTTGCTCAGGGGCCTTGACATGCGCGAGGCGAAGTACAGCGCGACAGGCAGAAGGAGCAGCGCGACGACGAGGATCGAGAACGTGATCGTGTTGGTCAGCGCCTGCATCCCGCTCATGATCTCGGTCATCGATTGCGCCATGAATACCGCGCCGACGACCTCGCCCCAATAGGTGATCGGTACGGCGACGGCGACGAGATTGCCGTGCAGGTTCTCCTCGGATGCATCCGCGGTAGGCGAATCGCCTGAAAGCATGTCGAGCACGTTGGGGGGGAAGTCGTCGCTCGGTGAGGTCTCCTCAGTGCTCAATTCCTCCGGCGTGCCGATGTGTGTGGCGATCTCGCCGGCCATGACCTTTTCAAGCATCGCCCGACTGAACTGCAGCGGCAGACGTCCTACGCGCCGTCCGTCGATCTGCTGCGTGCGAATGAGCGTGTTGCCCTGCGTGTCGACGACCCAGACGGTCGCCTCCCATTGAGAGGTGCTCCGTCCGATGAGCGGCACAAGATACGCCGTTGAGATCTCGCCGCGAAGGGTGCTTTCGATGTAGCCGGCGATGATCTGTCCCTTTGGGATCAGGTCATCGATCTTTTTCTGCGCGAAGAGCTTTGGGGAGATGAGGGCGTATATGGCCAGGATCAGCACGGCGAAGAGGGCGACCGCGCCATAGACGAGGATCAGCGTGCGGCGGAAGAACGTGCTGTGCTTCATGCATCCGCCTCGAACTTATAGCCGACGCCGTAGACGGTGATGATGTCCCACGCTGTGCCCATTTCAGGGCACGCTAGCTTCTGCCGAAGGCGCTTGATGTGCGTATCGACCGTGCGGGTGTCGCCAAAGAAGTCGTAACCCCAGATGCGCGAGAGGATCTGTTCCCGGTCAAATACGCGCCCGGGATGGCTGGCAAGCAGGTAGAGCAGTTCGACCTCGCGCGGCGTGCAGGGGATCGTCTGGCCGCCGAGCCGCACGCTGTAGCGCTCCGGCTGAATCTCTAGCGAGCCGTAGGTCAGCGTCGTGAGCTGTTCCTCATGCGTGTCGGGTGCGGTGGATGTGCGCCTTAAAACGGCTTTGATGCGCGATACGACCTCGCGTGGGCTGAAGGGCTTGACGATGTAGTCATCCGCGCCCATCTCAAGGCCGAGGATGCGATCGATTTCCTCGCCGCGCGCGGTCAGCATGATGATCGGCAGCTGGCTCTCCTTGCGCACCGCCTGGCAGACCTCCATGCCGGACATGCCGGGCATCATCTGATCGAGCAGCATCAGATCGTAGTGCCCGGCGTGAATCATATCGAGCGCCTGTTGTCCGTCGTGCGCGGAATCGTGCAGAAAGTCCTCGTTGTCCAAATAGAGAGACAGCGACTGATGGACGATGGGATCGTCGTCACAGATCAGTATGCGCGCATTTTTGGCCATATTGGATCACCTCTTCGTGTTTCCTTTGGGATGTAAACGCCATTTTCCGGAGTATATCCTGCGCTTGCGGCAAAATTGTGACGCGCAGGTGGAGAAGATTTGAGATTTTTTAAATACGCGAAAAGGGACAGATATCGCGGTCGTTCAGACGGTGGGAAGGACGGAGAGCCTGATCATCGCGTCGGCATAGGGCACAAGCTCGATGCTCATCGGCGTCCTATGGCTTCCCGTCATGATCGGCGGCTGATCGGCGCTTGGCCCATGCATCGTCCATGCGGGCACGGGAACGGCTTGCGTGCAGAGCGTCACGCGTCCATCATCCGTCTTTACATCAATCTCAGCGCCTAAGACGAGCGCCACGCCAAATCCGTCCTGCGCGTGCGCGAGGATGAATCCCTCGGGGCTGATTTCCCGCTGGCTTTTCGGCGCATAGGCAAAGCGCAGCGGCCCGCGCGCGATGGAGATGGCCTGATGAAAGCTGGGGATGCGCTCGACCGTCATCGGCAGCGTGAGCAGTATCGCGTCGCCGTCCTGCCATTCGCGGTTGAGCGTGAGGAAGGAGCCCGCTTCCGCGGGGAGGATCTCTCCGCCAATGGCCGCTGTCGCGCCGTGTGCCCAGTCGGGGATGCGCAAAACGAGCGGGAATGCCGTCTCGCGTTCGACGTTCAGCGTGATGCGCACGCTGCCGCTCACCGGATAATCGCTCTCGACGAGCACGCGCACGCCCACGCCGCCAAGACGATAGCGCACGGCACAAGGCGCATACCCCATCGCGCATAGCCCGTCATCGCGCGTGAGCATCCATTGATGCTGTACAAAGCGCGGCCACGCGGAGAGCAGCGACGATTGCGCATCCCGACAGGCGAACAGGCTCGCCCCTTTGTCCATGAGCGGAAAGCGCGCTGCGCCGTCGATGGCGACCTGATTGGCCTGCTGCACGGCCTGCACCGCGTGACAGTCCGGCGTGAATGCGGCGCTGACCGCGTTGTACATCAGCGTCTCCAGCTGATCCGCGCAAAAATCGCCGCCCGGGCAGCAGAGCATTGTCTCCAGGGACGCGGCCAGCTCGGCGATGGAAGCCGCGCTCACGCCCCGGCTGGGGTGAGTTCCGGCGAGAAGCGGGTCTGCCGTGATGCCGCCGCAAACCGCGCCGTGTGCGCGATTGAGCCGCGTGAGGCCGATCTCTGGCGCGGAAAGATGCTTGCCTGAGCCCGTGATCATGCCGCTGAGCGCGCTGGCGCGCAATCCCTCGCAGAGGTTCGCGCCATCGGCCGTGCGCAGCAGATGCTCGGCATACGCGTCACCGCTGTTTCGTTTGAGATCGGGGTACGCGCGGGAAATCGGCGTGCGATAGGGGAAGGCGCTAAAGAGCGACGTGTAGTCCGCGCCTTGACTGATGAGCAGCGTGAGCACGGGCAGTATCGCGCGCTGTCCCGTGATGTTGTAGAGCAGCATGCCCGCCTCGAGCGTGTCGGCGATGTGCATCGCGTCCGACTCGCCCAGCGGTTCTTCCTTGAGCGTGTCAGACAGATATTTCATGTAGCGGAGCATGAAGGTGAGCTGTCGCCGCTCTGCGGTCAGCGCGTATGCGCAGGAGATGGCGCGCAGCATGCGTCCGCGCGTGGCGAAGGAGACACATTCACCAAAGCTGCCGTCCTCATGCTGTGTGTCGATCACCGCGTCGCACAATTGCAGCGCGTCATGGCGCAGTTCCTCGTCGCCTAACTGGGCGGAAACGAGCAGCGCCGCCTCGAGCGTGTCAGGCAGCGTGTCCGTGAGGGTTCGCTGTTCGCGCAGCGCGGACATGTTCTTTGAGAGCAGCCCCGCGCGCAGGGTGAGCAGCCGGTCGCGAAGCGTGCCGCGTGCCGAGATCGCGCCCGCGGGCAATGGTGCGAAACGGCCCGCTGTGAACGGAGAGCGGGCGAAAAATGTGCGTGTCAACATAAGCAGACCTCCATCACGCGCGCTTGCGCGGCCGCTCCATGACGGACGCTGAAGAAGCGGCGCGCTGATTTTCCGTTTGACTTCATCATAGCATCTAGCATTGGATATCAAAACGCGGCTCGTCGTCTTTTTGGGATTGAAGAGATGAGGCAAAGCGCTCATAGGCGATGTCGATCAATTCCCGTTCGGACTGAATCTCGCCCGCGTACGGATAGCGCTCCGCCTGCCTTTCAAACTGTGCCCTGATCTCGTCCGCCTTCGCGCGGTTCCCCTCGACGAAAAGCGCATGGGTATATTGCGTGCGGATCACGCAGAGCTGCGTCGCAAGCAGTTTCATCCACTCAAGCTGCGCTGCGCTAAGCAGCCTGTCCAGCACGGGTTTTCGGTTTTCACCGATCATCTCGACATACGCGCGGTCGACGGTCATCATGCAGCGATAGATGTCCGTAATGCCGCTTTTTAGCCCAAGCAGGCGCGCCATCAGCTGTTCCGCTTCCTTGAAACGATGTTCGTCCATGAGCCAGCTGCAGGCGAATACGCCGAGCGCTGCGATCAGGCTGTTTTTCATGCCCTCGTCATCGGGCACAGCGAACCATTCCATCGGCATATCCTTCATGCGAATGCCGTTTGAGGTCTGCTCGTTGACCTTGAGCTGCACCCAAAAGGCGCGCGCGGCATCGGGATTGCGGCGCAGGCAGAGCGCGTTGTACCCATCGTTGTCGATACCGCCTATGCGCAGAGGGATGCCATTGATCAACGCGCTGAGAATGCCGACGATCCCGAACAGACACAGCGCATCCCGCAGCGGCGCTTTTGTGGCCGCAGCTGCCGATATGATGGAAAACAAACCTGTCAACAGATTCATCAGCGAACCGCCGAGGTTGTAGAGCAGCACGGGGAGCTTTCCATCGACCATGTCGGGCGGCGCCATCAGGCACTGCCCACCCGTGCCCGCCAAAGAAAAGCGCTTCAGGCGTATCTTTCCGTCCACGCGTATCCACATGAGACTGCCGACGCGAAACGAGCAGAACGTATAGCCGGTCAGCGCGCCGAAGATTCCGTGACCCGCCTCGTGCAGTATGACCTGCAAAAAACCGCTGACGGCCAGCACGGCGAGCAGGAAGAGCAGATATACAAATCGAGCGCCGAGCGAGCGTCCCCTGTAAAACGCGAGCAGTCCCAGCGCCACGCCGCAGCCGCCTATGACCAACATCAAAAGCACATAGGACATGATTCTTGATATGCGGTTGATCGAGCGCTTCATCTGGATCATGCTCCTTTCATCCCACAGGCGACTGGTAAGGTTTGGTGTGATATTGTACAAAAATTATAGCACAGATGCGGCGCTCTGTACAGTTTTGCGCGATTGAAATGCAAAAAGAACATGATTTCGCCTTTTTAGATTGAAAAGTTGCGATATGAGTGTTATAATGCTAAATACATCGGTATTACATCCGTGAGAATGATATGCTGATGGAAGAAACGACAGACAGGGAGGAAATGAAATGAAACGGGTCAAAGAGACGACAGCGCTGCTGTTGTGCGCTGCGCTGCTGTTTGCCGGTGTGCCGGTGGACGCACTGACCGAGGAGCTGCCGCCCGTGCTGGAGAGCGCGCCTGAAACG
>CAYUZP010000065.1:0-9895 GCA_964449655.1 uncultured Oscillospiraceae bacterium
ATTCGTTCAGTTGTTCTTGAATCCTATTCCCTGTCTATGTTTTCGCGAGAGATGCGATCAGAAAAGTTCCATTTGGCGAGATTTTCTTGATCGCATATTTTGTGATTCCACAAGCCAATCTAGAATAGAATTCTATTCTAGATTAGGGGTAATGGCTGTGATTCCACTGTAGATGTTCCGACGAGTTTCAGACTTCAAACTTGACGGACAAACGGGGAAGACACAGATGGGCACGGACATCAGGCCTGAGATATCCAGGCGCAGCCGTTATGATATCAGCCGCCACAGATATTACGAGCTGAAGCATTTCTGCCTGCAATATCCGGAATGGAAAGCGGAGAGCTTTTTAGCCGAGCCATTATCCGACGGCAGGGTGGTCCGGAACGCGACATATGCACGCGGGCAGGCGGCGGAAGCGACGAAACCCTACACTGTGGAACAGATGCGATACCTGGCCGCGCACCTGAACGATATTTCCGACCCAACGCGAAAGGCATGGCTGGCGCTGTCCATCTCCCTCCCGCTGCGGCCGGAGGAAGTGCTGGGGCTTCGCTGGATGGACTTGGACGCGGGCGAAGGCCTGCTGCATATTCGCGGCACCGTGACACATCCAACCCGCAACGAACCCCACTTCAGGCCCTATACAAAGACGGCAAGCAGCCAACGCGTGCTGCAGCTCCCACCGGAGATCCTGTCCTATTTGCCCGAACGCGGCGAGCCGGACGAATTCATCATAGGCGGCAAAGAGCCTGTGAGCTACACGCGGCTTCGCAGCATGCGCAAGTGGATCACAAAGGAGACCGGATTCGGGGAAACGATCACGCCGAGACGATTCCGGACGACAGTCGCGACGGATATTTCCGCAATGACACACGACCTGAAGCTTGTGCAGCGGATGCTGGGGCACGCCAATCCGCAGACGACGCTCAAATATTACGACAAAGGGCGCAAGGAGGCGGCGGACGCCAGCGAAGCGATCCGCAGATGCTACGGATTCACGGAAAATTGACGCCTGTTTTGACGAAAAACAGGGCCAAAAACCCATATGCCACAAGGATATTTGAGCGGGGCATTTGATGACGTTTTTGACGGAAAAGGAATCCAGCCGACAAAAACGCAGGATTTACGGTCGATTCTTGCAAAATTTTCCATTAGATACAGAAAAATCCCCCGTTTCCGAGGGATTTCTGGAGCTGATGACCGGATTCGAACCGGTGACCTCATCCTTACCAAGGATGCGCTCTACCTGCTGAGCTACATCAGCATCGACAACGTCAGGATTATAGCACAGCTTTGCGGTAAACGCAAGGCCTTTTGCTTATTTTTTAAAATTCTCATCCCTTGACGTCTTTTGCTGTGCCAGCGCGTCATGTTCCCTGGACAGTTCCGAATGCAGCTTGCCGGAATTCCACGACGCGTTTGTCTGTGTGAGCACGGCCTTGAGCGCTACGGGTTTCACATTCATGCGCCGAAGGGTCTGTAAAAACAGGCTGACCAGATCCCGAGGGAAAAAGGCCATCACGAGCATCTCATCGTCAAAGTCTTCCGTTGGCATCTGCTCCGAAGGCGCGTCCTGCGTCCCTTCCATGCCGCAGAGCACAGACAGGGGCAACCCGTATTCCCCCTTATTCACCGGCCGCAAGCGGACTTTAAGGTGCATTGCCGCCGCCTGTATGCCCTGTGCCCTGACGCCCTGCAGGTTGTAGCAGAGCAATACCGGCTGTCTCATGTATCTCCCCCCTGAATCCTTGACATGCACTATTTGCGTATCACTTTAAGGTGTTTCATCACCAGCTTGGCGATGATCCCCGTGAGCACGCCCGTCAACACGCCCGCGATCATCAGCACAGGCAGATAGGTGAACAGGAGCTGCGGCGTGTTGAGCGTGAATGCCGCGACGAGAATCTGGCCGACATTGAAGAACACCGCGCCCAGCGCGCTCACGCCAATCACGCTCACGCCCTTCACGCGATGCAGCAGCACCATGACCAGCAGCGACAGCGTGCCGCCGGCAAGAGAATAGAGCATCGCGTTCATGTTGGTGTAGATCAGCCAGCTCAGCAGCGCCTTGAGCAGCATCAGTACGATGCTTTGACGCACGCCCAGCATGTAAACGGCGTAGATCAGCACCGAATTGGCCAGTCCCAGCTTGATGCCCGGTATGGCGCTCGTCAGCGGAAATTGCCGCTCCACCAGTCCCAGCACGAGCATCAAACTCGTCAGCAGGCCACAGAGCGCCACGTTCTGCGCCACGCGGCTGCGCATGACATCACTCCCCTTCCGCCTGTCCGCTTCCGCTCTCCTCAGCGGGCACAAGCTCAAGCGTCACACCGTTGGGCAGACAGATGACATAAGCGCCCAATATGCGCGTCTCATAGTTGTCCAATGTGACAATTCCCTGCCCCACGCAGTCCTGATTTGCGCATGTAGACGATTCCATATACACGCTCTGCGGTGTGATATGCACCTGATTGATGGTGTCCGCGTCCTGTCGTATCGTGATGATCTTGTCCCTGTCCATCGCGATGGGATTGCCATATTGCTGCCCGTTCACCTGTATGACGACATAGCCGCGCACTTCATCCGTCTGCGCCATGGGCATAGGCCCCGCGGCAGCGGGCTGCGGCGCGCCAGAGACCTCAGGTGTGGGCGATGCCTCAGGCGACGGTTCGGGTGATACTGTCTTTTCAGGAGCAGGCGTCCATGTGGGCATCTGCGTGTCGTCCAGATAGGTGACCGCATCGGGCGCGAGCGTCAAGTCAGGCGCTATGTCATCTATACGTGTGCGCGGCATCACGCGTGATACGATCAGCAGCACGACCGCTGCCACAATCACCAAGGCGATCAGCAGCACATCCTTGCGCATCGGGTGTTTTTTATTATCCATATCCATCCTTCTGTTGTTATGCCTGTCCCATGCCTTCAAAGTGAAGCGCCAATTCGTTGGTTCCGTCTGACCACAGGCGTTCCAGCTGATAGTATTCCCTGTCCTGTTCGTGGAAGATATGCACCATCACGTCGCCGTAATCGAGCACGCACCAGCGCCCCTCGCTCAGCCCCTCGCGACGCTTGGCGAACACATCGAGCTTCCCTAATTCTTCCTCGACATTCTCCGCCAGCGCTTTGACCTGAATCTGTGACGTGCCGGACGCGATCACCATGTAGTCGGTGATGATCGTCATCTCATCCACCTTCAAAGCGACAATGTCCCTTGCGCGCTTGGCGTCCAGCGCTTTCGCCGCGGCCACTGCCAATTCCTTCGCGTTCATGTTTTTCCTCCTGTCCTCTTCAGGTATGCGCTTTCTAGAGCGTGCGCTGTCACGTGCCCTGAACCGCGGAAACCATTGCCGCCCCGTGTGGCTTGCCAAATTCATAATCCTCCAGCGCAGCCTGCGTATCGGGGTGCAGCGTCTTACCCTGCTCTGTGACATGACGAAGGCTCATGCGCAGCGCCTGATGCATCGCCAAATCGAGATCCTGCCTGCACAGCACGCGTAGCGCTTCAAGCCCCGGGTAGGTCTTGCGTCCCGGCTCGATCATGTCCGCCAGATAGATGATCTTCTCTAAGTTGGTCATGCCCGCGTGGCCCGTCGTGTGCCAACGTATCGCGCCCAGCACTTCCTCGTCCTGCACGCCATAGACGTCACGGGCCATCGCCTTTCCGGCGACCGCATGCATCAGCGCCTTTGATCCGCGCATCACAGGATCCGTCGGCTCGTCCTTGGCCATTTTGATCATCTGTGAAAGCGTCATGCATTTCGCGCAATCGTGCAAAAGCCCCGCGAGCGCGGCTTTCTCCTCATCCTCGCCGAAGCGCCGCGCCATCTGCCTTGCCGTCTTCTCTACACCGAGCGTGTGTTCAAAGCGCTGAGCATCCAGCTCCTTTCTGAGCCGATATATGATCTTATCCCGCTTCATTGCGTTTCCCCTATTCTCACAAAAGTCCGGTCTGCAGCGGCCCCGCATCGCTATTGCACTGTCAGATACCTCCATCTGATGACGCGATTGAATGCCCATACCACCTTTCACGGCATCGCTAAACACTTCTCAATTTTCTATTATACCAAACTTCCGTCCAATTTCAAAGGGGAAAAGGAACATTTTCATAAATCGACCATTTTGTCATCGCGATCGCTGCAGTATATCAAAACATCAGCCATAGCTTTTGTGCGTTGTTAATCTCATGTGTTGTGCCATCTTTGCGCTTTGATATCCTGCGCCCAATCAAAAAAAGGCCCGCATCTTTTCGATGCAGACCGCCTTTCACCGCGCGATCAGGGACGCCTCCGTGTCCTTGTCAAAGAAATAGAGCAGATTCGTTTCAAGCGCGAGGGTGACGTTGTCGCCCACGTGGGAACTGCTGCGCGCATCGACGCGCGCGACGAGGTTGTCCTCCTTCCCGTCGAGCTTCAAATACAGGAATGTCTCCGATCCCATCTGCTCAACGACTTCAACGCGCGCTTTGATGAAATTGTCCTTCCCTTCAGCCAAGTAGCGCGCTTCGTCATGGATGTTCTCAGGCCTTATGCCCATGATGACCTCTTTGCCGACAGTGGATGCGTCCGTGAGCTGTGCGATCTTTTCGTCCGGCACGCGCACGCTGTTGTTGCCGAATTGAGCCCACACGCCCTCCTCATTGCGCACAAGCTGCGCGTCGATCAGGTTCATCTGCGGGCTGCCTATGAACGCACCGACGAACAGATTGGCCGGATAGTCATACAGGTTCTGCGGCGTGTCCACCTGCATGATGACGCCATCCTTCATCACGACGATCCTCGAGGCCATCGTCATCGCTTCCGTCTGATCGTGTGTGACGTAGATGAACGTCGTCTGCAGCCGCTGATGCAGCCGCGTGATCTCCGTTCGCATCTGTACGCGCAGCTTTGCGTCTAGGTTGGAGAGCGGCTCGTCAAACAGGAAAACCTTCGGGTTTCGCACAATCGCCCGCCCCAGCGCGACGCGCTGCCTCTGTCCGCCGGAGAGCGCTTTCGGCTTGCGGTTGAGCAGCGGTTCGATCGACAGTATCCTCGCCGCCTCTCGCACCAGCCTGTCGATCTCGTCCTTCGGCTTTTGATGCAGCTTGAGGCCAAATGCCATGTTTTCGTAGACCGTCATGTGCGGGTAAAGCGCGTAGTTCTGAAAGACCATGGAGATGTCGCGATCCTTCGGCGCCACGTTGTTCATCAGCTTGTCCCCGATGTAAAGCTCGCCCGCCGTGATCTCCTCAAGCCCCGCGACCATGCGCAGCGTCGTGGACTTGCCGCAGCCCGACGGTCCGACCAGCACGATGAACTCCTTGTCCTCGACATCGAGACAGAAATCGGACACCGCCGTCACATTGCCGGGATAGACCTTGCAGATGTGATCGAGCTTTAAGCTTGCCATAGCGTATTTTCCCCTTTCCATTCCTTCATTACCCGCGCCGGTCCTGGCGTTCCGCGGCGCTTTTTCTATGCGCTATTATAGGGCTTTTAATCGCCTTTTTCAATTGAACAACCTCACAAAAATGCCTGTGATGCAAATGCCTGTCCGTCGCTTTGCCGCCTTGAGATTTGCCGGATATTTTACGAATTTTTGCTCATTTTCCTGTATTTTTCTCCATATGCGGCATTTCGCGCATCGGATGTCCTTCTTGGCCGTTTGACGCGTCCAAGCAGCGCTCTGACACGGCGCATGAATCAAAAACAGGGATAAAAATTCATTTTCATGTCCAAATTAATGGAAATGATGCAAAATTTGTCCTCCATTTCCGTCATTTTTGGATCGTTTGCTCCATATATCCTGCAAAAATATTCAAATGTTCTGTCTCTTTTGACTTTCTCAATTTGCCGCGCATGCGCGATGGCGTTGTCATGACAAGCCCTGTGCAATTTTCATAAGCGGTTTTTGAGCGTTTTTCCGCAAGCGATCAAAAACCCGCAAGACCAAAGATTCACGCATCAGGAAGACGCGTTCCCGCGATGGCGGAAGGATGTTTTGCGCCGAGCCGTTCATCGTATGATTTTACAGGAATTTTGCCAGAATTTGTTGACTTATATGGACTGATTCCTATAATATAGAATAGAAACGCGGATCGTTTTGACGCATTTCCCAAAGAATGCATTCACGATTCATCCATTTGCGCATATACGAGGAGGCGAAAGACGGATGCCCTTCAAAGCTGCTTATATCCCCGTCGGCGCGACCGGTCACGTGTTCGCCTCGCTGCCGATGATCGGCGAACTCGTGCACAGGGGAGTCGAGATCACCTACTTTGCCCCTACGCGGTATCGCGCACAAGTGGAACGCACCGGCGCACGCTTTATCGAGATACCCGCTGTCGCCGCGCGCGGACCCGTCGCGGGCGGGGATGACTTTATCGCCGGAATCCCATTGGTGTTCCTGGGCGAGGCCGAGGGCGTGATTCATCACATCCTGCCTGTACTCGAGGCGCAGCCGCCGGACGTGATCCTCTGCGATCAGCTCGCTTTGGCTGGGCGGCTCGCCGCAGCAAAACTGAAACGGCCGCTCATCATGGTGTTCACGAGCTATGCGCCCTGCGCCGACTTTTCGGTCTGCATGGGCTGGCCTCAATATCCGGACACACATCCCGCGCGCGCCGCGGCACTGCGCATGGCCGCGGATTTTTCACAGGCATACGGCGTATCGCTGCTCACCGTTCGCGAAATCTTTGAGGGCACAGGCGACTTCAACATATCGACACTCTCGCGCGTGATGCAGCCTGCAGGCGACGCATTTGGACCCGATTTCTACTTCGCAGGCGCACAGATCGCCCCGCGTGCAGGCGATGGGGAATGGACGCCTCCGGACAGCGAAAGGCCGCTGCTCTACACATCGCTGGGCTCCTTGTTCAACGACTGGCCCGCGTTTTACGAGATGCTCTTCCCTGTCGTGCGGGAGATGGAGCTTGACGTGCTCTGCGCTGTCGGCCCTACATTTGACATGCCTGTCCCCCAGAATGTGACCGCGCTGCCGTTCGTGCCGCAGCTCGACGTGCTGCAAAAAGCGAGCGGCTTCATCACGCACGCGGGGACGGGCAGCGCGATGGAAGCGCTGTATTTCGGCGTGCCCTGCCTGTGCGTGCCGCAGATGGAGGAACAGCATTTTACGGCAGAGCGCTTGCTCGCGCTGGGCGCGGCGTGCGGCGTGCTGCCTCGACAGGCGCTGACACAGGACGCATTGGCAAGGGGCATAAAGACGCTGCTGACGGATGAAGCGCTGCGGGCGCGGTGCAAGGCGTTGTCCTGCAGCATGCATGAGGACGGCGGCGCTGCGGGCGCGGCCGAGGCGGTGCTTCGCTTTATGCGTGCGCTTTAATCGATTCCTGCTTAAAGCACCTGCTCAAAAGCAATCAAAATCCACGCGTAGGATGTCACGATATCACAGCAATCGGGAGGTCATGTCGATGAAAATATTGTTTGTCACAAGCGAATGCGCGCCATTCAGCAAATCCGGGGGTCTGGCGGATGTCGCCTTCTCCCTGCCGCCCGCGCTCAAGCAGGCAGGAGATGAAATCGCGATCATCGTCCCCTACTATCAGATGACGCGCGCGCGTTACGCCAACGATATTCGCCCGGTGAAACCCTTTGAGATCAGGCTTGGCGAACAGGTCTATCCCGGCTTTCTGCATCGAGGGGAATTAAACGGCGTGACGGTCTGGTTTGTCGAAAATGAGGCGTTCTTCGATCGCCCAAAGCTCTATGGCTATGACGATGACGCGCTGCGCTTCGCGTTCTTCAGCCGTGCGGTGATCGATCTGCTGTTTGAAATGGATTTCGTGCCGCAGATTCTCCACTGCAACGACTGGGAGACGGCGCTGGCTGTGATCTATCTCAAGAACGATCAGGCGTTCAACCCGGCGCTGCGGCCGATCAAGTCCGTCTACACGATCCACAACATCGCCTATCAGGGGCAGTTCGGCGCGGACGCGCTGACCACGACGTTCGCTCTGCCGGAAGGCTGGTATGACGGCGGCTTGGGATACGAATTTGAAGGCCGTCACGACATCAACCTGATGAAAGGCGCGATGCTGATGGCGGACGCGGTATCGACCGTATCGCCGACATACGCGCGCGAGCTGCACTATCCATACTATGCCCACGGCTTGCAGGGCGTGGTGGACATGGTGGACCAAAAGCTCTACGGCATACTCAACGGCATCGACATGGATCACTACGATCCCGCGCACGATCCGATGATCCCCTATACATTCTCCGTGGACGACATGAAGGGCAAGGAGCGCTGCAAGCGGGAAATTCAGGCGATGTTCGGCTTGAAACAGGAGCCCGAATGGCCGCTGCTGGCCTCTGTCGCGCGTCTAGTCGAGCAAAAGGGCATCGAGCTGGTCAAGCAGGTTCTGCCCGGGCTGATGGATATGGGCACGCAGCTGATCGTGTTTGGCCAGGGCGACGCGCAATATGTGGACTACTTCAATTGGGCCAAGCAGCATTGGCCGGGGCAGCTCGGCTTCTCCAGCGACTACAACGAGCCGATGGCCAGCGCGGTATTCGCGGGCGCGGATATGTATCTGATGCCCTCGCGCTTTGAGCCGTGCGGTCTGTCTCAGATGATGGCGATGCGCTATGGCACAGTGCCAATCGTCCATGAGACGGGAGGCCTCAAGGATTCCGTGCGCGCTTACAAGGCGTTTGACGGCATTGGAGACGGCTTCGCGTTTTCCGATTATCAGGCAAAGGATCTGTACCTGGCGATAGAGGAAGCGGTCAAGCTGTACTTCGGCGATGAGGCGACATTCAACACGCTGCGTCGGCGCTGCATGACCAAGGACTTTTCCTGGGAGAAGAGCGCGGGTCAGTACAGACGCATGTACGAGGAGATCTGCGGGGACAACAGCGGTGAACCGCTGGCATTTGAAGAGGCGTTCGCGCAGCTCAAACACGCGTATGAAGAGATCGACCGCGTCAACAAGGTCAAGCACTCGGCGGACATCCAATACAGCTTCCGGCGCACGCTGCAGATCCACATCGTCGGGCGCGGGGAAGGCACATTTCACGTCGCTTTCTCAGACGGCGGCATCCACATCGAGCCGACGCCCTCAAGCGAGGCTGAAGCGTTTGTCGAGGCGAGTTTTGACAACCTGCTCGGCATGGCGCGCGGGCTTATGAGTACAGACAAGCTGTTCTTAAACGGACAGCTCAAGATCAGCGGCAACCTGTCAAAGGGCTTTGAGATCCGCAAGCTCCTCTCGCCCGGAAAGTGATCGCGGCCAAAGCGCTTGCGTTGGATTTTGAAGCAGAGTGGTTTTTCTTATCCTTTAAACACGTCGATTTTTAGTAATTGTGGTTTATATTTCCCATTTGACGCAAATTACGGCATTGAAGTGGTGGATGATTGCTCGCTCACCTTCACATCCATGCATAGACGCGGCGAATCCTGATGGAGCAGCGTAGCGTGCGAAATGATTTGCAGCTTAGACATTCTTGCTTCCTTTTCCGGCTAGTGCTCCGCTGTTTAGAATCCTACGATATGCCGCTATCAGGTCATTCTTTAAGAATGTATTGATCTTTGCGGCAGCGCGACCGGAAAGATCCTTGTGTTTCTGAACGATCACTATGTGAACTCGTCCGAAAAAATATATGAACACAGATCGTCGCGCTTATTTTTTGTCAATCGCTGAAACCGGAAGTTTTTCTGCCGCAGCTAGAAAAAAATTTCATTTCCCAAACAGCGGTCAGCCAGCAAATTGCGGCGCTTGAAAAAGAAGTGGGCGGCGCACTGTTTATGCGTACGTCAGGCGGAGCCGTGCTCACGGAATATGGACGGCGTCTTATGCCATATGCTCGTTCAATCCTTCATGATTGTGAGCTGCTGCATGACGAATTTAATCATCCTGCGGATCGGGAAAGAAAATTGAACATTTTCTGTATTGATCCCT
>CAYUZP010000066.1:0-9851 GCA_964449655.1 uncultured Oscillospiraceae bacterium
GTCACGGACGGCGAGGACTGGTACATCTATCAGACGCGCGGGCAATTCTAGCGCGTCGCGGCCTGCCACGAATAAGGCCCCGTTCTGCCGACCCCTTCTTATTCACAGATGAAATTTGGCATATCTTCATGAGGCGGCTCATTTTAAGCCGCCTTTTTGTCCGCCGTTTACAGCCGGCTTACGCCTTGCCCGCGTCGAGGCGGTGAATCAGGCGCGCGAGCAGCGCCGTGGCCACGATGGACATGACGACCTCGGCACAAAGCTGCGCGCAGGAAAGCCCGTACAGCGGCCATAGGCGCTCAAGCAGGAACATCGCGGGGATCTCCAGCAGCAGTTTGCGCGCACAGGCCATGAAAAGCGAGAGCGCGCCCTTGCCGACCGCCTGAAACACGCCGACGGCGAGGAAGTCCATCGCCAAAAACGGGATCGAGAGCACCAGCGCGCGCATGAAGGTCACGCCGTAGGAGATGGTCTGCGCGTCGCCTATGAACGCGCTCGTGATGGGCCTGGCAAAGATCACGAACAGCGCGCCCACCACTGAGAGCACCGTCAGCGAGAGGCCCGCGGTAAAGCGTATCGCCTGCTTCATGCGCGGTATGCGCCTTGATGCGTACGTGTAGCCGATCAGCGGCATCACGCCCTGGGATATGCCCATGGACATGTACAGCGGCAGCATGCTGATCTTGGAGGCGATGCCCATGCCCGCCAACGCCTGCGCGCCATACGGCGCGGTGAGATGGTTGAGCAGCGTGTGGCTGAGGACGTTGAGCAGGTTCTGTATCGACGCGGGCACGCCGACGGCACACACGCCCACGACGATGTCCTTTGAAAGCGATATTGCGCGGGGCGATATGCACACGCACGTGCGCTTGCGCCTGATGAGTAGATAGCAAAGGAAATAGAATACCGCGAATACGTTGGACAAAAGCGTCGCCAGCGCCGCGCCCTCTGCGCCCATGTCAAATCCCCAGGGCAGTATGAATATCGGGTCCAGCACGATGTTCAGCAGACAGCCGCTCATCGTGCCTATGCTGGCGTGCAGCGTCGCGCCTTCCGAGCGGATCAGGTAGGCCATCACGACATTGAGGATCGAGGGCGTCGCGCCGAGCATCACCGTGTAAAACAGATAGCGCTCCGTCGGCCCTGCGGTCAACGCGTCCGCGCCGAGCAGCGAAAGCAGCGGTTTACAAAACACCGCGCACAGGGCCGAGTACAGCACACCGCACAGGAAAGCGCCCCAGAAGCCGAAAGCCGAACTCTCGCGCAGCGTCTTCATGTCCCCGCGGCCAAGCGCGCGGCTCATCATGCTGGAGCTGCCGACGCCAAACAGATTGTTCACCGCGTTGAACGCGAGCAGCACGGGCGCGGCCAACGTGACGGCGGCGGTCTGCACGGGATCGTTCAGCATGCCGACAAAAGCCGTATCGGTCAGGTTGTAGAGCACGCTGACCAGACAGCTCATCACCGTAGGCACCGAGAGCGTCAGCACCGCGCGCGGTATCGGTTCCCTTTCAAAGAGCCGCGTCTTTCGTTCATCCGCCATAGGCAAACACACCTTTCTTGTCAGTCTCCTACCCAGTGTAGCGCAACCCGCTTTAAAATGCAAGGGAAGAAACCGACGAAAAAGCGGTCCGCACGCCTTATTCGCGGTTGACAGCAAACAGTGCGCGGCTTTATGATCCGCCGCGATCAGGACCTGTTTTTTGTGATCCTTGCGCGGCGCTGCCGCGTTTGACAAAGCCTTGAACCAATTGTATAATATATGAAACCATGCCGGGCGTATCCCGGTATTCGACCGAATAGAACAGGAGGGATTTCCCATGAAAAAGGCGCTCCTACTGGCAGCGGCGCTCATCTTCGCGTCCGCATGCGCGTTTGCCGAGACGAACAGCGCAACCGTTCAGGGCTTCGGCGGTGACGTCACTGTAACTATCGAATCACAGGATGGCGTGATCAGCGCTGTGACTGCGGAAGGCGCGGGCGAAACGCCGACCGTCGGCGGCGCGGCGATCACAGCGCTCAACGAGGGCACACTCGCGGCTTTCGTTGGGCAGGACCTTGCCCAGGCGGATTTCGGCGGCATCGAGACCGTTTCCGGCGCGACCGTCACATCGACGGCCGTCATCAGCGCGGCGCTCGAGGCACAGCGTGACGCCACCGGCGCGGCGGCAGAAAAGACGCCTGTTGCCGACGGCACGTACACGGCAACGGTTCCATCCTACAGCGTGACCGAGCAGATGACGCTCAGCATCACGTTCGCGGACGGCGAACTCTCCGCGATCGACGTCGTCACGCCGGGCAGCACGGCACCCATCTTTGAGACGGTGACGGAAAAATTCATCCCGCGCCTGATCGATAGCCAGTCGCTTGCCACGGACGCTGTCTCCGGCGCGACAGTCTCCTCAAACGCGGTCAAGTCTGCCGTATCGCTCGCCATCGCGCAGGCGGGCGGCGATCCTCTCGAATGGTATACGCCTGTCGCCAAATCCACAGAAACCGTAACGCTCGAAGGTTATGATGTGATCGTCGTGGGCCTCGGCGCGTCCGGCATTGCGAGCTACATCAGCGCGACCGAGCACGGCGCGACCGCGTTCGGCATCGAGACGGCGGCCAAGATCGGCGGCAATTCCTCCAATACGGCCGGCTCGATGGGCATCAATCCCCCCTCGTACGTCGAGGCGAACGGCGGAGAAAAGTTTGTCGAGGAGGAAGATCTGATCGCTGACTGGGTGGACTACACCGATGGCGACGCCAAGGAATCGATGATCAGACTGATGGTCGAGGAATCCGGCGAGGTCATGGACTGGCTCAAATTCGATTACGGCTTCCAGTTCGGCGATCTTTCGGCATTCTTCCATCCGGCGGGCTGGCGCGTCTGGGCAAGCTATCCCGACAAGGACGAGCTCTTCATCTCCGCGATGGAGACCGCAAAAGCGCGCAATGAGAAGAACGACTACATGACCGAATTGACCGCCGAGGCGCTGCTGACCGACACGGACGGCGCGGTCATCGGCGTGCGCGCGACCTGCTACGATGGCACGACATACGAGATCTACGGCGACAGCGTCGTGCTGGCGACCGGCGGATTCATCGGCAATGCTGAAATGTGCGAGGAATACATCGGCGGCGTGTGGAACACAGAGGCGATGACGCAGTGCGACGGCGCGGGCATCCGCATGGCACAGGAGGCCGTAGGCGCAGCGCTGTACAACCCGGACGTCGTGCCGGTGAGCCACATCGCACAGGTCGCCAACATCATCCGCACAGACGAACTCACCGCGGATCAGAAGGCGGTTTTGACGTCGATGGCGATTGACAATTCATTCCCTGTTGTCAGCGCGGACGGCACGGCGCACAACGATGAGATCGGCATGTTCTTCGCGTTCGACGCCTGGAAGGCCGGTCCGACATACTATGTCCTCTATGCGCAAGAGGATATCGACGCCATACGCGAAAAGGGTCTCGCCACGGCGAACACGCCGATGTTCCTGGCGCAGGGCGGCACGGTGGAAGCCGGCGTGCCTGTCTCGGACATCGACGCGATCCTCGATGTGGGCGAGGCATATGGCGACGTATTCCGCGCGGATTCGCTTGAAGCGCTTGCGGAGCAGCTCGGCATGGAGAACCTCATCGCGGAAGCAGACTCCGGCGCGTTCGAGCGGAAGGAAGGCGCGTATGTTGCGATCAAAGGCGCGTCCTACGTGTACTCGACCTGCGGCGGTTTGGATATCGACGAGCAGATGAACGTATTGCGTGAAGACGGTACGCCGGTTGAGAACCTGTACGCGGTCGGCACGGATTCCATGGGCACGCTGTTCGCCTCAGGCAAGGCTTATGTCACCTACGGCGCGGCCGCGCACGGCTGGTGCTGGACTTCCGGCAAAATCGCGGGCGAAAACGCCGCGGCGAAATACGCCGAATAAGCGGGAGCTGCATTTAAGGTTCCTGACCCGCAGTTCCTCTATCGGATTGAAATCCGCCACAAATATATAAGGGCTGTACGCGCATCAGCGATACAGCTCTTTTTTTTACCGGCCACTAATCGCCGGCGTTTTCCATTTCCTCTTGTTCTTCGCGATCAGGGCACCCTTTGCATCCGGCGCACGTTTTAGCGCATTCGGCCTCGTCCTGCGCGATGAGCAGTTCCTGCTGCCTGCGCTTGGCCTCGGCGTCGTTGGCGACAGCGAGCATGAGCCTGATGCGGTTTTCCTGATTGACCTTGGTCGCGGAGAGATCATAGTCGATCGGCACGATGTTGATGCCGGGATGCACCTGCGTCAGCCTGCGGATCATGCCCTTGCCGCAGATGTGATTGGGCAGACAGCCAAACGGCTGCGCGCAGATGATGTTCTCATAGCCGTTTTCCGCGAGCTCCAGCATCTCCGCGGTGAGCAGCCACCCCTCGCCCATCTTGCTCCCATAGCCGATCACGCCCTTGACGAGCGTCTTCGTGTGCTCAAAGGAGGAGGGCGGCACGAACGCGGGATGCGCGGCGATCGCGTCGATCAGCATCTTCTCCATGCTCTGCACATAGCGCAGCAGCAGCGTGCAGAACAGCTTCTTGAACGGGTTGCCGCCGTAGAGCTTGATGTCCTCGATCCGGTTGTCGATCTTGAAGAGCGCGAAGCCCATGATGCCGGGGATCATGTATTCGCAGTCCTGCGTGCGCAAAAACGCCTCAAGGCCGTTGTTGCCCAGCGGAGAATACTTCACGTAGATCTCGCCGACGACGCCCACGCGCGTCTTTTTTTGTGTGCTCCTGTCGATGGCGTCAAAGTCCGAGACGATGCGCGCGAGGTTTTCGCGGATAGAGCGCTTTGAAAGGCCCTCGCCGCGGTTGAACTGCTCCACGAGATCGTCGTTCCAGCGCTCAATCAGCGCGTCCGTTTCGCCGTGATGGTATTCATAAGGACGCGTTTGGTTTGACAGGTGCATGATGCAGTCCCCGTAGATCAGCGAGGCGATGACCTGCCGTATCAGCGGAAGCGTCAGCTGAAAGCCCGACGCGCTTTCAAGTCCGCTCATGTTCACGGAGATCACGGGGATGTGCCCCAGGCCCGCCTTGCGCAGCGCCTTGCGCAGCAGGTGGATGTAGTTGCTTGCGCGGCAGCCGCCGCCCGTCTGCGTGATGCCGAGCGCGACGTGATTGAGGTCGTATTTCCCGGAATGCAGCGCGTCCAGGAACTGGCCGATGACCAGCAGCGCGGGGACGCATGTGTCGTTGTGGACATATTTGAGCCCTTCCGCCATGACATTGGGGCCGCTGTTGTGCAAAACGACCGCGTTGTATCCGTTCAGCCGGAGCACCTTTTCAAGCAGCGAAAAGTGAAATTCCAGCATGTTGGGAACCAGTATGGTGTATCCGGCCTCCCGCATCTCGCGGGTAAATTCGACATGTTCACTGGGCATGATATCCCTCCTTCGTGCCTGCCGCGGTCTGCCCCGTCAGGCCGGCCTGCTCGATGGCCGCAAACAGCGAGCGCAGACGGATGCGCACCGCGCCCAGATTGGTGATCTCGTCGATCTTGATCTGCGTGTATATCTTTCCCTCGCGCTCCAGGATCTCTCGAACCTCGTCCGTGGTGATCGCGTCCACGCCGCAGCCAAAGGATACGAGCTGCACCAGATCCATATCGCGCTGTCCTGCGATATAGCGCGCGCTGGCGTACAGCCGCGAGTGATACGTCCACTGATTGAGCACGCCGACAGGCTCCTTTTGCATGTGATGGGACAGCGCGTCCTCGGTGACGACCGCCGCGCCAAAGCCCTCGATCAGCCGGTCGATGCCGTGGTTGATCTCCGGATCGACGTGATAGGGTCTTCCGGCGAGCACGATGATGTGCCGGCCCTGTTCACGGGCCTTCGCGATCAGCTCCTCGCCCTCGCGGCGAACGTCGGCCATGTAGGCATCGTAAGCCGCGTATGCCGCGTCACTCGCGCGGCGAACCTCGCGCAGCGTGATGTCCGGAAAGTGCTTTTGCAGTATGCCGGTCAGCTTTTTGGGAAACGCTTTGCGGTGGTCGATGCCCACATAGTCATGGATGAAATCGATCTTGCGCACGGCGGGCATGTTCGCGGCGATGACCTCGGGATAATAGGCGACGACGGGGCAGTTGTAGTGGTTGTCGCCCAGATGTTCATCGATGTTATAGCTCATGCAGGGGTAGAAGATCGTCTGAACGCCCTCGCGAATCAGCCAGTCGACGTGACCGTGCATCAGCTTTGCCGGAAAGCAGACCGTATCCGAAGGGATGGTCGCCTGTCCGGCGATGTACAGCGCGCGCGAGGCAAAGGGCGAGACGACGACGTCAAATCCCAAAGACGTGAACAGCGCGTGCCAAAAGGGCAGCAGCTCGTAGAGATTGAGGCCGAGCGGCAAACCGATCTTGCCGCGCGGGGCGTCCGGATGGCGATCCTCCGAGAGCGCGCGGAGCTTCTCCTGCTTGTAGCGATAGAGGTTGAGGCCGCTGGCGAGCCTGCCCGCGCCCGTCGGCCGGTCACAGCGGTTTCCGCTGATAAAGCGCCGACCGCCGCCAAAGTCGTTGACCGTCAAGCGGCAGTGGTTTTCGCACAGCCCGCAGCGCGCCTGCTTGACCTCGTGCGTGAAATGCTCAAGCGCGTCAAGGCTGAGCACGGTGCTTTCGCCCGGATGGGTGGCGCGCTGTGACCTCGCGTAGAGCGCCGCGCCGTATGCGCCCATCAATCCCGCGATGTCCGGACGGATGACGTCCACGCCCAATTCCTTTTCAAACGCGCGCAGCACGGCGTCGTTGAGGAACGTGCCGCCCTGCACGACGATGTGCTCGCCCAGATCCTGCGCGCCGGAGCAGCGGATGACCTTGTACAGCGCGTTCTTGACCACGGAGATCGACAATCCCGCGGAGATGTCCGTGATGTCCGCGCCGTCCTTCTGCGCCTGCTTGACGGAGGAATTCATGAACACCGTGCAGCGGGAGCCGAGATCCACGGGCTTGCGCGCGGAGAGGCCGAGCTGCGCGAAATCCGCGATGTCGTAGCCGAGCGCGTTGGCGAACGTCTGCAAAAAAGAGCCGCAGCCCGAGGAACAGGCCTCGTTGAGGAAGATGTTGTCGATCACGCCATTGCGAATCTTGAAGCACTTGATATCCTGTCCGCCGATATCGATGATGAAATCGACGTCGGGCATGAACGCGCGCGCCGCGGTGAAGTGCGCGACGGTCTCGACGATGCCGAAATCCACGCCAAACGCGTTTCTGATCAGATCCTCGCCATAGCCCGTGACCGCGCCGGCGCGCAGACGCCAATTCGGATGCTCGCTCCGCAGTTCGGTCAAAAAGCCGCGCACGTGTGGCACAGGATCGCCGCTGTTGGTCTGGTAGCGCGTCAGGAGCAACTCGCCCGCGTCGGAGATGACGACCGATTTGATCGTCGTCGAGCCGGAATCGATGCCCACATACACGTCGCCCGCGTAGCTGTCTGGATCGCGCCTTTTCACCTTTGCCTTGGCGTGACGCGCCCTGAAATCGTCTAGCTCCTCTTGCGAGGCAAACAGCGGGGGCATGGCATTGTAGGTCTCCGTGCTGTGAAAGGCGTCGATGGCCTCGATGCACGCGGCAAGGCGCGTATTTTCCGCCTGCTGATGTGCCGCGCCGATGGCGACAAAGTAGAGCGAGTTCTCGGGGCAGACGCCCTTGAGCCCCAGGGACTCGTCAAAGCAGGCGCGAAGCTCGTGCAGGAACGTCAGCGGTCCGCCCAGATAGAGCACATTGCCCTCGATCGGCCGGCCCTGCGCCAGGCCCGCGATGGTCTGATTGACGACGGCCATGAAGATCGAGCGCGCGACGTCGGCGCGCTTGGCGCCCTGGTTGAGCAGGGGCTGCACGTCCGTCTTGGCGAACACGCCGCATCGGGAGGCAATGGTGTATGTGCGTTCGGCGTGCGAGGCCTCCTCGTCCATCTGCTGCGGGGTGATGCCAAGCAGCGTAGCCATCTGATCGATGAACGCGCCCGTGCCGCCCGCGCATGAGCCGTTCATGCGGACCTCCAGCGTGCCCTGCAGGAACAGTATCTTCGCGTCCTCCCCGCCCAGCTCGATGATCACGTCCGTGCCGGGCATGAGCAGATCGGCGGCGACCTTCGTCGCGTAGACCTCCTGCACGAAGGGGATGTGCGCGCCCAAGGCTAGGCCCATGCCCGCCGAGCCGGAGATGCAAAGACGGACGTTTTCGCCGTGCACAATCTCCTGGTCAAGGCGCGTGAGCAGTTCACGCGTCTTCTGCGCGATCAGCGAATAATGCCGTTCATAGCAGGAAAAAATGACCTCATCCTGAGCGTTCAGCACGACGCACTTGATGGTCGTCGAGCCGATATCCAGGCCGATTCGAAGCGTATCGGGCATATCGCGGGATCCTTTCTTCAGCAATATTCAAAACAGAGATGAAACAGCGTCAAAATCCCGCAGCCGCACGCAGGCCGCGTCACGGTTCGGGTTCACGATATTATAATCGAAAAAGCGCCGCCTTGCAAGATGAAACATCATTAAGTCAACGGCGAATCTTTTATGAACATAGAAGTGACAGCGCGGCCTTGGCGATAAGCGGCAGTCAGGAACGCGCTCTGCGGGTCATCCGATGTTTGTTCATACGGGCAGACCCGCTGAAACCGTGAAAACATGTGTTTTTATGGTTGAATCTTTGGAAGATTTGTGATAAAATGGAAAGAATGACAGATTTTTTTCAGCATATGATGGAGGTTTTTACGACATGAAGATTTCCATCGGCGCGCTGTCCATCGCCTATGGTCTGACGCCGGAAGCGCTTCGCTATTATGAGGACAAGGGACTGCTCAGCCCGGATCGCAATTCCGCCAGCGGATATCGCCGCTTTTCCATCTCCGACGTTCAAAAGCTGGGGATCATCAAGAGTTTGCAGCGGCAGGGATTCTCGTTAGAGGAGATACGCGAGGTGACGACGTGCTGTTCGCAGGAACGGCTCATCGCGATGATGGACGAAAAGCGGGCGTTTAAGCACAAGGAGATCACGCAGGCGCGGGCGATATACGACAGGCTGACGGTTGGCACGGACCTGCTTCGGGACAGCGCCGGACTGCGCATGAAACCGCGTCTTTGCGCGGGATGTGCGGCATATCTGGTGGATTTCGAGTCCGTTGCGGCGCTGTGGGAGGCCGTGCCGGATATGCCGCTGCTCAAGGATCTGATCGAGGCGCTGCCGCTGACCAGCTACTGCACGACGGTGTCCACGGCGCGGCTGCGCGGGGAAAACGCGCCTGTGCGCATCGGGATCGTCGCGCCCGCGGAGTATTTGGCAGCCATCAACGCAGACTTTTCGCAGATGCGCATGAGTGCCGGCCCGCGGTGTGTCCGGGTGATGTTTGAGCTGCGGCCGCCGGAGAACAGGACGATCGACGCGGTGATCCACGCCGCGCGGGACTTCATCACAGCGCACGGGCTTTGCGTGGTCAGCACGGCGTACACGCGGCAATACACGTGGTTCGTCAGCGAGCACGGCGATCAACACCACATCGCCGAGCTGATCGTGCCGGTCGGGGAATGAAAGCGCCCGCAAGAAAGCCGGGAGAGGGAGGGAAACTTCCCGGGCTTTTCTCGCGGGCGCATCCTGTGCGTGCGCATATCCGTTCAGGCGGTCGCAGCGCCTGCCGGACAGTTTTGGTTTATTGCTTCAGCGGTCTAATCATCGTCATTTTCATAGATATTGCTGGAGTAATAACGGTATGAGCGGGGTTTCCGGCAGCCGACAAAGCAGTTCTCGCAAACGCATCTATCTTTTGCCGCCGAAACAGGTGCGAAACAGCCATGTCGGTGTATTTGGCAAACGTGAACCTTCTTTTTGGTG
>CAYUZP010000067.1:0-9729 GCA_964449655.1 uncultured Oscillospiraceae bacterium
TTATCCAGTTCTGCTTCGAAAACTTCGTCAGGGGTCTTATATCCTAGAACCTTCCTCGGCAAGCTGCCCATCCAAATCTCAAACTCGGTGAGCTGTTCATCCGTGAGCTGTCGATCCGCTTCCCCTTTTTAATGAACCGTCGGATCCTTTTTCACAGGATGTGTAAGGATGCGCTTGTTTCTTCGGATGTTTTTCTTCTTGAAAGACCGGCGCAGCTTGTCCGTCTTGGTACAGACAGTTTGGTCTCGCGTGAAGCCGCCATCGATAAGCGCGCGTCCGGTACAAGCGTCGAAAGATCGATGATCATTGAAGAAATGGTGCACGGCGTATTCGATGGATCCCTTGTATCGAAGCACATTTCCGTTGTAAATCGCCGTCTTTCAGGTGGGTCTTTATGATAACTCGCTCTTCATAGGGTAGATGTCTTCCCCTTTTCCTGTCGGTTGTGGTAAAATGAATTTGTCCATAGAGATCCCTCCTTGTAGATGATTTACAGCAACTCATTCTACCAAAGGAGTGTCTCTATGGATTTTTAGTGTTCAGGTGTTCACGTTCATTTTACAATGCGCGATTATTTTATTGCTGAGTGAATAAACAACAATGCTCGGCAGATCAGGGATTTATCAATCATAGACATGCAAAGAAATCAACAGATTAACAGATATAGAATGATTGATCGAAACACATTTATGGCTATCGCTCATACATTGGAAAGGAACGGTTCCCCGCTTTTCTTGTAGCAGAGAGTGCCGAATTCGTCAAAGACAAGCGTTATAGGTTTGATGTGTGTATATTTCAGAATTTCCTCCATGCGGATGCTATCGCGAAAACTGACAAAAGAGAAGCTCACGCCTGCGCGTTTCGCGCGCCCCGTGCGGCCAATTCGATGCACATAGAACTCCTGTTTGTCCGGCAAATCGTAGTTAAACACGGCCTCTACGTCATCCACGTCGATGCCGCGCGCAGCGACATCTGTGGCTACAAGAATCTCAAATTGTCCCTTCCTGAAGCCGGACATCACCTTATCTCGCTGAGACTGCCGCACATCGCCATGCAGGCACTGCGCGCTATATCCAGCCTTTTGAAGCCGATCGCATAGACGGGCGGTCATATCCTTCGTATTGCAGAAAATCATGACGCGCTTATATTGGTCCGTGTCAAGCAGATACAGCAGATGATCATACTTGTCCTTTTGATCGGATTCAATGACGTATTGCGTGATGTCTGGCTTGTCCTCCGCCTCCGCCTGCACGACGATCTCGATGGGATCGTGCTGATATTTCCAGGAAACCGTGAGCACGTCCTGATTGGTCGTCGCGCTGAACATGACAAGCTGTCTGTTAGGATCTGCGCTTTCAATGATCTTTTCCACATCATCGATAAAGCCCATCTTGAGCATCTCGTCCGCTTCATCGAGCACCATCGTATGCACAGCAGAAAGGCGAATATTGCCGCGCTGCATGTGGTCTAGAAGCCGTCCCGGCGTTGCCACCAGTATCTGCGGCTTGCGGGACAGCGCGCTCATTTGCTTGCCAAATGCTTGACCGCCATAGATGACAGCGATTTTTAAACCTTTGATGAAATGCGCGAGATGGGTCAGTTCATCGGCGATTTGCTGCGCAAGCTCGCGAGTTGGAACCAGCACGATTTCCTGCACGGCTGAGCTTTGCAGATCGACGTATTCCAACATCGGTACGCCAAAGCCAAGCGTCTTTCCTGTGCCAGTCGGGGCGATGCCAATGACATCATGTCCCTCCATCATCAAAGGGATGCACTTTTGCTGAATGGATGTCAATTCTGAAAAGCCCATCCAAGAGAAAGCGCGAACGACCTCGTCGCTGATACCCATTTTAGCCAGCGGATTGTCCTGCTTCTTGTTTAACTCGCTCAAAACAGCTCTCTCCTTTATTCACCCCTGCCGCAGTGGAATCTTTGTATGCCGATATGAATAGCCCGTCCATGCGTATTGCGCTTCATCATGAAAGACAGATCTCAGTCGCGTCCAATTCCTCGATTCAGGTCACTGGAAAATAAACGCGCTGAACAAAGCCGCTGACATGCCCTATGAACCGACGCTAAACGACGTCCCCCTGGGTCAAATCTGCTGCCGATTTGTTCTTGGTGACGTTGAGCACCAAAGCGATGCCTGCCATCGTGATGACCAGATTGGTGCCGCCATAACTGATGAACGGCAGCGGAATGCCGGTAATCGGCATGACACCGATGCACATGCCGATGTTTTGATAGACATGGAAGAGGAGCATCGCCGCGACGCCAACGATGATGAGACGGCCAAAGCGGTCATGGGTATGATAGGCCAAATGGATCATGCGGAAAATCAAAAAGGCATACAGCACGAGTAAAAAAAGCGCGCCCGCAAAGCCTAATGTCTCGGCGATGACAGTAAAAATAAAATCCGTATGGTTTTCAGGCACATAGTTGAGATGCGTCAAAGTGCCTTCCGCGAGCATCCCTTTGCCGGTCAAGCCTCCAGAACCGATCGTCACCTTGGAATTTGTGATTTGAAAGCTGCTGCCTGTCGGATCGGAATCCGGATTGAGAAACGCCACAAGTCGAAGCCAGCGAAAGTTGTTCGTTCTGGCCAGATACATGATGACCGGCGTCACCGCCGCGACGGCCATGCCCGCCAACAGGATCAGCCAATGGATTTCAAAGCCCGACATAAAAAGCATAGTAGCAAAGATGACGCAAAAGACCATCAGCGTACCGATATCCGGCTGCGCGGCGATCAGCAGTGCGGGTATGCCAAAGTGCAGACAGATGTAGACAAAATATCGGAAATTGGGAATCGCTTTTCCTTTATTTCGAGATAATGCTTTGGCCAGCGTGATGATCAACGCGATCTTAGCCAATTCGGATGGCTGAAATGTGCGGTCAAGAAACTGAAACCATCCCGCGACACCGTTGATCTTTGAAGTGAAGAGAACCAATGCCAGCAACAACACATCGACCACATAGATGATGGGCCAAAGCTGCCCGATCACGTCGTATTTGACCGTCATGATGCCCACAACAGCGAATATGCTCACGACAACCCAAAGCAGCTGCAGCCGTCCGTTGTTCGCGTCCATGACAAGCTGCTGCAGCGAGCGATCTGAGCCCAATGTGGGATTATAGTTCGAGATGGTGATTGCAAGCACTCCATAGAGCGCCAGAATATAGCTCACGATCAGCAACGGCCAATCAAAATGTGGCCTTTCCAGTCTGCTCGTCGCATGGCGGTGACCGGCGGCTTTGCCTTTTTTCTCCAATAATTGCATATTGACTCCTCAAGACCATCGTATGGATTCAAACATTTTGGATATGATCCTCATTGATCAAAAAACATTCATAGGACAGCGGGACATGGCCATGTTCAGCTTGCCCATGATCAGAAGATTTAAAATCGTATCTGTGCGTCTTCAGCGAAATGGTCACCCGATGCATTTTTAATCCTGTTGCCGTTTGAGATTAGCTCCGTCACTTTCGCAAGCCATCTATGGCACCCGAGCGCATATCGTCATTATAACACTTTCACCCTTTAAAGCAATAGCTTTCGGGGATATGGTTGATTTTTTCACAGCTACGCTGTCAAGCGGATCATGCATTGACCTGCTGATTGCCAATAGGCTCCTGTATGGAATCGCTGGCGCTAGGGGACAAAGGACGATCGATCCTCCGCGGATGAGAGCGTATAGTGCGCTTTTTGATTTTGAGATGGTGATTTTTCAGGTCTCTTTTTGACCATAAAAGGGCCATAGATTTTGTCAACTCTACGACTTTACAGCGTTTCAATGAATCATTAGACTTATCATACGGATTTTGTAATGACGATGTCATACCAACATCTAAAATTGGGGGATCGGCGGTTTTTATGCCATTCATCACAAAGCCGCCGAAAAGAGGAGGGGTACGATGACGCTGGATCAGCTTGAGATTGGCCGATCCGCGACGATCACGGATGTCGGCGGCGAAGGCGCACTTCGTCAGCATTTTTTGAGTATGGGCGTGATCCCCGGCGCAGAGGTGACGCTCATCAAATTTGCGCCGATGGGAGATCCTATGGAGCTGCGGATTCATGGCTACGAGCTGACGCTGCGCATTGACGATGCCAAACAGATCGGCATTGCTGATGTTCATGATGCATGCAAGCCACAAGCCAATCGACCGCACGTGCGCCGGGAGCATCCAGGCCTCGGCGAGACAGGACGCTACCATGTCAAAGCCGAAGAACATCCACTTCCGCCCGGGACAAAGCTGACTTTCGCGCTGGCTGGCAATCAGAACAGCGGGAAGACGACGCTTTTCAATCAGCTTACCGGCGCAAATCAACACGTGGGCAACTTTCCAGGCGTCACAGTCGATCGCAAGGACGGTGATATTCGAGGACAAGAGAACGCCAGCGTTACGGATTTGCCTGGCATATACTCGCTTTCTCCGTACACCAGCGAGGAGATGGTCACTCGTCGTTTCATCCTTTCTGAAAAGCCGCATGGCATCATTGACATCGTCGATGCAACGAATATCGAACGCAACTTGTACCTTACATTGCAGCTTCTCGAATTGGATATCCCGATGGTGATCGCGCTGAACATGATGGATGAGATGCGTGAAAATGGCGGATCCGTGCTGGTCAATGAACTGGAAGCGCGGCTGGGTGTACCGGTTGTGCCCATCTCCGCTTCAAAAGGTGAAGGCATCGCAGAACTTTTGCATCATGCGGTTCATGTCGCGCAGTATCAGGAACGGCCAAGCCATGTGGATCTCTGTTCAGAGACAAGTCAGTATGAGGCAGTGGATCGCTGTTTGCGCGGCGTGACACACCACATCGAGGACAAGGCAATCGCGGCAGGGCTGCCCGTGCGTTTCGCGGCAAGCAAGCTGGTTGAAGGCGATGAGCACGTGCGCGACCAACTTGCGCTCAGCGAAGACGAGGCGGAGATGGTCGAGCGACTGATCGCGAACATGGAAAAGGAACAGGGGATCGACCGCGCCGCGGCTGTTGCGGGCATGCGCTATGCGTTCATTGAGCGTGTTTGCGCGGATACCGTTGTGAAGCCGGGCGAGAGCAGCGAGAGAACGCGCAGCGAAAAAATCGACCGCATTCTCACAGGCAAATATACGGCTATTCCTGCCTTTGTGATCATCATGGGCATCGTGTTCTATCTGACGTTTGGTATTATTGGCGGAACATTGTCAGACTGGATCAAGGTAGGCATTGATGCGCTCTCGCGGATGGTCGATACGGGACTAACCCATTTCGGCGTCAACCCGGTGATGCGTTCGTTGGTCGTCGATGGCGTGTTCGGCGGCGTGGGCAGTGTGCTGAGTTTTCTGCCGTATATTGTGACGCTGTTCTTCTTCCTGTCGCTGCTGGAGGATAGCGGTTACATGGCGCGTGTAGCATTTGTGATGGATAAGCTGCTGCGCCGTATCGGCTTGTCAGGCCGAAGCATCGTACCGATGTTGGTCGGATTTGGCTGCACAGTGCCAGGCGTGATGGCAACGCGCACACTGCCCTCCGAACGTGACCGCCGCATGACCATACTGCTAACGCCCTTCATGAGCTGTTCGGCAAAGCTCCCCATCTATGCGTTCATCAGCGCTTTGTTCTTCCCCAATCACGTTGCACTGGTGATGATTGGGTTGTATGCCCTGGGTGTGCTGATGGGCGTGTTGACGGCAGTGCTGTTCAAGCGTTTTGCCTTTCAGGGAGAACCTGTGCCGTTTGTGATGGAGCTCCCTAACTACCGCATGCCTAGCGCCCGCAATGTCCTCCAGCTGCTTTGGGAAAAAGCGAAGGATTTCCTTCAGCGCGCGTTCACGGTGATTTTTGTGGCGACGATCGTCATCTGGTTCCTGCAGACGTTCGATATTCGCTTCAATGTCGTCGAGAACTCGCAAAACAGCATGCTCGCGATGTTGGCGGGCTTTGCCGCACCGCTTCTGGCTCCTCTTGGATTTGGCGACTGGCGTATCTGCACAGCGCTTGTGTCAGGCTTCCTGGCCAAGGAAGGTGTCGTCTCCTCGCTGATGCTGCTGTTTGGTTCGGAGAGCGCGATTCTGGCCGCACTGACTCCGTTATCCGCCGCCTCACTGCTCGTGTTTTGCCTGCTGTATACACCCTGTGTCGCGGCCATTTCCTGCGTAAAGCGTGAGCTGGGCACAAAATGGGCATTGCTGGTCGTTGTGTTTCAGTGCGTTGTGGCATGGCTCGCTGCGTTTGCTGTGCGTATGATCGGTCTTATGATCGGAGGGATTTTTTGAGATGGCAACCGTGATGGTCGGCATCGTGCTGGCAGTGCTCGTGTTTTTTGCCGTGCGAAAGATCTATAAGGATCATTTGCTTGGACGCTGCGGTGGAGATTGCGATTCCTGTGCGCTTTCATGCCAGCATAAAAACCCCATTGAGCGGCTCGATAAAGAAAGCATTGTCAGCGCAGACACACCCGATCATTTGGGGTAATGGATGGCCGTCATTTGGCTATTCTATGATCAAAGAGAGCGCGAATATAAGTCCCGCGATTTTAATTGGATGCTGAAGATCTGCTCTTTGGGCATTCTGCGTGCTGATGGTTGAAACCAAGCGCCTTGCACTGACGCATTGGCGCGCTTTTCCGATTCGCTGATTCAAAGATGGATTGAGGAAGGGCTTTTTGTGTAGGATACGGTTTTTGAGCTGCGGCTTTGATTTCGAAAATGGGAACGCGGCTGGATTCCGCCATTTGAAAAAAGCAATACCCCGCATGATTGATGAGGCAGCGGCTTCGTTCCTATGATGAAGATGATTTTTGCCCCTGTTCATGATATCAACTCCTGCATGGCGCGGAAAGCATCGCTGCAGAGACGTCGGTGACCTTGAGACGAAAAACGCGTGGATGTCATTCTCTTGAACGAGGAGGGCAAGCGCGTCAGGACGTCACAATGTCAAATCAAACGCAGAGGGCATGAAAACATGCTGTTCGCGCCGGCAAACCCGATGTATGCGTATTGCGGACATAGGACAAGGACGACTTATCGCTCAATCCCATGATGGAACGATAAGCCGTCTTTTTGATATGGCAGCGCTAAACATCCGCAATATCAATCCATTGATTTTTCAAACACATTGCCAAATTATATTGCACATCTTTCCCTGCCCTGTCACCGGACTCAAAATTCAGTGTGATATAGGTCCCGTCACAAGCCGTTACCTTCGCGTAGGCCTTCTTCGCCCGATGGAAAACGCGTTTGCCGACATATTCCTGATATGCCTTTGCCGCATCACTGATATCCTTTTCCGATATATCCTCCTTTGTCTCCAATACGGGCGCGCCATTCACAGGGATTACAGATTTTGCCTGATGGGGCTTTGGATTGGCTTGACGTGTGTCTGTCGCAGGAATACTGTGCGTCTCTTTTCTCGCAGCGTCTGCCCGTTGTTTTAGTTTGAGAAGTTCAATGATTTCGGCAATATGGGTCTGCGTAAACCAGAAATCAAAATCATCGACCACGACGGATATGTGCTCCTCGCCAGAGATGTCGCTTTCGGTCAGATTCATCATATTGCTGATCAATCTGAATGCGTGGTTCTCATCATTGCGAAAACGACGGAATCTTTGAGCACAGCTGGAGCATAGGCAGAGATTCATGGGGTCAAGCTCGATGTCCGGTTTGGATTCCAACTGACACATTTCAACGTTTGCAAAGGATTTATGGCAAAGCTGGCAAGCATAGCGGTAGCTCGCGTTCACGCGATACATATTCATCAAATAAGCGCGAACATCATCTCCCGATTTGCTGACGCGTATACTTCTCACAACATGCTCATATTTTACAGGACTGGCGTAGGAAAGAATCTGAGCGGCATGTTTTCGCAGCGCGTCCCAGTTTTTAACCATGCCGGTTGGAAACTCATCATCATCATGGACGAAGGGCTGCCTTTCGCCTTGTCTATCCCCGTATGCTTCATAAAGCTGTTCCGGCGTGATGCCATAGCGACGTTCCAGTTCAATGGCGAAATAGGATTGTTTCTTCTCGTCCGGCAGCTCGTCATAGTCTTTTACCATTGCCTCATATCGGTCTACCTTACCCTTTTTAAAGCCAAGAATATCGTATAGATTTGAATCAAGGCTTACCTTTCCATAGAGCGCCTTATTCAGATCATGTTTTGAAATTTCCTTATGAGAGACAAGCTGTCCGGATTCCGTATAGAGCCATTTACCATTCCAGTCATGCAGTCGGTACGGATGTTCCTCGCGATTTAAGAGACGAATGATTTCTGAAGGTTCATTGTATTTGTCCTGTATTGAATTGCTTGAAATCCAAACCGTTCCCATCAATCGACTTTCATTTTCCTGAAGAATCTTAAAAATAACCTGCGATTTCACCATAGAATCCTTGAATTTCGGATACCTCGAGATATATGACAATGCTTCTTCAACACGATCAATGCTGAGTTGCCATAGGAATTGGCCATCTGTTCTCCATTCAGGCTGCCTTCCAGGATTGCCGGTCTGATACTGTCCCCATGTCTCCATGCCGACGAGAATGTTATCCTCCACACCGATTGCGCGAAGATCAGAATACCCGATTCCCGCTGACTGATATAAATCAAAATCCACAAAACAAATATCCGACGCGATGCCTTTATAATACATGTCAAGCATGATGCCGGTTTCCGATTGCGGAAACAGTATTTTAGGGCCGTCAATCCGTGCCCAAACCTGCTTATTCCCCTGTCTGCATCTGAGCATAAAATTCTCTTTGAGAAGCATCCTTAGACCCGCCTCGTGAGCGGGATCCCGAAGATACATGACCACATCCTTGATATCTTGTATATGCTCCTCCTGTGTGACATGGAAATTCGTTTTATCATAACGTCTTTTCAAAGATGTGATGAAAAATTCATACGCATCCGGAAATTTTAAATGCAGAACACGTTCAAAGAAATTTGGGCATTGACCATACAATTCCGGATGTACAAACTCGATATCCTTCGTCTTCATCTTGGATGACGGCAAAAATACATTAGGGTCATATTGATAGGTCGTCCTGCCGTCTTTCTCGATTCCGACTTTGCGATACGGCGCGACAACATGATTGGACGCAGTCCGTACGATCATTGCATCAAGACTATTATTCTTGGTATTTTGTTCAGAAAAAATATTGGGTGTCTTTTCATATAGTCTGTACAACCGCGAAAGCCATTCGTTGCTCATACGGGGGATAAAATTCGTATTGCGGTTGAAGTGGCTTCGCAAATCTTCTGGACGCACGACTTCAACCCCCAACTGATATGCAAAGAAGGAAAAGACATCTTTAAAGGGACTCGCCTCTGTCAAGCAAACGGGAAGCCACACGTGCTCCTTTCCGTCATCATATAGTTCCGTGATCAACTTATCGGAGAACAGGTCAGTCAATTCCTTGCCTCTCGCCATCAGGGCACGCTGCGCATCGGTGTATCCATTTTCATCCTTCACTGGAAGAACCTTTTCGCTGGAAAATAACGCACAGGTGGCCTTGTATAATGGATAAAAAAGCGGATAAACGTCGAAATCATCCTCATTCATGGGCAGAATCTTGATTAAACTCAGGTCGAGTAGCCCCATATCGCGAAGTTCCAGCAGGCTCTTCCTGTACAGCATGGCTGTTTTTTGGGCCAATTCAATATTTTCTGGCTCGTCAAAAGGGATACTGCTCCTGTTTGGCGTGGTACGGAAAGGACCTTGCACAATGAAGGAAAGTTTG
>CAYUZP010000068.1:0-9566 GCA_964449655.1 uncultured Oscillospiraceae bacterium
GACAGCCCGAAGGGCTATCACATGTTCAAGCACAAGGAGGATGGCTGTCTTCGCGCCGTCTTCACGCCGTGAACCGGTCGCAGCTCCGGACACGCTCATGCTGATCGAACAGATCCTCGGCGCGGCGCTTTGAGGATGCCATGCGGCAGACGGACGGGGAGGCGAATGCGTTGAACTGCGCGGTGATCGGCGTGGGCAGGCTGCGGGAGCGATATTGGCGCGAGGCTGCGGACGAATATGTCAAGCGGCTCTCGCGCTTTGGGCGCTTTGAGGAGATCGAGGTGCCCGATCTGCCGGAACCGGACAACAGTTCGCCCGCGCTGCAGGCGCAGATCAAGCGCCGCGAGGGCGTGTCAATCCTCGGCAGGATCAGGCCCGATGACTACGTGGTGGCGCTGTGCATAGACGGGCAATCGTTCAGCTCCGAGCGGTTTTCACAGCGGCTGACAGCGCTTTGGGACGAGGGCCGGCGCGTCGTGTTCGTGATTGGCGGCTCCTTGGGGCTGTCTGAAGAGGTCGTCGCCCGCGCGCAGATGCGACTGTCATTTTCCCCGATGACGTTTCCGCATCAGTTATCGCGCGTCATGCTGCTGGAACAGCTCTACCGCGCCTGCAAGATCGCGTCGGGGGAGCGCTATCACAAGTGATGAGGGAAACCCTTGCGGGTCTTGATGAACATCTCAACAAAAAAAGCGCGCTTGAGCGAGCGTTTGGCTGGCGCGGACAGGTGAACAGAAGGGATTTTGATTGCAGTACGACTTTGATCTGGTCGGCAAGATCGGCTCGATGGCGCTCATTCGTCAAGAGGATGCCGACATCGACTACAACATCTTTTCAAGGCTGGGGCGCGAGCTTCGTCCCGGCATGATCTGGGTGACGAGCGGCGCGGCGGAGATCGGCCGGCTTGACTACATTCGCCGAACGGGACACGAATTGACGTGCGACAGCGTGGATGCCAAGACCGACTATGCCGCGCAGGGACAGACGATATTGATGGAGCAGTACCGGCACTTCATCCGCCAGGAATACAGCGTGCGTCAGGTGCTCGTCGAACATCAGCACTTCAACGACGAAGAAAAGCGCGAGCACATCCGCCGTTTCTTCCTGCGCGCGCGTGAACAGGGCGCCATACCCATCGTCAACTACAACGACCCCGTGTCAGACGAAGAGAACCGCAAATGGGAACTGTCCGCGCTGCGACGGGAGAACCGCGTCGTTCACGAGTGCGTGGACAACGATGAGACCGCCGCGGTCATCGCGGGGCTTGTGCGCACGCGCGTGCTGCTGATCATGACGTCCACAGAGGGCATATACGCCGATCCCGCCGATCCATCGACGCTGGTTAGGGACGTGCTGGCCAAGGACGAGGACACACTTGAGGCGAAGATACGGGAGCTTCAGCGGCATTGCATTGGCGCGAGCCGCGCGGGGGCAAACGGCGCGTACGCAAAGCTCGAATACGCGCTGGGCCCGGCGCTGCGCGGCACGACCGTCATCATCGGCCACGCGCGCCACCGCATCAGCGACCTGACACAGGGACGCGTGCCCTGCACGAGGATCGGCATCGACGCGTAGGCAGGAGCCAATCCCCTCACGGCACGCGAATGACGAGGTCACAGCGCGATACAAGAGCGTGTTTTTCGATGTGCAGGTTCTCCATCGGTATCCATTCGTGAAGAAAGAGGGAGAGCTTTTCCTCGCCGTCTCGCGCGAGGATGCGTGCGCGCTGCGTGCTGTCGCTGACCATCTCAAGCATGTGCAGATCGTACAGCGCATAGAGCGAGGGATGCAGGCTGTACGCGCCTTCGATCAGCACGATGCCGCGCGATTGTATGCGGACGGGCGGCAGAAAGTGCGGCATTGGGTGCGGTACATAGGGCTGATAGACCGCGCTCTGGCCGTTTGACAGCGGGTACAGCACATCGCGGTATACGCGCTCGACATCCGCGTTGGCGAGCGTCTGCTCAAAATGCGCGGCGCTGCGCGATTGCGGCGGCAGGAAAAAGTCGTCCATGTGCACGACGCTGCAGCAGGGCAGCGCGCGGGAGAGTTCGCGGGCGAGCGTCGTCTTGCCGCTGGCGGCCATGCCGTCAAGCGCGGCGAGCACGGGTTCCTTATGAGAAAGGCACAAAAGCAGTCGCTCGGCGATCGCGTCTTTTGCGTTTTCGGGTGTGAGCGTCATGGGTTCTCCTTTCCGCATCCTGTCAGATGCCTTGAAACCGTTGACAATGCGGGAAATACGCGCTATAATGGCGAAAAACCCGTTGAGGAAGAGGAGTACGCGCGCATCGTCATCAGAGAGGGCGACTCATCGGCTGAAAGGCCGCCCGGATAGGACGCGCGGAATGTCGCTTCGGAGGGCGCGGATGAAGCAGGTCAGTTCGCGCGGGCGCGCCCGATACAGCGCGAGGAGGCGTCCGTTTCCGCCGCGCGGGGCGGGCGCGAATGAAGGTGGTACCACGTGAGCGCTCTCGCGTCCTTTGGGACAGAGCGCTCGTTTTGTTTTGGTCAAGGAGGAAAGCATGAATTTCACGATGCAGATGCTGCCCGGCATCATCGTGCTGCTGGTCGGCGCGGTGCTCACGTTCCTTTCGGGGAAGTTCTGCAAGAAGCAGGAGGATGTGCTGGCCATCAAGCTGCTGGGCGTCGGGCTGGCGTTTGTAGGAACGATACTCGTCTTTCTGACATGACCGCGCGGCGGTCAGGAACGAAAATCCACATCAAGCGAAAGGAAAGGGACAGGCTATGGAGAACCAACACTCGCCGATGGACAAGGTGTATAACCCAAAGGACATCGAGGACGAGCTCTACCGCGAATGGGAGGAGAGCGGCGCGTTTGTCGCGCATCGGGTGGAGGGCAAAAAGCCCTTTACCATCGTCATGCCCCCGCCCAACATCACGGGGCAGCTTCACATGGGCCACGCGATGGACGGCGTTTTGCAGGACAGCCTCACGCGCTATCACCGCATGAAGGGCGATCCGACGCTCTGGCTTCCGGGAACCGATCACGCGTCCATCGCCACAGAGGTCAAGATCGTCGAGGAGATGCGCAAGGAGGGGCTGACCAAGCAGGACGTCGGCCGCGAAAAATTCCTTGAACGCGCGTGGGCCTGGAAGCGGGAGTACGGCGGGCGCATCGTGCAGCAGATGCGGCGCATGGGCAACAGCTGCGACTGGAGCCGCGAGCGTTTCACGATGGATGAAGGCTGCTCCAAAGCCGTGACCGAGGTCTTCAACCGTCTCTATGAAAAGGGGCTCATCTACCGCGCGAACCGCATGATCAACTGGTGTCCCTGCTGCAAGACGTCTATCTCCGATGCCGAGGTCGAATACAGCGAGCGCGACGGTTTTTTCTGGCATCTGCTCTACCCGGTCAAGGAGACCGGCGAGATGCTCGAACTGGCGACGACGCGCCCGGAGACGATGCTGGGCGATACGGCGGTCGCCATCAACCCGAACGATCCGCGCTACGCGCATTTGCACGGCTGCCACGTCATGCTGCCGCTGGTGAACCGCGAGATACCGATCGTGCTGGATGAACACGCGGACATGGAGAAGGGCACAGGCGTCGTCAAGATCACGCCCGCGCATGACCCCAACGACTTCGAGGTCGGGCAAAGGCATGACCTGCCGATCATACGCGTATTCACCTACGACGGGCACATGACCGGCGCCAAGGAAAAGCAGGAGGCCGACGCGCTGTTTGAGAGCGGCAAGGCGGCCGTAAACGAGCCGCGGGTGCTTGACTGCGGCAAGTACGCCGGCATGACGACAGAGGACGCGAGGCAGGCCATCGTCGCGGATCTCGATGCGCTGGGATTGCTGCGGCGCGTTGAACCCCTGCGCCACGAGGTCGGCACGTGCTATCGCTGCCACACGACCATAGAGCCCATGGTGTCCAAGCAGTGGTTTGTGAAGATGGCGCCGCTGGCCAAACCCGCGCTTGAGGCTGTGCGCAGCGGCAAGACGCGCTTTGTGCCCGATCGCTTTGCCAAGACGTATTACAATTGGATGGAGAACATACGCGACTGGTGCATCTCGCGGCAGCTCTGGTGGGGGCACCGCATTCCGGCGTGGTACTGCGATGACTGCGGCGAGGTGATCGTATCGCGCGAAACGC
The DNA here is from genome assembly GCA_964449655.1 of uncultured Oscillospiraceae bacterium. Classification (GTDB taxonomy): domain Bacteria; phylum Bacillota; class Clostridia; order Christensenellales; family Aristaeellaceae; genus Ventricola. Next base: position 4,121 of record CAYUZP010000068.1, read on the forward strand.
CGTGCGTGTGCCCCAAGTGCGGCGGCACGCATCTGACGCAGGACGAGGATGTGCTGGACACCTGGTTTTCATCCGCGCTCTGGCCGTTTTCCACGCTGGGTTGGCCGGAGGATACGGAGGATCTTCGATATTTCTACCCGACGACTGTGCTCGTGACGGGCTATGACATCATCTTCTTCTGGGTTGCGCGCATGATCTTTTCAGGCTGTGAACAGATGGGCGAGACGCCTTTTGAGACCGTGCTGATCCACGGGCTTGTGCGAGACGCGCAGGGGCGCAAGATGAGCAAGTCGCTCGGCAATGGCGTCGATCCCCTGGAGATCATCGATCAGTACGGCGCGGACGCGTTGCGCTTTTCGCTCGTGATGGGCGTCAGCCCCGGCAACGACGTGCGCTTTTCGACGGACAAGGTCGAGGCCGCGCGCAATTTCGCCAACAAGATCTGGAACGCGAGCCGCTTCGTGCTGATGAACATCGGCGAGGACGTGCCCGCGCAATGGGACAGGGACGCGCTTTCGGGGCCGGATAAGTGGATCCTCACGCGCCTTGACGAGACGATTCGCGAGGTCAGCGCGCACTTTGAGGACTATGATCTTGGCCTTGCCGCGCAGCGCATATACGACTTCGCGTGGAGCGAGTTCTGCGACTGGTATATCGAGCTGGCGAAGAGCGCGCTTGGCAGCGGCAGCGCGCGGGAACAGCAAACCGTCCGCGCCGTGCTGCGCGACGTGCTGATCTGCCTGCTGAAGATGCTGCATCCCTTCATGCCGTTCATCACGGACGCGGTCTACCGCCATATCCCGGGCACACAGGGCACGATCATGCTCTCCGACTGGCCGCTTGAGGATTCCTCGCGCGTGTTTGCCGAGGATGCGCGGCGGATGGAAGGCGTGATGGACGTGATCCGCGCCGTGCGCAACCTGCGCGCGGAGATGAACGTGCCGGTCGGCAGGCGCGCGCACCTGATCGTGCGTCCCAAAGCGGGCTGGGAAGACGCGTTGGCCGGCGCGCAGGAATATCTAAAGCGCATGGCCTGGGTCAGCGAAATGCGCATCCTCGGCGCTGCGGAGGAGGCCGAGGGCAAGACGGTCACCGCGGTGAGCGAGGCGGCGGAGCTGTTTATCCCCCTGGGGGATCTGGTCGACATCGACAAGGAGATCGCGCGGCTGACGAAGGAGCGCGACGGCATCGCAGGGGAGATATCGCGCGGCGAAGGGAAGCTTGCCAATCCCGGCTTTGTCTCAAAGGCGCCCGCGCAGCTCGTCGAGCAGGAGCGCGAAAAACTGGCCGTGGCGCGGGACAAGCTGCAAAAGATCGAATCGCGCATCGCGCTTCTCAAGGACAGGACGTGACAGGAACCAAACCGCGCCGTCGGGGAGACGATCTCTTCGGCGGACGCGGCATTTTGTAAGGAGGCGCGTCAGGTGACGGTGCAGGAAGCCATCGCAAAAATCCACAGCGTCTATCCGAACGGACGGAAGAATGGGCTGAACAACATGCGCGCGCTGGCGGAAAAATTGCATGACCCGCAAAACGCGCTGGCGATGGTGCACGTCGCGGGCACGAACGGCAAGGGCTCATGCTGCGCGATGATCGAGTCGATCCTGCGCGCGGCGGGCCTGCGCACGGGGCTGTACACGTCGCCCTACATCGAGGTCTACAACGAGCGCATCCGGCTTTGCGGCGTCCCCATATCGGACGAACTCCTCGTCGCGCTGGTGGAGCGCGTGGAACCCGAGGTGCTCTCGTGCGCGCGAGAAGGCATCCATGTGACGGAATTTGAGCTGGGCACGGCCCTGGCATTCTGCGCGTTTGCCGAGGAGCGGACAGACATCGCCGTGATTGAGACCGGTCTAGGCGGCAGGCTCGATCCGACGAACATCATATCGCCAAAGGTCTGCGCCATCACGCAGATCGGCATGGATCACATGGCCTATTTGGGCGATACGATCGAGGCGATTGCGGGGGAGAAGGCGGGGATCATCAAACGCGGCGTGCCAGTCTCGATCGCACCGCAGGAAGCGCGCGCGCGCGGCGTGCTCATAGGCGCGGCAGAGCGCATGGGAGCGCCCTTGATCGAGCTGCGCGCTGAACACATCACGGAAACGCGGGACTTCATCCGCTTTGATGTGTCGATGGGAGATGAGCGCCTCACGGGGCTACGCGTCGCGCTGCGCGGGCGGCATCAGGCCGATAACGCGTGTGCCGCGCTCGGCGCGATACTGTCGCTTCGCACCATGGGATGGGACATTCCGGAGCGCGCTGTACGCGAGGGGCTATCGCGCGTGCGCTGGCCGGGGCGGCTGGAGCGTCTGGGGCAGGTGCTCTTGGACGGCGCGCACAACGATCCCGGCGTGCAGGCGCTGTGCGATTATGCGGACAGATGGCTTGTGCCGGAGCAAACCGTGCTGCTCACGGGCATGATGGCCGACAAGGAGACGCGGAAGATGGCCGCAAAGCTCGCGCCGCGCGTTTGCCGCGTGGTGTGCGCCGCGCCAAATGTGCCCAGGGCGATGAGCGCGCGGGAACTGGCCGAGACATTTAAAGCGTTGGGCGCTGCGGCCGAGGCGGCACAGAGCGTCGAGGATGGGCTGAACCGCGCGAGAGCGCTGGCCGGCGCGGATGGAACCGTGCTCGCGGCGGGTTCGCTGTACCTGATCGGCGAGGTGCGCGCGCTGCTGCGAAGGGAAGGAATTGTGCCCTGTGAAGGCGCTGACGTATAGAGGGGATTGCGCATGGCTTTTGAACACATCAGCGTCATGCTGAAGGAGACCGTCGATCTGCTGAACGTGCACGAGGGCGGAATCTATGTCGATGGGACGCTGGGCGCGGGCGGTCATAGCGCGGAGATCTTGCGGCGTCTGCGGGGGACAGGGCACGTGTTTGGCATAGACCGCGACAACGACGCCCTTGATGCCTGCCGACAACGCTTTGCCGACGCGCGCAATTTCACGGCGATCAAGGGGAACTTCCATGACGCGCGCGCATTGCTGGAGGAACAGGGTATACTGTGCATCGACGGCGCGGTGATCGACCTGGGCGTCAGCAGCCATCAGCTCGATACGGCTTCCCGCGGGTTCTCCTATCACGCCGACGCGCCGCTTGACATGCGCATGGATCAGGATCAGGCGCTCGACGCGCGGACGATCGTCAACACGTGGCCGCAGGAAGAGATCGCGCGTATACTGCGCGAGAACGCGGAGGAAAAGTGGGCCGCGCGCATCGCGCAGACCATCGTCTGCCGCAGAGAGAAAGCACCGCTGCAGACGACCGCCGATCTCGTCGCGTGCGTCGACGCGGCGATCCCCAAGCGCGTGCGTATGCAGGAGAGCGGGCACAGCGCGCGGCGGACATTTCAGGCGCTGCGCATCGCGGTCAACGATGAACTGGAACCGCTAGGGCGCGCCATAGAGGATTTTGTCGCGCTGCTCAGGCCCGGCGGACGCTTTGCCGCGCTGACGTTTCACTCGCTGGAGGATCGCATCGTCAAACAGACGCTGCGCACGCTCGCCAACCCCTGCATATGCCCGCCAAAGAGTCCCGTGTGCGTCTGCGGACGAAAACCCAGCGTGCGCGTGCTGTGCGGCGGAGGCGTCAAACCCGACGCGCAGGAGGTCTTGCAAAACCCGCGGGCGAGGAGCGCGATGCTCCGCGGCTGCGAAAAGCTGTAAGGCGCGTCATGAATGATGAGATAGGGGAAAAAGAACATGCGCAGAAGCGAACTGGAGATCACAGACCCGCGGGAAATCGCGCGCATCATGTCACGCTGCCGGACGGCAAACGTCGCGTTCAGCGGCGCGGCGCCTTATGTGATCCCGCTGAACTTCGGTTTTACGCTGGAGGACGGGCGCTTCGCGCTCTTTTTTCACGGCGCGGGCGAAGGCGAAAAGAACCGCCGAATGCGTGCGGATCCGCGGGCCGCGTTTAGCATGGTCACAGGCGAAACGCTGATCACAGGCGATACGGCTTGCGAATGCGCGATGGACTATGAGAGCGTCTGCGGGGATGGCACGCTGTCCATCGTGACGGGCGAAGGAAAGCGGCAGGGCCTGCTCGCCCTGATGGCGCAGGTCATGCCGGAACGCGCGGCGGAAACGTGGACATTCGCGCCACATATGCTGGAAGCGGTGACGGTTATGCGGCTTGACGTATTGCACATCAGCGGCAAACGGCATGCCACACGGACGCGATTGCCTTGAGGAGGATGACCATGCCCCGACTCTATGTCGTCGCCACGCCCATCGGCAACCTTTCCGACATCAGCCCGCGCGCGTTGCAGACGCTGCGGGAGGTCGATCTGATCGCGGCGGAGGATACGCGCGTGACCCGCGCGCTGCTCAACCACTTTTCAATCGATACGCCCTGTATCTCCAATCATCAGCACAACGAGGGACAGCGCGCCGCGCCGCTCGTCGAGCGCATGATGAAGGAAGATCTGTCCGTCGCCGTCGTCACTGACGCGGGCACCCCCTGCATCAGCGATCCGGGCTGCACGCTCGTTTGCGAGGCAGCCAAGGCGGGCATCGATGTGTTCGCCGTGCCGGGGCCGACCGCGCTGGCCGGCGCCCTCTCCGTAAGCGGTTTCGACGCGCGCGAATTCGCCTTTTACGGCTTCCTTCCGCGGCAGAAGGGCGATCTGTGCGACAAGCTGCGCGCCATCGCCCGTACAGGCGTGCCCGTCGCCGTCGTCCATGAGTCCCCGCATCGTGTGACAAGCCTCGTGCGGGCCATCGAAGAGACGCTGCCGGGCTGCAAAATCAGCGCGAGTTGTGATCTGACCAAGCGCTACGAGAAGACGATACGCGGCACAGCGGCGCAGGTGCGCTGTGCGCTTGAGGCCAATGAAAAGGCGGAAAAGGGCGAGTACTGCCTTGTGCTCGATCTGCGGGGCGTTCGCCTGCCCGAGGAAGCGCACGAAAATGGCGTCAGCCTCGAGGCGCGGCTCTTTGAGGAGATGCTCTGCGGCGCGGATCTGCGCGAGGCGGGCGAGCGGCTGATGGAGCGCGGCGAAAAGCGCAACGACGTCTATCGCGCGCGCACACAGGTGCAGCGTTTCTTGCAGGATCTCGCGGGCGATCGCTGAAAAGCGGGAAGCGATCCCTTTGCCGCATTCAATTTGAAATGGCGGTTTACCATGATCGCGTCGTTCAGAATATGGAACGGTCACGCGGCTCTCTCTGCCGACAACGGAAGATAGCAGAGTTTCCCGCGCTTTGAAATGATCTGCACATCCTCATGGTAGAGATCACGCCCCGCAGGCTTCAGGTTGTCCACGACAGGGGCAGTCTGGCTGTCGATCAGGTCGGCCGTTCGATTGGAGATGTGACGATAATTCAATTGCTCCTTAAAATGTCCCGGGATCCAGTGAATCACGCGATCCATTGTAAGCGCCCCATATCATCACGTAGAGACATACAGACAGTCGAATCGTAGAATATCAGATGCC
>CAYUZP010000069.1:0-9468 GCA_964449655.1 uncultured Oscillospiraceae bacterium
CATCTCAAGGTGCGGCCTAGAACCCTGTCCATGGCGCACTTTATAGGCCGACAAACATCATATTCCATTTTTTCCGTTGCTTAGCCAGTCCTCGGTATCGCATTTTCGGAAAAGAAATCATCGTTTCACCCTAACGAAAACATGCCCCGCCTTGGCGCGTACCGACGACTTCTCATGCTCCCGCCGTTTGATCTGAGACCGGGAACGGATAGAACATTCCCTGCTTTGCTTTTGTACCGGATTCTTTTTCCGTCAGCTACTGTGGCACCATGGTCATGTCGTGAACATTTGCCCTTCTTCACCGAATGGGCGTCCGGATCTCGGTTCTTTGTAGAGGATGGCGCCAAAATCAATGTTGAGTCCACGATCGTTCCCTTTTTCAAAACCTGACTGCTTAAATCTGCTCCGCAGAACGCCGAGAACGCCCGGCTGTCTATGACCTCCTCCGCCGTCGCCTCGTCCGATAGATCATAGAGGTTCTGCAAAATGTGCAGACGGAGCATGAGATCCAATGCGTAGGGCTTGTTGCCGCACTTTCCTTTGGAATAGTGCGGCTTTATGATGCTTTCCCATTCCTCCCACGGGATGATCCGCTCGATCTGCGCTAAAAATTCTTTTTCTTTGTCCGTACCCGCGTCCATTTGTCGTTCAGGTTCGATGGGCTTATTTGTTTATTCATTTCTTTATTTTTACATCATTTCTCCGCACTTTGCACGCCCTTTGTGTGGTGGAACCTTAAGGAATTCTTCACGTTTGGTCCTGATCTTGTGATGAGCGTATTTAACATCTGTGAAGTCTGTTGATGCATGAGTACGCCATCTTTCTTGATATGACGCTGACTTTACCAAAAAAGACGCGGCTGTGTCATGATGAAACGTGATTAAATCAGCGCCTCCCAAGATCATCTTTCGCTTGTTTCACGGTGATCTCAAGACTTATGGGAACATACATGAATCTGCACTGAACAGTCCTGATTGCACCCGTTTCGTTGTTGGAACTGCTATGAGCATTTACGAATTTGACGTTTTTTGAAAGTCGCTGTTCCCTTTTTTTCACATTTGCGTTATAATCGAAAGCAGTCAATGGATCTGGTAACAAGGGAGGTATCATCCTATGCAGCTATCGAAGGATACGAAACGATTTCTCTTTCTGCTATGTGCGTTCTGCATTGGGCTTGTGCTCTGCGTACAGCATGTGACATCCATTGCATCGTGGTTCGGCAACGTGATGAAGATTCTCACGCCCTTCATCATCGGCGCTTGTTTTGCCTTTATTCTCAACATACCCATGCGTTTATTTGATCGTCTATTCAGCCATAAGACAAAATCAGGCAAGCCCCTCCTCTCTGCTCCCGTGCGCAAACCCGTCAGCCTCGTCATGTCCATCCTTTTTCTGATCGCGTTGATCTGTGTCTTTGCAGTCATCGTATTGCCCAATATCGTAGAGACGTTTTCCACGCTTGCATCGTCCATCATGCGCTTTGTCCCTGTGGCACAGCAATGGATCGACGATATCCTGGCATGGCTTGATAACTATCCCGACTTCCGCGAAATTGTCGCGCCATACATCCCGGACATCAGTCAGCTCGCGACTACCATCATCAGTTTTATACAGCGCTATGCCTTGTCCGCTGTGACGACAGTGCTTGCAAAGGCAACTTCTTTCTTCAGCAGAGTGGCTGATGTTGTCATCGCAACTGTATTCGCGATGTATGTGCTTTTGCAGAAAGAAGCGCTCGCTAGACAGATTAAAAAGTTGATCTACGCGTTCCTGCCTCGCTGGATCGGCGACAATGTGATGTATATCGCAACGTTGGCACGCAATACGTTTTTTTCCTACATCACCATTCAGTGCACAGAGGCGACCATACTGGGTTCGCTTTGCCTGATTGGCATGCTCATCTTCCGCTTCCCGCACGCTCTGGTCATATCGGTGATCATGATTTTCTGTGCGTTGATTCCGATCTACGGCGCGATCATCTCCTGCGTGATCGGCGCAATCCTCGTGCTCATCGAGAGTCCAGCAAAAACCGTGTGGTTTGTTTTATTCATTCTCGTTTTGCAGCAAATTGAGAACAACCTGATTTATCCGCGCGTCGTTTCGACCTCCATCAACCTGCCGCCGATGTGGGTGATGCTGTCTGTGACCGTAGGCGGTGACCTGTTCGGCATCATCGGCATGATGACCGCTGTGCCCACTGCATCGATCCTATACACATTGATGGGCGAGATTGCGCATCTGCGCCTTCAAAGCAGGCACATCAAGGTGGAGACAAACGATATCAGTACGACAGGAAACTCTTAAACACTGGAGGCATTGAATATGAGCCGTTTGGGGGATTTGATCCTGCTTGAACGATCTCGGCAGAACCTGACCCGTAAACAGGTCGCCAGAAAGTGCGGCGTGTCAGAGGGGTATTTGAAGGACGTGGAGGAGGGCAGGCGCATCATAAGGGACGACGAGGCGCGTCGTATACTGCGCACGCTTGGTGCGAGCCAGCAGCACGCTTCTGAATTCACGCTCGATGAAATCGCCGCGACCGTCGATCTCAACACGATATCTCCAAACAGCGATGTGCAGCGCGGCGACGGCGAAACCCGACGTCCCTCTGCGCCGCCTAAACCCGAGAAATCCGCAAAGCCGGTCACGCCGCCCAGTCCCGAGGAACAGAGCGGCATATGGCTTGACGCTTTGAGCAGCGTGCTAAAGCCTGTACCGGTTATGAATGCAAGTTGGACCGCCGTATCTCGCCGTCTGGTGCCGATTCAGGACGGTAAAATCGAAGGCGCGAATCCTGACCGGGTGATCTATTTTCTCGCACCGGATGATTCCATGCGTGCCATGCGCATTGAAAAGGGCGATTACGTCCTCATCGTGCCACAGAATCTGCCGACGGATGGCGCGGTCATGCTGGTCGAATACGGCGCGCATCGATGCCTGCGCTGCGTACGCATGTTGGGCGGTGCGAGCATCCTGCTGCAAAGCGGCGATCGAGACCTTGACGCACAAGCGCTGCACGCCAGTGAGATCAAGTTTATCGGTCGGGCTGTGCGCGTGGAGTTTCAGCTATGACGACGTTCCCGTTCCCATTTCCACTCCCTGAAACAGAGATACAGCGGCGTCGCGCATCCATTCTCATATCGCTCTGCTCGATCGATGACGGTTTTTCCGCCATTCCTGTGCGCGGCATTCAAATTGAAACGCTTGAGCGAATGCTAGCCCTCTATGATGAACTGTTTTTCTGTGGCATGCTCAAGCGCGCGCTGGGTAAAATTGAGGTGTCGCTCTCGCCCAGACTGACCAGTGCAGCGGGAAAGTTCATATGTGTCTGTGACAAAGGAAACCGCATACAGCACGCGGAGATCCGCATGTCCAGCGACTTTCTGCTTCGGCTGAACGCAGGCCCTTTTCATCTCAATGGCTTGGATGTCAGCACGCCGCAGGAAGCGTTTCTCGTGGTCTTTGAACACGAACTTTGCCATGCCCTTGAAACAGTGCTCTATGGCAGGGCAAGCCATTCAAAGCGCTTCCTCCGTCTGGCAAACGGTCTATTTGGACATACCGACATCCACCACAGTCTGCCCACGAGAAGCAAAGACGCGGCGCAGATGGGTTTTTCCGTCGGCGCTCATGTCCATTTTTCCCACGCGGGAAAAGCGCTCAAAGGCGTGATCAGTTACATAGGCAAAGAGGCGACCGTCATGGTGCCAAACGAAGAGGGCGATTACATGGACGAATGTGGACGACGGTTCACAAAATATCGCCTGCCTGTCTCAAAGCTAAGCAAGGATTAGGCTTATCGCTTGTCAGCCATGGCATCGCCGAAAACTGCAGATTTCACCGCAATTCATCGAGTCACAAATCAGGCTAAAAAGGAGGTCAGTTCGCATGATCAAACGATTGATCGCACTGTGTTTAGCGCTTTTGCTCATGAACTCAGTCGCATTGGCGGAGTTCGATTTCGCCATCCGCTCTGGCGATCCAGAAAAAAAACAGGTCGCCATCACCATTGACGACTGCCGCAATATGGATTTGGTGCGCGCTTCGTTTGATCTGTCGCAGCGGTATGATGTACCGTTCACATATTTCATATTGGGCATTGAGATGGAACAGCTTGAAAAGGAAGAGGACAAGGAGGTTTGGCGCGCCATTGTGGACAGCGGATCTGAAATCGGCAACCATACCTATGGACACTACAGTCTGCCGACGAGAACCGAAAAGAACATCTACACACAGCTCATGCGCGCACAGGAATGCCTAGATGCGGTGCTGGGTTATCACTACCCCATGCAGGTCATGCGTCCACCTTTCGGGCATCTCAATCGCGACGGCAAGACACATGTAAACAGAACCATTCAGGCTGTCGGATATGACCACGCCATCCTATGGACCATCGATGAAACCGATCCTGAAAAATGCTATCGTCAAATCGAGAACGGAAGCATACTGCTGTTTCACACAAACACCAAGGACATCCAATGCATCGAAACCATCCTTCCTAAGCTGTTGGAGGATGGCTATGAGCTGGTCACCATCAGCGAGATGATCGGCAAAGAGCCGGTTGTGACCTCTGCAGAACCTTACACCTACGTCAATTATGCGGACTGGCAAAGACAACAGCAAGAGGCAAGCGCGCAGGAGAATCCGTAAACAGGGATCCTGTATTCGTTTATCTATCCTGGTAGAAGAGATGGCCCATGTTCGTTTAGCTGCCTGCGGGAAGCAGACAGATCAAACGCAGTTCCCCGTTCTAAGAGTTTGAACATCACGATTGTTGAATGGACAAAACGGTCATGGCATCTGTCGATGGCCATCACTGTCTATCCCTCTAACGACGGAGCAGTCCCAACGCCGATTTCTAATCAAGAAGTCGGTTTTGGGGCTGCTCCATCTGTGTGTTTCAGGCAAAAAGTCACGCTTTTTCAGTCAGTTCGAATGCCATTCGAGCGATTCTCCTCGTTCAATCGCGGCGATTTGATCGATGCGACGCTGATGACGTCCGCCTTCAAAGGGCGTATTCAACCAGATGTCGACGATCATCTTCGCGCTCTCGTCACCGATCACGCGTGCACCCAACGCCAGCATGTTTGCGTCATTGTGCACGCGTGACATCTTGGCGCTGTAGCAGTCAGAACAGACGACACATCGAATGCCGGCCACCTTATTGGCCGCGATAGAGATGCCGACGCCTGTACCGCAGCAGAGTATGCCGCGGCTGCATTCACCGCTCGCGACGGCCTGTGCGGCTTTTTGCGCGACAGCGGCATAGTCACAAGACGCGGCATCATGCGTGCCAAAGTCCTTGACCTTCATGCCGCGTTCGCTGAGCATGGCACGGATCTGGTTCATCAGCGGCAATCCTGCATGGTCACACCCCAAAGCGATCATAGAATAACCCCCTTACACTGAGCGATAGTCTCTCGCCGTCCGTCGATTTTCAGTCGATCATCTCTTCCGGCCTTAGAGGATCAGGCCCATCTGATTCCTCCGGTTCAACCGCGCGCTCGACAAAGACGATATGTTTTAAATCCTCACGGCTGACGACAGAATTCGTGCCCATGCATGCGCGACACCGATAGAGGCAGTCAGGGCAGACACAGCCCAGATTGAAGCCCTCCGCCTGAATCATGAAAGCGCCACAATATGGACAGCCACAGCGCATGGCGATCCCTCCCGATGAAAACCAGGTTACACGCTAAACCATGAGACAACAGCAAACCGCAACTTGCTTTTCAGGAAAAGCGTGCAGGATTTGCCGCTTCCCTCCACGCGCAGCGATCAAATCAATTTCTTGTGGGTAAAAGCCCTTCGCCCCTCAGCAAAATCCGCGACGATATCGCCATGCCCACGCAGCACATACTTGTATGAGCACAGCCCCTCAAGTCCCATGGGCCCACGCGCATGGATCTTTCCAGTCGCGATGCCGACCTCCGCGCCAAAACCATAGCGGTAGCCATCGGCAAAACGCGTCGAACAGTTCTGATACACGCCAGCGGAATCGACGAGCGCAAAGAAGCGTTCCGCCGCCGCATCATCTTGCGTGATGATCCCATCCGTGTGATGCGAGCCATATCGGTTGATATGTGCGATCGCCTCGTCAAGCGAGTCCACGGTTTTGATGCTGATCACGTTGTCCAGATACTCCGCGCGCCAGTCTGCTTCGGTCGCAGCCTCGCAGATCGTCTCACCCAGCACTGCCCGCACGCTTTCGTCCCCTTTGAGCTGTACGCCTGCAGCTCTCAGCGCCTCGCACACAGCGGGGAGTGCGCGATGCCATTCCGCCTTGTGCACGAGCAGCGTCTCGACAGCGTTACACGCGGCGGGATATTGCGTCTTGGCATCCACGACGACACTGCAGGCCATCTGTACGTCGCAGCCCTTGTCTAGGTAAAGATGACATACGCCGTCGCTGTGCCCTAGCACGGGAATACGGCTGTTTTCGATGATATGCCGCACGAATGCGTTTGATCCGCGCGGGATGATCAGGTCAATCAGTCCGTCCAGCCCCAGCATGTCCCCGACCTGCTCACGCGTCGTCAACAGTCCCGCCCAGCCACGCGGTATACCTGACGCCTCGCTCGCCGACCGCAGCACATCAAACAGCGCTGAATTCGAGCGCAGCGCCTCGCGTCCGCCCTTGAGCAGAACCGCGTTGCCGCTCTTGAGACAAAGCCCCGCGATCTGGATCAGCGCATCCGGTCTCGACTCAAAGATCACGCCGATCACGCCGATCGGGCAAGTCACGCGGGAAAGCACAAGCCTGGGCGCGAGCTCCGTGCGCAGCTGTTCACGCCCTATCGGATCATCCATCGCCGCCAGTTCCCGCAGGCCGCGACAGACATCCTCTAGCTTCGCGCTGTCGAATTTCAGCCGTTTGAGCGCGGGAGCGGGTAATCCTTCCTCCCTCGCGCGCGAAAGATCCTCCGCGTTCGCCGCGAAGATCGATTCACGCGCGGCCTCCAGCGCATCCACAACGGCTAATAACGCACCATTTCTAACTTTAGCGGGCGAGGCCGCCAAAGCAAAGCTCGCCTCCCGCGCGGTCTGTGCAGCCTGTAGAACGCCGCTATGCGTACAGCTTTCCGGGTTCATTCGTAGACCTCCCGATGGAACATCGCGCGAAGCGTCGATGCGTCGCCCTTGCTCAGTGTCAGTTCACGACGATCGTCGCCGCCCCTCACAGCCGTCACCAATGTTATGGCGTTCAGCGGATTGAAATTGGTGTCCATCGAGCTGAGCAGCGTTGTGCCCAGCGAGATAAGGCTCATCAAATCGTTGCTGTGCAAGCCCTGATAGAGCAGCTGAAAGATCGCCTCGTAACCGCGGCTGCGTGAGGGATCATCGCCTTCCAGTTGAATGCGCACAAATCGGAGCACCGATTCCCCATCCATCGCATTGTTTCCGGGGGGAAGACCCAGCGCCGCTGCTTCCTGATCGTCGATCGTCAAGTTCAGTGCGCCGACTGCGCCGACCAGCTCCGGCAGCATCTCGATATCAACCGCGACGTATGTGCTGACGTTCAGATCGAGCAACTCATTGATCTCCCGCATGGCGAGAAAACCGCGGCTCTTTTGATCGCCCAGCGCATAGACGCTGCCAAAGGGAACCTTCCCAACCTCCTGCACATCGACCTCAAGCGCGTTGTCGATGCGCGTCATCACAGCGCGTCCCGTACTGCTGTTGATGCTGGCAATGAGGATGGTGTTGCTCGTCTCCCCGTCCTGCAGGAGCACGAGGATATTGGTCACGCTTTTGTCCAGCGTTTTGTTGAGCACCAAATCCCGTTTGGTGACATGGATATCTGCTGCCAATGCATTCTGACAGATGAGCGCGGCGAGGAGAACCGGCATGGCGAAAATTTTCCAGAATTTCATCGACGAATTCCTCCGTTTTGACAGTCATTTTTTGCGGAAGATGATCAGTTTAGAGAATATATAGTTGAGCACAATCACCAATAGATTGATCAGAAGCTTCATGATCAGGTCGTTCCAGTGTAGCACTTCAACGGTCAGGTACATGAGCACCGTCTCCGCGCCCAAGGAAGCCAGACGCATCAGCACAAAACCTGCGATTTCCCGAATGAGCGCGGAAAGGTTTTCGCAATGCGTGCGGAAGACATAGCGCTTATTGACCACATAAGCGAATGCGACAGCCAACGCCCACGCGACCCATGTGCCCGGCATGACGTCGAGGGCAAACAGACGCGTCGCAATGACGTAAACGATATAATTGACCAGCGTAGTAGCAGCGCCGGCAAAGAGGTATGTGACCAGTTCCGTGTTATCCCAGACGCGCTCGCAGATACCGCCCAGCTTTGGTGAGATGCGGCCGATGAGCCGGATGACGGCACGCGCGAAGGCGTCGATCGCTTTCCAGATGGCGTGCATTCTATTACCTCCGAATTCAGCATTTGACTCGCTATCAGTATAGCACGGCTTGAGCGGAGGGTCAACCGGCCGCGACGGATCTGACCCCATGGGTGGACAATGAAAAAAGTGCGCAGAAGAAAATTGTCACAGACAAGCATTACGGCTGCGCATCGCATTTTTGACGTTTTTGAAGAAGTGACTATCAAGACAGGCGACAGAATCGCGCGATAATACCTTTGCGTGATTGACATCGTGATATGCGCATGTTATCATTGATACACGGGGGACATTAGCGGGAAGCGCTGCATTTTCGCTCAAGGCGGCACATTGGAAAAATCGCTTTCACCTTCCCCGCTGAATGGGTATGCTCAAAGGGAAATCGTCTCCTTCAAACAGAAAACATAGCCCTATGGACAAGGCGCTGTTCCCATATGGCGCATTTAAAAGACGTGCGCTATGCCAACATCCACTTGATATCCTCTAAAGAAAAGCACAGACGGATTTCCACAGGAGGCTTATAATGCAGACCACGCTCTGCTACATCACGCGCGGGAACGAGACGCTGATGCTCTACCGCAATCGAAAGAAGAATGACCTAAACGGCGGAAAATGGGTTGCTGTCGGCGGAAAATTTGAATTCGGCGAAAGCCCGGAAGAATGCATGCTGCGAGAGGTCGAGGAAGAGACTGGCCTTCGCCTGACCCGCTGGGCATATCGCGGTCTTGTCACATTCGTTTGCGGCGACTTGTGTGAATATATGCATCTGTTTACAGCCGATGCGCCCGGGAACACGGTCATTCCCTGTGATGAGGGTACATTTGCTTGGATTCCTTCAGAGGAGATCGATTCGCTTCCCGCGTGGGAAGGCGACCGGATATTCCATAAGCTTCTTCGCGAGAGGTCAACGTTTTTTTCGCTCAAGCTTGTCTATTGCGCGCAAGGAGAAAAGCTTGAACATGCTGTGCTCGATGGACAGGAACTGCCGTTGTGAACCACGTCTGCGCAATCGAAAATACATCTGTAGGCGGATGATTTCATTTTTTGTGATGGATACTCGTCGCGATCTGAGCGCATACGGGATGTCTTTGGGATCGTTCAT
>CAYUZP010000070.1:0-3825 GCA_964449655.1 uncultured Oscillospiraceae bacterium
TATAAGACCCCTGACGAAGTTTTCGAAGCAGAACTGGATAAGATCTACGCAGCTGACGCGTAAGGTGCACAGGCTGCAGATCGTCAAGATGGCTTCTTTCGAGCGCCTACGGCGGTCTTGACTGTCTGCTCACTTCTTAGCTTAAAGGCAATCAAGGGCTGCAAGCAGCACATCTCCTATGGAGCGCTATGGATGATTCCAATTTCAAGGTTCAGGCAGTCAAGTGTTCAAATTGTTATTGCAATCAATTTACGCTTTGTTGTTCTGTTCGCATCTGCGCTGGTTTATCGCTCAGATTAGACAAACGGATGGGTTTGCTCATATCTTTGTGAGCTCACATTGTTGCTGTCCTGTCTTTGCACGGTGCTGCTTAAATATAATTACTACAATATTTTCATTTGGAACTATACTCTGTGAAGCTGTATAATTTGGCTAACTGCGTGCTTCTTTGATTACACCGCTGCGATATGCGTTAATCAGCGCCATCAGATCGTCAATGCGTGCACGTAATTCTTCGCCTTCATCTGTATCTTCGATGAGCAGGCGATGCGGCATTTGTCTGACAAGCTCTGGAACCGAGTGAATGTCCTGTTCGCCGGAAATAGCGCTTGCTGTCGATTCAAATGGCTGATGAGCGACGAGATTCAACTCGTGAGAGGAAAAGATGAGTGTGTAGCCCGCTATTCCTGTCACACGTTGATATGCACGAGAAAGGCCGCCATCGATGACCAATAGCCTTCCTCCAGCTTTGATCGGGCTCTCCCCTTTGCTCACGCGCACAGGAACGTGTCCATTGATTATAAAGCCTGACTCATTCAAATTGAATTCACGGAGAATTCTCAATGCTGCTTCCTCATTGTCTAAAAAATCATAATAGGCATTCTTTTTTTCTGCATGTGGAGTCTTATCTTCAATAAAATAACGCTCAAATGTCGCCATTTTGTCCTTGCCAAACAATGGAGAATATGGACCACAGCCCAGATACCAAAGGAAATCCTGTCCATCTTGACGTGATTCTTGGCCAAGCGTTGCAAAGTACCCCTGTCTGGCAAGCACATCTGCCGCATCGATACCGGCACGTCCTCTCAAACCTTCTTTTCCGACTGGAATCAGCGCAAATTCGCCATCCTCCTGCATGGGAATACAACCATGATAGAGCAGATTGCCGTTACATCTCAAGTACATGCCGCCTGCGCTATAGAGAAATTGAATGTGCCGCTGAAGTTTTTCCGAATGCGCGAATTCCAACACAAGCCTGTCCATGACCTCGCGCTCAAGCGGCGTAAGCGCGTATGGGTTTTCCGGATCAATCGTTGGAAAGACGCATGAACGAAGCGGATACTCGATGCCATCGACCATCACTGTCTTCTTTTCAAAGTTGATCTGATGAAGCAGCCTTCGCGATTCCATTCCATATTCCGGATGACGTTCAATCAGTTGACCTTCCAATTTAAACTGCAGCACAGCCGCCGCTTTATGCATGCGCGCGAGTTCGCGTTCGTCTTCATGCAATTCCTCACCGTTATCTCGCGGGAGAAATTCATCGCACGGATCGTCTCCATAGCATGCTGATGCCAATGTGGCAAGCGGACGCAGAGAAATACCATAGCCCACTTCTAAGGTATCGAGATTGCCATATTTGACAGACGTGACAATCACCTGTGCGATGCATGCCTCGCTAAGTGCCGCCGCACCCATCCAAACGATATCATGATTTCCCCATTGCACATCTACCTGATGATAGTTTTCTAATGCATCCATGATCAAGTCGGCTCGAGGGCCACGATCAAAGATGTCGCCGATGATGTGAAGTCTGTCTATTGCCAACGTTTGAATGACGCGACTTAGAGCGATAATCATCGACTCCGCCTGTCCTGTCTCCAGGATGGACTGCATCACTTCTTTGTAGTAGCCCTCTTTATCTGGTTCATTATCGCTTGAAAGCAATTCCTCGATCAGTCCTCCCATTTCGCGCGGCATTGCATCGCGCACTCGTTTGCGCGTATACTTGACTGAACATACCTTACAGATCTCAACCAGCCTGTTGATCGTCAGCCGATACCATTCTTGGTCGACCACACCCTGTTTTTTGAGCAATGCCAGTTTTTGATCTGGATAATATATCAGCGTCGATAAAATATCTCGTTCGTGTGTAGGAAGAATGTCACTGTACAAATCGTTTATCTTTTGCTTGATCACACCGCTCGCATTATGCAGAATATGCAGGAAAGCAGCATGCTCACCGTGCAAATCGCTCATAAAATGTTCAGTGCCCTTGGGCAATCGAAGTATAGCCCTCAGATGCGTTACTTCAGCAGATGCCTCCTGAATTGTCTTGTACTGACGGCGAAGAAGTTCTAGATAACGTGTGCTTTGTGCGGAGATTTCCCTTTCATTTTTATCCCCTTCATCCATCCCAATTCCTCCTCTCTTGTGACCTAAAAATCAAATCCCTTTCATTGTATTCCCACATAGATGATCTGTGGGACGGGCGCATATTCGCCTTCATATACCGTTTCACGCTCAATCTCGTTGCCGTCCGTGTCAAGCGCAATACGCTCCAATACTACTGAATAACCCGGCATCGCCGTGCTAACAGTGACGCTTTCATTCTGATATAACGCATATAACCCTTCTGTGTCCTGGACATAGATTGGTTCTTCAGGCGCTGCAATTTCCTGAACATGTGTCTCAAGCGCATACCATGCATCGAGCGGTTCACCAAATAATTGCACCTCAATCATAGGTGAGTCAGAGCGATATGTACGGGCAGACACAAAGATACGGGAATCGCCTGAGTTTCGCAACACGAGATCAAGCCCCTGCTCGGATACCGCCGCTTCCTGTCCCATATCGCAATAAGATACCGGCCGCACAGCAGCGTTTCGTTCTTCGACTTCCACACACCCAAGCAGAGCGGCTTGATATAACGCAGACGCGGTTTGACAAACGCCACCGCCTACTCCCTCTATGCCTTCTCCATAAGCGGGTTCCAATGCATTCACATATCCCTTATCTGTCGTGCGGACGCCGACAACGTCATTAAATGAAAGCGATTCACCAGGTTCGATCACCGCACCATTGAGCGCTTGCGCAGCAATCGTTGCATTGATAAATCCAAACTCATCAGCTTCCAACTCAAACCGAACTTGTGCGCGCAGCGTTGTTGCTGCCTCCAGCTGCTCCTTATATACGCTTGGCAATAGCATCGTAGGTTCAGCTTGTATGCTGCCCGATTGAAATGATTGCAGTGCGCGTTCAATCGCATCCTGCAGTGGTGCAATGTCAAGCTGCATACCCACTTGCTCTGATGTAAACTGAAACGGCTCACTGTGTCCTGGCAAAAAACGAACGGTCGCGTCGACTGGCGGGCATTCGATATCCTCACGCAGCTGTTTGAGCATTGTGTCCGCTCCTGTCAGATCATAAGCAGCGACAGGGAATACTTCCATCGGTTCATGCTTCAGTTTAATCATGTCTAGTCCAGCAGAGAGAAGGCCGCCTTTTCCGCGCTGCCATAGTGCATCCAATGTTGCGTTGAGATCCACTGAAAGCCCAACATCACGACCTGTAAGCACATATTGGGTTCCTTCAAAATCCACAGTGAATCGCCAGTTATCGATGGCTTCAGCGGTCAAAAGTTGTACAAAAGACATTCCTTCTTCCGCTGTCAAACCAGCCATAGCATGGCCACTGACGAATGTTCCCGGCGCAAACGTCTCTTGATAAGGTTCGGTATAGAGATAAAACGCCATCGCGCACACACCGATGCACAGCGCTACAACAAAGATCAAGATCGATGCGAATGTCAGCGCATTCATATGG
>CAYUZP010000070.1:3835-4193 GCA_964449655.1 uncultured Oscillospiraceae bacterium
ATTTTTTTTGCGTTTACCTCGGCCCAATGAAGGGTCATCTTTTGATCCATTTGGTTACTGAGTTTTAGGCGGGATATAACCCGCCTGCGTAAACGTCGACATCGGCGAGCACCCCTTTCGATATGCTGCTTTATGATATGGCAAGAATCGTGATGGAAACCTATTCATGCGGATTGAACTGTAAAATCATCACATGAATGCCGGTTTGCTTTATCATATGCTATATGTAATAATTGTCTATGAAATTCGTTTTAATTATGGATGCGGGATAACAGAGCAAGAACGTCATCGTCTACGGTTTTCCAGCGTTCCAGTCCTTCGTCAAGTCTCACATCAGGAAACAACATCTCGCCATGAT
>CAYUZP010000070.1:4268-9466 GCA_964449655.1 uncultured Oscillospiraceae bacterium
CGCTTGGGTGATATACTTCGATCCCGTCTAAGCCCTTCAACACCCACTCGTGCAAAACTGCTTCCAATGCCAAATCTCCATATTGCATCTCTATTGGGTGAGCAATAACCGCTACACCACCAGCTTGATGGATAAGCGTGATGACCTCAGATACGTGTACTTCCGGTTTGGGCACATAGCCGCATCTGCCTTTTTTCAAATACTTCTCAAATGCTTCTTCAGTGCTCCTCACATATCCAGCTTCAAGCAGTGCTTGCGCTACATGCGGCCTTCCGACCACACCTTTTGCCAATTCACGAACGCGTTTTGCTGAGATGCTGATCCCGTTATCTGCCAGACGACGTACCATCTCGTCTGCGCGTTCCTCACGCTGACGTTCGCGTTCCCTAAAAAAGCTCAAAAGCGCTTCATGGTGGATATCCAGTCCGAGGCCAAGTACATGGACTTCTCTTCCCGTATCGCAGCTGAACTCTGCACCCGATATCAATCGCATTCCACGATCCAGAGCAGTTTTTTGCGCCGCCTCAATCCCATCGATGCGGTCATGATCCGTCAATGCGACGACATTAAATCCGGCATCTGCATAGCGGTTCATCAGTTCCTGAGGTGAAAAGACGCCGTCAGATGCAGTAGAATGCATGTGAAGATTTGCTTTCATTGTCGTCCTCGCCTTCTCAAAACGTCTATCGTGGAAAAGGTTCCATCACACGTATCCGTGCAATAATGGAATCTTCCGCTGCGCGTTTGTTTCAGTTATCGTCCGTGTCCTTATTAAGAGGCTTCAGATGCGTAAACCATCTTATTCTTCTGCTCGCTTTTTTATGTCAAATGCTATCCTTCGCTTATTTATCAATATCGCTTAAAGCAGCTGATGCTGTTTGGGGCAGCAATCTGCCTTGCATAAACAAAAGGAATTCAGTTCTGTCGATCGTCTCGCGCTCTATCAGCAATTCGATGAGCGTATCCAATTTTTCACGATTTTCCTGCAGAATTGCTTTTGCACGATCAAGCGCTTGTGTCATCTTCTTCTGCACTTCTTGATCGATTCGCGCTGCAACTTCTTCGCTGTATGTTCTGCTCATTTGACCGTAGTCACGGGCAAGAAAAACCTCATCGTGATCGCTGCCCAAATAGATCGGTCCCATGTCATCGCTCATGCCATATTGTGTAATCATGCGTCTGCAGATATCTGTCGCCTGCTGTAAATCGCTGCTCGCTCCAGTGGACACATCACCTAATACGATACATTCCGCCGCATATCCGCCTAATGCCATCGCCACATTGTCAAGGAGTTGTGATCGTTTGGTAAAATCGCTCTCACGTTCAGGAAGCAGCAATGTATGACCGCCGCTCCCGCCTCGTGGCATGATCGTCACCAGATGCACGTCGTCACATCCGGGTAACAGTTCACCCACAATCGCATGTCCCGCCTCATGACATGCAACAAGTCGTTTATCCTCTTCTGTGACGATGTGACTCTTCTTTTCTGGACCCATTTGTACACGTTCAATGGCATTGTGTAGATGCTTTGCCGTAATCTTGTCTTTGCCTTCACGTGCGCATAAAATCGCAGCTTCATTCATGATGTTTTCCAAATCTGCACCGGAAAAATAGGGTGTGCGCTTTGCGATAACAGAAAGATCGACATCCTCCGCAAGTGGCTTTTCGCGTGCATGAACACGTAATATGGCCTCGCGTCCACGCACATCAGGATAGCTAACGGTAATTTGTCGGTCAAAACGGCCTGGGCGCAATAGAGCGGGATCGAGAATATCCTTGCGATTTGTCGCTGCAAGTATGATCACGCCTTCGTTAGCTGAGAAACCATCCATTTCGACGAGCAATTGATTTAGCGTCTGCTCGCGTTCATCATGTCCACCGCCTAACCCCGCGCCGCGTCTGCGTCCTACCGCATCAATTTCATCGATGAAGACGATGCAAGGTGCGCGTTTTTTTGCCTGAAAGAACAAATCGCGTACCCGGCTTGCGCCTACGCCTACAAACATCTCTACGAAATCCGAACCAGAGATAGACATAAATGGAACATTTGCTTCTCCTGCAACAGCTTTTGCAAGCAATGTTTTACCTGTACCCGGCGGGCCGACGAGCAGCACGCCCTTTGGTATACGCGCACCCACCTTTGTAAAACGCCTCGGATCCTTGAGGAAATCAACCAGCTCTTGCATTTCCTCCTTTTCTTCGACAGCGCCGGCAACATCGTCAAACGTAATCCGATTGCCCGAGGACTCGATAAGCTGCGCGGTGCTGTGGCCAAAGTCCATCATTCTGCCGCCGCCGCCCGCATTATTGATCTGTTGACGCATCATTACAAACCACAAGACCATGAATAGGATAAACATGATTAAAAAGGGCAAAAGCTGTACATACCACGGCGTACCCAGTTCAGCCAAATAAGTCAACTCAAAACTGAGATCCAACTCAGAAATTTGTTCTGCTGAAACGCCTCTGCGCTGCGCCTCAATCCTGCAACAAGAATCAACAAATGTTTCCCTGTCGATAATGGCCGAATAATCATATGCCTTCGTTGAAAACATGTCTGGTGAAATTTTGCTTGCATTCATTCGCAAATAAGCAACATTTCCCTGAATGATAATTGAATCTACCTTCCTCTGCTCAATATACTCAAGCAGTCGGGTATACTGTATGGCAGGGCCTTTATTGATCTGTTCATTTTGATATATCGTTTGGAAAAAAAGGAGGAAGCTTACAATAAGCAATATATATAATGCAAAATTACGAAACGGTCTTTTCAAAGGATACCTCCATTTGACACGGTCAACACCGCGGTATTTTGTTCATTGACGCTCTTTGGGTATTAAATTTCATTTGACATACCGCAGACTATGACTTTCGGTTGTTCATCATTTACTGCGGCTGTGTCATGCACTGTCGTTCTTTTGTTTTCACTGCGTCACTGCTTATCATGACCCTTGTCAACATAAGCATCAATATGCCTCTACTGATTCAATGACTCAACTGGCCCAAATTTATGTGTGATAGATTTCAGGTTTGAGAATGCCGATATCCGGCAGATTGCGGTATTTTTCATCATAATCAAGGCCATAGCCAACAACAAATTCATCGGGAATAATAAATCCAACGTAATCCACTTTTAGCGGCACACAGCGTCGATCCGGCTTATCCAAAAGAGTTGCAATGCTCAGTGAGGCAGCGCCACGACTGGCTAGGTTGTCCCTGAGGAACGAAAGAGTCATGCCGGAATCGACGATATCCTCGACGACCAACACATTTTTCCCATTGACTGGTTTATCCAAATCTTTGAGAATGCGCACTACGCCCGAAGATTTTGTTGCGCTGCCATAGCTTGAAATCGCCATAAAATCCATCGTCAATGGTAGATCGATTTCGCGCGTCAAATCCACAAAAAATGTCACCGCGCCTTTGAGGATACAAATCGCCGTCAGATCTTTTCCACGAAAATCCTGTGTAATTTGTTTGGCAATTTCACTGACTCGGCAAGCAATCTGTTCGCGTGTGAGCAATAGATCACCCTTCAAATCTGCATACATTGCTCTGTTCTCATCCATTGTCTTCCTCCATTATCGCATGACGTGTATTTACAAACAGCAGTCCATCCTAGAACGATTGTAAACCACTATAGCTAACAATGACCGACTCCTCTCCGTTCTTCACTTTGCAAAGCATACTTGGCCGCAGACCTGCAACCCAGAGAATATCGTCCTCTTTTCGCAAAACTGGTATACTAGCACGCATCGCTCTTTCCACGCCAGAACTGGCCATCACTTTTTTCAGTGAAACCCGACTTTCACTGCCAAATGGGAGAAAACTATCCCCAGGTCTGCGGGAACTGATCCGCACACCTTGAAATAATGTTGTCGGTATAGCCTGCTCATGTATTCCGTCGCCTGTCTCGCCGGGAAGTGCAGGTCGTACACGAAAAATGCCAAACGGTGTCCTCGTTTCACCTTTCGCAGACAGCGGATACTCGTCATGCGCATTCTCACATCTTGTGATACAAAGCCAGCGTGCACCCAATTCGACATGCGCGTTTTGTGTGAGATTGACAGACCCTCGTCTTCCCTGTACCGACGCATCACAGATCTGATCAATCACTTCTGTGCGCTGTCTTTCAATCCTTGCCTGCTCAATGAGACGTACCAGCAGCCGACTTTGAATAGCTAAATGCAATGAATCGAACACTTTGCGTTCATACGCCAAACCATCCACGAGACACAAAGGCAACGGTAGGTTCGACAGTTGCTGTTCAAAAAAATCTTCATCTCTTTGTGCTGCCTGCGATAAGCGCACAAGCGCTTGCTTCGCGCCTTGATATGTCTGCTCCAGCTCTGGAAGAATTCTGTTTCGGATACGGTTTCGTGCGTAATTTAAATTCGCATTCGTCGAATCCTCGCGCCAGTCCTGCTTTTGCCTGATAAGCATTTCGCGGAGTTCCTCAGGAAAACAATCCAAGAGCGGTCTGATATAACATCCACGCCGATAACGCATGGCACAAAGCCCATGCATATCACTCCCACGTGCTGCGTGCAAAAGCACCGTCTCCGCCTGATCTCCAGCGTGATGTGCCAATGCGACGACATCGGCTCCGATCTCCTCCGCTGTCCTCTCTAAAAATGCATATCGTAAAGTTCTTGCTGCCTCCTCAATTCCGCATCGATGTGATAAAGCGTATCCCGGTACATCCATTCTGCCCACATGACACTCAAATCCCTTCTGTTCACACAGTGATCGAACAAAATCTTCGTCTGCACGCGATTCTTCACCGCGAATGCCGTGCTCTACATGTGCACACGAGATTCGAAGTGCCAGTCGCTTCGCTGCCTCTTCGAGCAGACAGAGAAGCGCTACAGAATCAGCGCCACCGCTGACTGCTACGAGGACATGGCTTCCTTCTATAACATGGCATTCCTGTGTCAAGCGCGAGCAGAATGTTTCAATTGTCATTTTACGTTTCTCCTATATACACAGCTTCTATTGTACCCTTTTGCATCCAAAATGACAAGGCCTAATGCAAAAAAGCAGGACAACCGCATGAATGTTTTTACAATCCCAATTCCCTCTGGCGTTTATTTTTTAGGCTACGTCATAACAAGCAGTTGATAAATGGCCATTTTTTATAAATGAGAAATAACCTTTATATAAACTGGAAAGCTATTGCTGTTTCAACTTCCTCCTTA
>CAYUZP010000071.1:0-9351 GCA_964449655.1 uncultured Oscillospiraceae bacterium
GCGCATCGACAAAACAGGGCCTAAAACTAGCGATTACTTTTGCGTGTTACTATATAGCTCGAAGGCTGTCGACGGTTGAGGATGGGGGGAATGTAATATGCTGGTTTGAGGAATGTTGACGATGAGAGCATGCCTACTCAGTGTTGTAAGTATCTAGGGGGGAAGGGAGATTTTATGAAAAAGACACTCTGCATTCTGCTGTCACTGTCGCTCCTCATGGTGATCTTCTGTATGACGAGCGCGATTGGCGAGGCCAATGATGAAGGATCAGTGCTACCGGTAGTGCCGTCGGGGAAGTCGTTCATTCAAAACCCGACCACGTACTGCAATCCCATTTCGCTTACTCTTGATTCGCAGAGGGTGTTGAGAGGCGGCGAGCCTGTCATCAAAGTCTTTAATGATGACTACTATCTATTTGTAAGTTTTCAGCGCGGATACTGGTGGTCTCATGACTTCGTAGATTGGACGTATGTCGAGTCTGACAGTCTGCCGATGGGTATCATAGGCGTTGTGGAAATCGACGGCAAATTGTATAGCTATGCCGGCAATTCCAATACGCAGGTCAAGGCGACTGACGATCCGAAAACTGGCATCTGGTACGATGTCGGCACATTCGACAGCAACAATTATGGCGATGCGAGCATGCTGTATGATGAAGAAACAGGTCGACTGTTTATGTACTACGGCTGGTCGCAGATTCTCGGTATTCGCGTCGTTGAATTGGATAAAACAACCTTCAAGGAAATCAGCGAACCCGTTGTCTGCATTTGGGGTGACCCCCATAATCATGGCTGGGAAACCCGATACGCGAAAGACAATATCTATCCCTTGGGCAGTCTTCAAAGGGAATATCGTCCCGAAGAATATGGCTGGACGGAAGGCGGTCATCCGCTTAAGTACAACGGCAAATATTATCTGATGTATGCGTCGATTGGCCTTGAATTCTATTCATATGGTCATGGCGTGTACGTGGCGGACGATCCGATGGGCCCATATACGTACTTAGAGGATAACCCGCTTACCATGAAGACCACAGGCGTGGCGCCCGGCGCAGGCCATGGCAGCATCTTTGTAGATAAGAATAATAAAGTCTGGACCATCTGCATGGCGGGTTATGCGCTGAATCGCGGAAGCGGCAAGACGTTGATGAATCTCTTCCCCTCCGGTGTCGATGACGATGGCGTGATGTACGGTCTAGAAGAGTATGGCGATTTCCCGCAGTATCTTCCCGGCGTTGTGGAGGATCCGAAAGACAATTACACGGGATGGACGTTGTTGACACTGGACAAGAAGGTTGAAGTGTCTTCTGAGCTTGAGAATTGCTATGCTGCATACGCGGTGGACGAGGATGCGAAGAACTACTGGTGCGCCGAAACAGGCGACGCGGGCGAATATATCACCGTCGACCTTGGCGCAGTGTGCGATATTCGAGCTCTCCAGGTGCTGTGGGATCAAAATGGTGCCACACCATCGTTTGCACCCACTGATCGCTATCAATCCTATACGATTGAAGTATCCGACGATAACGAGAACTGGACGCTGATTGTTGACAAGAGCAATAACCCGCAGGATTTGTGGTCTGATTACATCGAGCTTCCCACGCCCGTGAATGCGAGGTATGTGAAGCTGACCAATGTATTTACGCCCGATGGAGGTAAGTTTGCTGTCAAAGCGCTGCGTGCTTTCGGCAATCCTGAGCAATCCACTTTCACGAAGGTTGAGAATGTGAAGGTTGTTCGCAGCGAGCTGGATCGTCGCCATGCCCATCTTTTGTGGGACGAAGTGCCTGGTGCCGATGGATACCTGGTCCGCTACGGCATTGCGCCCGACAAACTGTATAACAGCTATATGGTTTATTGGGACAGCTATCTCGATATTCCCAGCCTGAACGTCGATCCGGAATATTATTTTGAAGTCGAAGCTTTCTCCAGTGGTACGCCACGCTATGTGGAAAACACATTTGAAACACGGGGCAGAGGTGCCGAACTCGATCTGGTCAAAGAGGCCGATGAAGCAGCGGGGACGCCCAGAAGTACGGTCAGAGTGATGACGTATGAAACTTACGGTAAAGATGAAGTCTATGTATTTAACGACATCACGCCGGGCACTTACTCATTGATCCATACTTTCGGTGTTGGAATCTGGGGTCCGCAGAAGCTGACGGAAGCAGAGCTGATCGGAACAGGCACTGAGCCTACGGTCACCGCACTCAATCTGACGCAGTTCGGCATTGGTTCGACTCAATGGGGAACCATCGAGCTCAGGGTATATCCTGGTGAGACGAGCGGAAGAATAGAAGTTACATTCAAATACGATAAGTAACAATCAAAAGCGTTGTCAAGTCGTACGGTGATATGACATTCACATCACTTGGGTCAATTTGCGGACAAACCGCATTTTGAACAATATCATTACATTATAGGAGGTCACTATGAAGAAGTTTCTTTCCCTGATGCTGGTTGCTGTACTTTTGAGCAGCCTGTGTTCTTTCGCTATGGCGGAAGACACGAAGACCATCGGCATTGCCATGCCTACGCGTTCACTTGAGCGCTGGAACCGTGACGGCCAATACCTGCAGGAGCAGTTTGAAGCCGACGGCTACAAGGTTGAGCTTGTCTATTCGGACAACGACAACACGCAGCAGAATGACGATATCGCCAATCTGATTGCGGATAATGTCGATCTGCTCATCATCGCGGCGATTGACGGTTATGGCCTGTCCCGCACTTTGGATGAGGCCAAGGACGCCGGCATTCCCGTGATCGCTTATGACCGTCTGATCATGAACACTGAAGCGGTCAGCTACTATGTTTCCTTCGATAACTATACCGTTGGTAAGCTGCAGGGCCAGTTTGTCGTCGATACTTTGGGCCTGACGCTGGATGACACATCGAAGAGCTACAACATCGAGTTCACGGCTGGCGATCCCGCGGACAACAACGCTGGTTTCTTCTTCAATGGCGCGTTTGACACGCTCAAACCCTTCATTGACGCCGGCATTCTGAACGTGCCTTCCGGCAAGACGACATTTGAACAGGTTGCTACCCCGACATGGAGCACGGATACCGCGCTTGAGAACATGCAGAATACGCTGGCTTCCTATTATTCTGACGGCACTGTGCTGGATGTTGCGCTCTGCTCGAATGACTCCACCGCGCTGGGCGTTGCCAAGGCGATCACCACTGACTACGCCGGCAGCAATCAGCCGATCATCACCGGCCAGGATGGCGACATCGCCAATCTGGAGAACATCGTCAATGGTATTCAGACGATGACGGTTTATAAGAATGTCAGCAACGAAGCCGGTGTGACGCTGGAGCTTGGCGAGGCGATACTGGCCGGCGAAACGCCCGCTGAGGATCTGCTCGATGCTCTGGATATCGAAGCTGCTTATGACGCTGAGACCTATGACAATGGCAACGGCATCGTCCCATCTTATCTGCTTGTTCCTTCTGTCATCACCAAGGACAACCTGCAGGAGCTCGTGGACACTGGCCTGTATGAGTGGGATGGCGACTATCTCATTTCCACATCCAAATGACACGTCGAACTGGCACATAACAAGAGACCCGAAAAAGGGGCGGGATTCCCCGTCCCTTTTTTACTACAATGCAAATTCGTCCTCTGACATATGCGAAAGCCAGAGGGCAAAGAGGGGGCATCCAGTTTGGCGGATCAAATTCTTGCGATGAAGAATATCACAAAGGAGTTTCCCGGCGTAAAAGCGCTCGACAACGTCAATCTCGAAGTGGAACGTGGTACGATTCACGCGCTGGTAGGAGAAAACGGAGCAGGAAAATCCACGTTGATGAATGTGCTCAGCGGCACGTATCCCTATGGAACCTATACAGGCGAAATCTTCTATGAAGGGAAGGAATGCCGTTTTAAAACCCTTCGTGACAGCGAGGAGAAGGGCATCGTCATCATCCATCAGGAATTGGCGCTGATCCCTGAGCTGTCCATCGGAGAAAATATGTTCCTGGGTAACGAGCGCAAGAGCTGGTACGGCATCAACTGGGATAGAACCTACCATGAGGCTGAACAGCACATGGAGCAGGTAGGTCTCAAGGAAAGTGCTACATCGCTGATCAAGGACATCGGCACAGGAAAGCAGCAATTGGTGGAGATCGCCAAGGCGCTCAGCAAGAACGTTAAGCTGCTCATCCTCGATGAACCGACGTCTTCACTCAATGAAGAAGATTCCCAAATGCTCCTCGATCTTCTTCTGGATTTCAAAAAGAAGGGACTCACGTCCATCATCATCTCCCATAAACTCAGCGAGATCGCCTACGTTGCGGACCGCATCACCGTCATTCGTGACGGATCTACTATCGAAACACTAGACAACAAAGAACACAGTGTCGATGTAGACCGCATCATACGGGGTATGGTTGGCCGTGAAATCAGCGATCGCTATCCTTCGCGGGAACGTCATATTTCTCCGGAGGTCGGCATGGAGGTCAAACACTGGACGGTTCACCATCCGGTTTATGTCGAGAAAAAAGTTGTTGACGATGTTTCCTTCAACGTCCATAAGGGTGAAATCGTAGGCTTTTCCGGACTGCAAGGCGCGGGACGCACAGAGCTGGCTATGAGCATTTTCGGCGGTGCTTACGGCACAAACATCAAAGGCGAACTGTTTATCAACGGCAAGAGCGTCAAACTGCACAGCGAGCGGGACGCCATTGAGGCGGGTCTTGCTTATGCCACGGAGGATCGCAAGGGCAACGGCCTTGTGCTGCAAGAGTCGATCGCGCAGAATACGACCATGGCGCGACTTGAAAAAATCTGTCGGCATGGCATCATCGATGTGGACAAAGAAAACGCTGTAGCAGAGGAGTATAAACAGAAGCTCAACACAAAGGCGCCCACTGTGCAGCAGCTGGCAGGTAATCTTTCCGGCGGCAATCAGCAGAAAGTGCTGCTGGCCAAGTGGATGTTCGCCGATGCGGATGTGCTCATGCTGGACGAACCGACGCGCGGCATCGACGTGGGCGCGAAATATGAGATCTACTGTATCATGAACGACATGGTGGCACAGGGAAAATCCGTCGTCATGATCTCTTCGGAAATGCCGGAGTTGCTTGGCATGTGCGATCGGATTTACGTCATGAACGAAGGCAAAATGGTTGCGGAGTTCGATGCTGCCGAAGCCACGCAGGAGAAGATCATGGCCGCGATCCTCAAATCGGAAAAAGTTTGAGAAGTGAGGAGCTGCAATCATGACAAAATCAAGTGTCGTCCAATTCATCAAAAAATACACCATGGTCATCGCCTTGGTGATCGTGTTTGTTCTATTCGCCGTGCTCACGCAGGGCCGGCTGTTGTATCCGCAGAACCTGTCCAATCTGCTGTTGCAGAACGCCTATGTGCTCGTCATGGCCTGCGGCATGTTGTTGTGCATCCTCACAGGCGGAAACGTCGACCTGTCCGTCGGCTCGACCGTCTGCCTTGTCGGCGCTATCGCTGCACAGCTCCTTTCCAAGACGGAGTTGCACGCCATCCCGGTCATCCTCATTTGTCTCGCTGTCGGCGCGCTCATAGGCGCCTGGCAGGGCTTCCTGATCGGCTATGTGCATATCCCGCCTTTTATCTGCACTCTGGCAGGTATGTTCCTCTTCCGCGGTTTAGCCCGCGTCGTGCTCAACTCCAGAACTGTGAGCATCAACAACGACCTGTTCTTGGACATCTTTGCATCGTATATCAAGGTTCCCGGGCTTGATGGGGATGTAAAGTGGTCAGCGTTCATCGTTGGCGTCGTTATAGCTGCCCTGCTGCTCGCGTTTACGACGATTAACCGGTCATCGAAGAGCAGAAAGGGATACAAAATACCGCCTGCTTCCAACGCCTATGGCAAGATCCTCATCATCGATGCGCTGATCATCGCTTACACCTGGAAACTGGCACATTATAAGGGCATCCCCGTCATGGCGCTGTGGGTGATTGCGGTCGTGCTCATCTATGCGTTCATCACGTCTATGACTGCTTCTGGACGCTATTTCTACGCGGTCGGCGGCAACGAGAAAGCGACAAAGCTCTCCGGCATCGACACGAGGAAGGTCTATTTTCTGGCCTATGCTTCCATGAGCTTCCTCGCCGGTCTGTCAGGCCTCTTGATGGCCGCGCGCATTGGCTCTGTCAACGGTGATACCGGCACATCCTTTGAGATGGACGCGATTGCTTCCTGCTTCATTGGCGGTGCATCGGCTTACGGTGGTTCTGGCGCGATCCCCGGCGTCATGATTGGCGCGATTCTGTTGGGCGTCATTAACCAGGGCATGAGCATCATAGGCCTTGACAACAACTGGCAATATGTGGTCAAGGGCACCGTGCTTTTGCTCGCCGTCATATTCGATGTTGTGTCCAACCACAAGACAGGCAAGGCAGGTTGACCGGGCGTGCGTCGTTCAGAGAGAAAAAGACCAAGATATGATGAAAAAAAGCGCGGTAAGGCGATTCTCTCCGCTGTGCTGCGTGTGGTCGTTGCGGTTTATATCATCTACCTTGGCATCAATATCGCTATGAAGAGCGGTGGCCCTGACACCAGCATGAAACCTTGGATGGGTTGGTGCTTTTGCGCGTTCTTCTCGGTTGTAGGCATTCTTTTCGTCCTTTATACCGTGAAGCAATATCAAAGTGCGATAAAGGATGCGGAGCTTCCTGAAGAACCAAGGATTGAGGAGAATTGAAAATCCACGCTGAAATCGTTTTTTCGTTAAACGAAACCCCTTAAAGTGACGACTTGGATGGCCGAAATACGATGTGTATCAGCAAAGAAACCCTTCACATATCTGGAAAAGCCGACGTTATAGCGCTCTATGACGCTTATATTGCGGATGTGGAGCGGCTTGAGGAGAAGAGTTCGCCGGCAGATGGACTTCTCGGGATGGGAAGCAGTGTTAAGAGCGACTCACGCCATGACCAGTTTGCGGCAGATCTTGAAAAGCTGCTTCACGAGCTGTGTTCAGGCAAACCATCCTCGCGGGAAGCGAGAGAGATCCTTGAGTTCATCTATAACGTCCCTAGACAGTATGTTCAGTCCCATGTCGTCTACTGGATGCTTTTGGCTGTTCACGGGCTGACCGTGGAATTGGTCTCATATCTCACCTCTGAGGATGCTGTTGCTCTGCGAGATGGCTATGTTCGCGCCTATCGTCCATGGGAGCGGCTTCCATCACAGAAGAAAGCGCTGGCCGCACTAGACAGGGCTAGAAAGAAACATGCGGGATGACAGTTGCTGATGCGGAAAACGCGGACGCTGCTACAAGAAGACGCGGGGCAGGCTTTCAAAGCGGTTTGTTCAGCGGATGATATTGAGAAAAAGCGGGTACGAGCGCCATTGGCGCAGACAAGTATACATCTCATATCGTGTCTACACCTCCGCGATATGTGAATCCTATTTGTACACGACCCCGTTTCGCAATTCCGCCAAACTTCAAAAGATGTTAGCCTGCCCGCGCCGATTCAGGTGAATAGATTTGGTGCGGAACTTAAACGGTGTCATACATGGTCTAAAAGATCAGACTTTCACCTGAGAGACAGAGCAGCGAAAAGCGAGCGGCGAGCGTGAAAATCTGTCATAAAGGGTCATGGAAGAAGCCGCGTATTAGACCAAATCTGATTTTTCACAATCAATTAATGTCAAACTAAATTTCGCGGCAAGAGCTTTCTACATGGACTGTAATAAAGGGGAGATATGATGAAACACGGTTTGCGCGTTTTGTTCTGTTGTGCTGTGACGTTGTGCTTGGGTTTGGCGACTTGCTGTGTGGCTGAAGAAACGATGCCACAGCAGGAGAAGCCTGTTATTGCGCAAACAGCGCCGGATTATGTCGGGTATCTCGATTCAGCGACGTACGGGGAGTATTTTTTGGCTGTCGGTACCGGCGGCCGCATGGATCGCATTGATCCTAACGGCGTTGTGACCCCTTTGGAAAGCGGAACTGCCGCTGATCTTCGAGGCATTTGGACGGACGGGAAGCTCTGCTTGATCTGCACTGCGGACGGTGTCGTCCTCAGCAGCTCTGATGGCAGCAGCTTCACGGCACACGTCGTCATTCCTGACTTGGCGCTGACCGGTGTGACCGGGTTCAATGGCAAATACTTCGTTTCCGCGGAGGACGGTGCCATTTATGCGTCACGGGATTTAGGGACCTGGGAACGTCAAATGGTGAGCAGCGAAGAGCCGTTATTGAATGTGATCTCAACACGGCACTGCATTGTGGCAGTCAGCGCGGGGACGGATGTGCTGCTGTCGCAGGATGGAATCAACTGGACACGATCAAACTTCAACGAGGTCTATGATGGACTGTATCCTCCCTTCACTTACGTCAACGTTGTGGGGACGGGCGATACATTCTTCACTGTCGGCTACAAGCGGGACAGTGAAAATATCCCTGTAGTGATGTACACCGAGACCGCAGAGGTTTGGATGGACAAATCGCCGTCGCAGATCAACGGCGCTCCCCGGGACGAATCGACAAAACTGCGTCTGAATGACATCGGCGTCTGCACGGATCAAATCATTGCGCCTTGTGATGAGGGCCAGGTTGTCACGCTTACAGAGTGTATACAGTGCAATCTGATGCAGACGCTCAGTGGAGCGGGGGACTTGAAGACCGTTTCCGTTACAGACGATGATATCCTGATCGCTGGAGAAGATTTCTATTGCCATCTCTTTATGCCAGAGGAACTGCGTCAGGAAAAAATTGCAGCGGAACAGGTTCAGACGGACATGCAGGCCGGTGCGGTTCTCATTGATGTGCGCAATGCGCAAGAGCGTGCCGCCGATGGCTATATTCCCGGCAGTATCCTCATTCCTGTTGACGAGGTGGCGCAGCGCCTGCCGGATGTAGCGACAGATTTAGGAACAGAAATCATTTTTTACTGCGTTTCAGGCGGCAGAGCGCAGAAAGCTTTGGAGACAGCCCAGTCGATGGGCTATTACAGGGTCTACAATCTTGGAGGGTTGTCAGATTGGCCTTACGAGATCGCTCATGACGAATAGTTTGAATCACATGCCGTTCATGCTGCTTTTCTTCTGAGGCCAAGAGGTTCAGGGGGTAGAAAAATGAAGATCAGACGTATTTTCAGCGCACTGCTCTGCCTGCCCTTGCTGCTTTCATATGCCCCGAAAGCGGCCATTGCGGAGGGCAATGCGCCGACAACAGGCGCGGCAGCCGCGGTTTCCGCTGCTGTGCCGATTTATAAAGACGAAACCTATTCTTATGAAGAGAGAGCGCTCGATCTGGTTTCCCGTATGACGCTGCCGGAGAAGGCCTCTCAAGCGGCAGGTTACAACTCTGCGGCGATTCCGCGCTTGGGCGTTTCCAGCTACATGTGGTGGAATGA
>CAYUZP010000072.1:0-2605 GCA_964449655.1 uncultured Oscillospiraceae bacterium
ATCAAGACAGGTAGAAGAGGGGACACGGGCATCCGTGCCCCTTTTTGCTGTGCAGGGCAGAGCACATATAATGAACAGGTCGATTTATGCTGTAGGATGGTTCCGTAGAAGACAACTGTATGGAATGTCAGCGTGTTATTTGTCCGTAAAATCGTTAAAAAAGCGAAAAATCGCCAAAATTCTCTTTCCTGTCAGTGCGATTTGCATTATAATAAAAAGAGAAAATGTCGCGGCGTATGACTAAAGAGCGGCATATCCGAAAGCCAAATTGAGATGGATGGGAGGAATTGCGCCATGACCTATCGCGAACAATACGAAACATGGCTGCGCGACTTTGCAGATGACGCAGCAACGGTCGCCGAGCTGAAAGCCCTGGAAGGAAACGAGAAGGAGATCGAGGATCGCTTCTATACGGAACTTTCCTTCGGTACAGCGGGCATGCGCGGCGTGCTCGGCGCGGGTACGAACCGCATGAACCTCTACAATGTGCGCAGGGCGACTAAGGGCTTTGCTGACTATATCAACAGTCAGAACCCGGAATATCGCAAGCGCGGCGTGGTCATCGCCTATGACTCTCGCCGAATGAGTCCGGAATTTGCGAAGGCGTCTGCGCTTGTGCTCTGTCACGAAGGCATTCATGCGTATCTCTTTGATGAATTGCGTCCAGTGCCGGTGCTTTCCTATGCGGTACGTCACCTGCATGCCATCGCCGGCATTGTCATCACCGCGAGCCACAACCCACCGCAATACAATGGTTACAAGGTCTATTGGGAGGACGGCGCACAGATGCCGCCGGAGTATGCCGATCAGGTGCTCAAGTGCATTCGCGCCAATCGCTATCAGGATGCCGTGGAGATGGATGAAGACGAGGCGAAAAAGGCTGGATTGCTGCAGATCATAGGCAACAAGGAGGTCGATGACGACTATATCGCCGATGTGCGCACGCTGTCTGTACAGCCCGAGCTGATGCGTGAAGCTGGAAAGGCGCTTAAGATCGTCTACACACCGCTGCACGGTTCTGGCAACAAGCCCGTTCGCCGCATACTCAAGGAGATCGGCATAGAGAACGTATATGTCGTCAAGGAACAAGAGCTTCCGGATCCGAATTTCTCTACCATCAAGGTTCCGAATCCGGAGGATCCCGCCGCTTTTGCCATGGCCATGAAGCTGGCCGATGAGGTCGGCGCGGACTGCATCTTTGGCACCGATCCGGACTGTGATCGTGTGGGCATCGCCGTGAAGGATGACACGGGCAAGTACTATTTGATGACCGGTAACCAGATCGGCTGCACGCTGCTCTATTACATTCTCAAGAGCCGTCAAGCGCTCGGCACACTTCCTAAAGATGGCGCTGTCGTCAAGTCCGTCGTCTCCACCGAGTTGGCGCGCAAGATCGCAGAGAGCTTTGGTCTCGTGTGCTTTGACACGCTGACGGGTTTCAAGTGGATCGCAGAGAAGATTCAGCAGTTTCAGGATCACGGTGATCATACGTTCGTGTTCGGCTTTGAGGAAAGCTATGGCTTCTTGTCTTCGACATTCGTACGCGACAAGGACGGCGTCAACGCATCTCTGCTGATCGCCGAGGCAGCCGCGTGGGCCAAGACGCAGGGCAAGACGCTCTATGACATCCTTCAAGAGATTTACAAGATCTATGGATATTACGTCGAGAAGGTCGTCTCTGTCACGCTTCCAGGCAAGGATGGCGTCGAAAAGATGAAATCCATCATGAAGAACCTGCGCGAGAATCCGCCGAAGTCACTGGCTGGCAAACAAGTCCTCGCTGTGCGTGATTATCTTGCCGGTACGCGCATCGACGCGAAGGGAACCACGCCTGCAGGACTGCCCAAGAGCGACGTGCTTTACTTTGAGCTGGAGGGCGACGCGTGGGTCTGCATCCGTCCATCCGGCACAGAGCCAAAGATCAAGCTCTATGTCAATACGAATGCGACGGATCCTGCCGTGTCTGCAAGCGAAAATGAAGCGCTTGTCGATGCCTGCAAAGCATTGATGGCCTAAGCCGCAACTAAGAAAACCGCTGAAATGAAGTCGGTTTGCAGGATTCAAATCGGATTGAAAGGAGAGGGACTGCCCGGTCGTTTAAGCCGGACAGCCCCGTTCTTTTCGCATGTCGTTTGCTGAGATGGAAGCATTGTGCTATCGGATATCTTTTGCGAAAACCACAGGGTTATATCTTGATGAAGCGTAGGTTGCTTGCCGGTTGACGGCAAAAGAGAGGCAAAGCGCGCCAGACGAGAAGGCTGTGAAGCGTTGAGCGTATTTTGCATGGAATCAAACTTGCTATGGTAAAATTCAAGATTCGGCGAGTGCTCTTCTAAATACGCTTGCATGTTTATGCACTTTTGTAGTATACTGCTTTGTGCTTAAAACGCATCCCGCTTCTCACGGATGTGCAGGAATCTAGAGCACGTGCCTCTTTTTGCAAGAGCAGAAAGGATACTTCAATGCCAAAGGATCAAATTGTCGACAACAGCGACATGGACTTTATCAACAAAGCGAATATACTGATCGAAGCGCTTCCATATATTCAACGACTCTGGGGCAAAACAATCGTCATCAAATACGGCGGAAATGCGATGGTGAACGA
>CAYUZP010000072.1:2615-9327 GCA_964449655.1 uncultured Oscillospiraceae bacterium
AAATACTGGAGGATGTGACGCTGCTCAAATACGTCGGCATCAACCCGATATTCGTACATGGCGGTGGCCCGGAGATCAGCGCGATGCTGGATCGCGTCGGCGTACACAGTGAATTTCACAATGGACTTCGCATTACGGATGGCGCAACGATGGAGATCGTTCAAATGGTGCTGGCAGGAAAGCTAAACAAGAACATCGCCTCTCAAATCGGCACGCTCGGCGGCAAAGCGATCGGTCTATGTGGCAAGGATGCGGGGCTGATTTGCGTAAAGAAAAAAGCGCCTCTGGCCGATGGAGTCGATCTAGGGTTTGTCGGTGATATCGTCAGCGTCAACACAAAGCTGCTCAACACGCTCTGTGAGGATGAGTATATTCCGGTGATCTCGTCCGTCGGCGTCGATGAGGCGGGTGAAAGCTACAACATCAATGCGGATACAGCGGCGGCGGCCATTGCGACAGCACTGAAAGCCGAGAAACTGATCTACCTGACGGATATCGACGGCGTGTACCTCGACCCGTCGGACAAAACGACGCTCTTCCCCATACTCACGATCGAACGCGCGGAGGAGCTGATCACACAAGGCGTGATAAACGGCGGCATGATTCCGAAAGTGCGTTCCTGCATTGACGCGATAAAAAAGGGCGTCCATCGTGTGCACATCCTGAACGGTACGATTCCGCATCCGATCATATTGGAAATCTTCACCGATCGCGGCATAGGTACCATGTTCGAGCGGCAGAAGGTTTGACCTTCAATTCATCAATACAAGGAGCCCACATGAAAACCAAAGTCTACATCGATGGCAGCGAAGGCACAACGGGATTGCGCATCTTCGAGCGCTTTAAACATCGGGAGGACGTCGAACTGCTGACCATCGATAAAGCGCTGCGCAAAGATGCAAAAGCGCGCAGAAAGTGCATCAACGCATCGGATATCGTGTTCCTCTGCTTGCCTGACGAAGCGGCCAAGGAAGCTGTCGCCCTGATCGATAACGACCATGTGCGCGTCATCGATGCCTCGAGCGCACATCGAACCGCACCCGGCTGGGCATACGGTTTCCCGGAGCTTTCCGCTGCGCACAGACAGGCGATTGCTAAGGGCAGCCGTGTCGCCAACCCTGGCTGTCACGCGACGGGTTTTATCTCCGTCGTTTATCCGCTCGTCCACAACGGGCTCATCCACGCGGATGAACAGCTCTCCTGTTTTTCACTGACCGGTTACAGCGGCGGTGGCAAGAAGATGATCGCGCAATACGAGGATGCAGCGCGCGACGCGGGCCTCTTGTCGCCGCGCCCTTATGGTTTGACGCAAAAGCACAAGCATCTGCCTGAGATGCAAATTGTCAGCGGGCTGAAATGCGCACCGCTGTTTACCCCGATCGTTGCAAACTACTATGCGGGCATGCTCGTAGGAGTGCCGCTCAGTGCACGGCAGCTCTGTGGCGCGAAGCTGTCTGCCGTACATGAATGCTATTGTGACGCATATGCCGGAGCGCGTTTTGTACGTGTGCTCCCTTTGACGACGCAGAGCGAGGGCTTCCTCGCATCCAATGCGCGCGCAGGATGGGACGGGCTTGAGATTCTCGTCACCGGCAACGATGAGCGCGTTACGGTGTTTTCGCGATTTGATAATCTGGGCAAAGGTGCGTCAGGCGCGGCCATCCAGTCGATGAACATCATGATCGGTTGTGATGAGGTGGCGGGGCTGAATCTGTAAACACGCGATCACATCGGGATGGCATAAGGGACTATATTTGCAATCGAAAGGTTCATCTCTTGATCAGCCTTTAAGCTTGATAACATCTATAGGCGGCATTCGATCGAGTTTAGATAGACAAGGAGGCAATTCATGACCCTTTCAGAGACGAAAGCGCTGGATAGTCAATATTTTCTGGGCGTATTTGGCGAACGCAATCCGGTCTGTTTTGTGCGCGGCGAGGGTTGCACACTCTACGATCAGGACGGCAAATCATATACGGATCTGTTTGCTGGCATTGCGGTGAACGCGCTGGGCTACAATCATCCTGCGATCACAAATGCGATCATATCACAGGCCAAAGCGGGCGTGCTGCACACATCCAATCTGTATTATGTCGAACCGCAGGCAAAGCTGGCCAAACTGCTGTGCGAGAACACGTTCGCAGATCGCGCGTTTTTTGCGAATTCCGGCGCGGAAACGAATGAAGGAGCGATCAAACTGGCGCGCAAGTTTTTTTATGCGCAGGGCTCACCACGCTATAAAATCATCTCAGCAGATCATTCTTTCCACGGGCGCACGCTGGCTACGGTTGCCGCGACGGGTCATGACTATTATCAAGCGCCATTTCGACCGCTGCTGCCGCAGGGCATATCACAAGTGCCATATAACGATTTAGAAGCACTTGCGGCTGCTGTGGACGAGGAGACAGCGGCGATCCTTTTGGAGCCTGTGCAAGGCGAAGGCGGCGTGACACCGGCTGATCCTGCGTATTTGAAAGGTGTGCGCGCGCTGTGCGATGAGCAGGGGATCTTGCTCATACTGGACGAAGTGCAAACCGGCGTGTGTCGCACGGGCAGTTTCTACTGTTACGAGCAATACGGCGTGGTTCCGGACATCATGACGAGCGCAAAGGGACTGGGATGCGGCTTCCCGATCGGCGCAGTGCTCGCCAATGAGAAGGTCGCATCGGCGATCTCGGTAGGTGACCACGGTTCGACATTTGGTGGCAACACGCTGGGCTGCACGATTGCGCTTGCAGCAGTCACCACGATGCTTGAAGGCCATTTTTCTGCTCGTGCAAGGGAAGTTGGCGCATATTTGAGACAAAAGCTTGAGGCGATCCTCAGCCCACACATCGTCGAGGTGCGCGGCATGGGATTGCTGCTCGGTGTGCAGTTGACGGATGACTATCCCGCGAAAGCGCTCATGGGGCGGTTGCTGGCGCGTGGATTTGTCGTCGGCACAGCAGCGGGGAACGTGATTCGGCTTGCGCCGCCTTTGATCATCAGCGAGGCGGAGATCGATGCATTTGTGCGGGCGTTTGAAGAGGAGTTAAGCGAATAAAAAAGAATTGACGGATAGGAGCAAATCTATCCTATCGGCGGTTGCGCGAGGAGCCATAAAGAAAAAATAGCATGCTTCGCGTAATTTGAAGCGTTTTTACGCTGCGAACATGTCGCTCCGTTACGAAACGCGCTGCTTTGTCCTATCAGTCAGTGCCCATCCGTTTCTCGTGTTCTGGGAGGCTCTATGTCAGATCGCACATTGTTTCCACCGACGACGCTCTCCGATATCCGCGCACGCGGTTGGGACGCACCAGACTTCGTCTACGTCATTGGCGATGCTTATGTCGATCATCCATCCTTTGGCTCCGCGATCATCACGCGTACGCTCGAGTCCGCTGGCTATCGCGTTGCTGTGCTCGCGCAGCCGGGCTATAAAAACGCAAACGATTTTATGCGTTTTGGTCGTCCGACGTGTGGATTTCTCGTCTCCTCGGGCGTCATTGACAGCATGGTCAACCATTATACCGTTGCCAAGCGGCGTCGCTCCTCGGATGTCTATTCTCCCGGTGGCGGCAAATCCCGCAGACCGGATCGCGCTGTGATCGTCTATTGCAAACGCATCCGCGAGGCGTATGGTGATATCCCAATCGCTATTGGGGGTGTCGAAGCCTCGCTGCGCCGTTTCGCGCACTATGATTACTGGGACGATGCCGTTCGACCAAGTGTGCTCGTCGATTCCTGTGCGGATCTGCTCATGTTCGGCATGGGTGAACGCTCCATTCTCGTCACCGCGGATTGGATGCGGCGCGGTGCACCCGCGTGGGAATGCGCTAAAATGCGCGGTGTGTGCTATCTTTCGTCCACACCTTTGCGCGGAAGCGTCGTCATACCTTCCTATGAAGAGTGTGTGCGCAGCAAGAAGAAGTATGGCGAAGCATTCCTTGCGCAGTACAACGAGCAGGATCCCATACGCGGTCGCGCTCTCAGTCAGCGTCATGGCAATCGTTATGTCGTTCAGACGATTCCGGATATGCCCCTGTCGCGCGAGGAGTTGGACGCCGTCTACGCGCTTCCCTATCAACGCACATGGCATCCGGATTACGACAAGCAGGGCGGTGTGCCCGCCATAACGGAGGTGCAGTTTTCGCTCACACACACACGCGGTTGTTTCGGCTCATGCGCTTTCTGTGCCATCACGTTTCTGCAAGGGCGCATCGTCACATCGCGCAGCCACGAATCTGTGCTCGCGGAGGCGCGCACGATCACAAAAATGCCTGGATTTAAAGGATACATCCATGATGTGGGCGGGCCAACCGCCAATTTCCGTTTTCCCGCCTGCGATAGACAGCTCAAATACGGCGCCTGCACAAACCGCCAATGCTTGTTCCCGAAACCGTGCCCGCATTTGAAAGTCGATCACACCGATTACATGACGCTGCTTCGCAAGATTCGCGCCTTGCCGCGCGTGAAGAAGGTATTTGTGCGCTCAGGCCTGCGCTATGACTACATCATGGCCGATCCAAACGATGAATTCCTCATTGAGCTTTGCAAATATCATATCAGCGGACAGCTCAAGGTTGCGCCGGAGCACGTCAGCCCCGGTGTCCTTGCGCTGATGGGTAAGCCGGGGCGCAGCGTCTATGATGCGTTCTGTGCGCGGTATGCGAAGATCAACGCGCAGTTAGGTCAGGATCAGTATCTCGTCCCCTATCTGATTTCGAGTCACCCTGGCAGCGACCTGAGCGCAGCGATCGAGCTTGCAGAATACCTGCGCGACATCAATCACCAGCCTGAGCAGGTGCAGGATTTCTATCCTACGCCTGGCACGCTGGCGACATGTATGTTTTATACCGGCTTTGATCCGCGTACAGGAAAGCCTGTCTACGTGCCGCGCACACCACATGAAAAGGCCATGCAGCGAGCGCTGCTGCAGTTTCGTCGCCCAGAAAACTTTGCGCTTGTTCGCGAGGCGCTTTGTCTGGCGCACAGAGAGGACTTGATTGGTACAGGCCGAAACTGTCTCGTGCCGCCGGAAGGCATGAGGAGCGCTGGCGAGTATGCGCAGATCCGCCGAAAACGCAAAGAGCTGGACGCAAGGCGCGCCAAGCGGGATGAAGCAAAAGGCAAGCCGCACCCTTCTGGGAACAGTCGGCAAAAATCGAAGCGCTGACGCTGAAAATGGCCGAAGGAAGGCGGCGCTGCGCAATTTCATCACGTGAAGGGGATGTAATCATGGCGCTCACACCGATGCATTTTCTGATCGTCTGCCCCTTGGTCGCACTCGCGGGTTTCGTAGATTCGATCGCCGGCGGCGGAGGGCTGATCTCGCTGCCCGCGTATCTGCTTACGGGTTTGCCCATCCACAACTGCATTGCGACAAACAAGCTCTCCTCTGCGATGGGGACGACGCTGACGACAGCTCGATATGCTCATTTGGGATACGTGCCATGGAAGCTGGCGGGATGCTGCTCGATAGCTGCGCTTATCGGAGCGGCTTGCGGCGCACGCATCGCATTGCTGCTCAGCGACAGGCTGTTTCGTCTGCTAATGCTTGTTATCCTGCCGCTGACGGCGCTCTATGTGCTGCGCAGGCGGGATCTTTTTGCGCAGGACAACCGGGAGCCCCTGCCTTTTGCACAGTGTGCAGCAGTCAGTTCGTTCATCGCATTATGCATCGGCGCATATGATGGCTTTTATGGGCCGGGGACGGGAACGTTTCTCCTGCTGTTGCTCACGCGTTTCGCGCGTCTTGACATCACACACGCCAATGGCGTCACGAAGGTCATCAATCTTTCCAGCAACATAGCGTCCCTCATCGTCTATCTGTCAAACGGCCAGGTTCTGCTGCCGCTCGGGCTGTGTGCAGGTATATTCGGCATCGCGGGTAACTATATCGGTTCACGCTGCTTCACACAAAAAGGTGCGACAGTGACACGGCCTTTGATTCTGATCGTGCTCGTTGTTTTTTTCGTGAAGACGCTTTTAGAACTCGTCTGAACGCATTCGTATCGATTTCAACATGCTTTTTCGTGGATTGCCTAAATCAGCGGGGATTGGCACGCTTTCAAGCTGTAGCCGGTTGATGCGAAACCACAAAAAACAGGTTAATGCTGCCGCAGACGGCAGATCTTGCTCATCTTTGCATTTTCAATTCATCAATCGGATTCGCGTGCAAGGCTTGTGTCTAT
This sequence comes from uncultured Oscillospiraceae bacterium, assembly GCA_964449655.1. Lineage (GTDB taxonomy): Bacteria > Bacillota > Clostridia > Christensenellales > Aristaeellaceae > Ventricola. The sequence goes on from CAYUZP010000072.1 coordinate 8,789, forward strand.
TGCTAGTACATTATAAAATAAATAACAAGCTAAATTGATCTATTTATGCCATACTTGACAGCAGAAAGCGAGGTATCGAGTATGGCAAAAACAAAACCAATTATATGAACAGATGCTGACTATGACTATCTTAAGTCACTTATACGCCAGAGAACATTGCAGGCACAAGTTGTTGACCGTGCAAAAATACTGGTATACAAGACGCAGGGTGAAGCAAATCAAACCATTGCAGATCGTCTTGATGTCAACATCAATACTGTAAAGTTGTGTCTGAGCAAGTTCCGTTCCGGCGGAATGAAGGCAGCTCTTTTTGATGCTCCCCGCACGGGACGCCCTGTGGAAATCACGGATGACGCCGTAGCATGGATCATCAGTATTGAAGCCGTTCAAGAGCAAATATTACTGCGAAAAGCGTGATCCTGACTTTGAACAAAAAATGCATGATGTCCTAATGGTTTATAGACAAGTATCTATGCAGTTTGATGAGAACGGCAATATGATCATTCCTGAGGATGAGCCAATGGTTCATACTGTTTCAT
>CAYUZP010000073.1:0-9250 GCA_964449655.1 uncultured Oscillospiraceae bacterium
AGGGATGATGGGCGCTTCCTTCGTCAATGGCGTAGAGGGCAAGACACAAGAGGGAGAATACAAGGTTGTCAACGCCAATGGTGAAGGTGTAAAACAGGCGGTCACGACCATCAAACATTATGCAGCCAACAACAGCGAAAAGAATCGCTACACCAGCGGTGCGGACGACGTCACGCCGCGAGAGATGCGGGAATACTACACCCGTCCTTCCAGCATTGTTGTGGACAAAGCGGATGTCTCGTCCGTCATGATGGCGTACAGCAGTGTCGACGGTATCCCGATCTCTTACAGCAGTTACTATATGGACACACTGCTTCGCCAGATCTACGGCTTCTCGGGCTACATCGTCTCGGACTGCGACTCCATCGCCACATCCTTCAATCGCAATATTCACAAGCTCAATCCACACACAGGAGAAAACTATACGCTGGGTGAGGCTTTTGCCAATGCGATGGCCAATGGGCTGGATCTGCAGTGCAACGCAGGCGAGACCGACGGCTTGGGCAGTTATGCTTCCAACTATAAGGCGATGCTGAACAATTCGGACGGCAGCGGCGAGGTCCTAACCGATAAGGGAAAGTTCACAGAACAGCAGCTGGAACTCACGGTCAGCCGCTTGATGACCAAGCGTATGCAGCTGGGCGAGTTTGATGCTGAGAACGTGTACGCGGAGCAAGGCGCGGCCGGATTGAAGGCGGGACAGGAAGGCGCTTACATCAACGGCGTCGACGGGCAGACACAGGAACGTATTGATTTAGCGGACGATTTGTCCCGTGCGGCGGTGGTTCTGCTGAAGAATGAGGATGATGCATTGCCCATCACAGCAGAGGAGATTGATCAAGCGCCTGACCAATACAATGTCGCCGTCATCGGCCCTGTGGCAAAGAGCACGCATTTAGGTGGGTACTCGACGTTCTTCATGGATCCTGCCAATCTGGTGACGGTAGAACAGGCCATCAGGAACGCTTTCGCGGATGACACTTTCTATTCTCAGTCCACTGTGGACAAGGTGAATGTCGATTACTATTCCGGTTTCAGTACTGAGATTCTGGGCAACAATTTTACGGGACTCAAGTCAGAAGATATAACGCTGGATGATATGCCTGACGGTATCGACCTGGCTGTCGTTGCCATAGGCGACGGCTCCGGTGTCTCCGGCGAGGATGGCGACCGTACGATTTTGACGGTACCTCAAGCGCAGATCGATCTGATCAAAGCGGTCAAGGCCAAGCATCCGAAAAAGCTCATTCTGGTCATGGAGACCTATGGTCCTGTGCAGATGGTCGATGACATTGTAGACAATGCCGATGCGATCCTGTGGTCTGGATTCAATGGTTTCCGCAAGGGTACAGGCTTTGGCGATTCCATCACCGGCAAGAATAATCCTTCTGGTCGCACCAACGTCACATGGCTGAAGGATGTCGTGGAGGACACCCCGGGATTCTTCTCCTATTCGCTCTATCCCACGATCAATGAGGACGGCATTGCCGAGGGCGGGCGCACCTACATGTACAATGTCGAGCCGACAATCTATCCCTTCGGCTTTGGCCTGAGCTACTCCGATATCCGCTATGTCCAAGGCGAGGACTCTATCTTGGGCGCAGAAGCCAAGGACTGTCTGGTTTTGGGAACGGACGCTGATCCCATCACCAAGGACAGTGTCATCAACGTTTCCTTCGAGGTGAAGAATGACAGCGATGTTGCCGGAAAGCATGTTGCCGAGGTGTATGTGGTCTCTCCCGGCGCAGGTCAGGATAACATTCCGCTGAAACGCCTCGCGGGTTTTGACAAGGTAGAGGTGGGCGCGAACGACACTGTTCAGGTCACTATCCCTGTAAACGTTGCGGATCTGGGCTTCTACGATGAAGAAAAAGAGTGCTATGCGCTGCCTGCCGGAGATTGGCAGATCTGGGTCTCTTTTTCCAGCGATCTCAATGCGGACACCGATCTTAAGGAGACATTTAGGGTTCAGAACGGTTCCATTCGTGAGGATCCCGTCGTCGTCACAGTGAAACCCACTCAGGCTGGAGACGGCGAGGAGAACGGCGTATTTGAACGCGTGATCTTCAATATCAGCGCCGACGATACAAAGAACGTCATCCATCCCAACGTAGCCGTCACCATGGCCAATGAAAAGCTTTATGGAACACGTGTCATCAACAACGTACCCGGCAAGGACATCGGCGTAGACCCGGCAAAGGTCACCGAGATCACGAATACGACGGAAGCCGGTTTCACTGTGCCCGATACAGCGGCTGCTGTGGAGCGGCTTGAACAGGGCAAGAGCGCCGATCAACTGCCCAGGGTAGGTGTGCAAAACGAGCTTCCGGATGAGTATAAGGTCACCTACGCCTCGAATCGCCCCAGCGTTGTACAGGTCGGCGATATTACCGTCGCAGACGAATTTGGCGAAGGTCAGCTGAAGATGAAGGCTGCGGGCGTTGCGACCATCAGCGTTAAGGTCACCGCGCCCAGCGGAGAGACCGCTGAGACAGCATTTGCTGTCTGTGTCAAGGCGACCCCCGCTTTGGCCGGATTGACTGTGGGCGGCGTCGATGTGGCTGAATTTGATCCATATACAAATAGCTACACCGTTCAGGTTGCAGCTGACGCGAAAGCCGAGGATGCCGCGTTGACGCTGAAAGCAACCGGTATACAGGGTGCCGTCGTGGAATACTCCACAGATGACGATGGAACCGGTGTCACAGGCTATGCTGCGTCGGCCGGTGGTGTCAATCCCGCGTCTTTGCCTGGCACAGTATGTATCAAGGTTTCCGGCGCGGACATCGCGGAACAGATTGTCTTTGTGAAGTTCACCAAACAGTTCTCCTCTAGTTCTTTCCTGAACGGAGAGATCGATGATAACTGGAAGATTGTGCACGAGGATAAATCCGCTTATGAGGCGGTGAAGGGCTTAGGCCTGAGGCTGCCAATGCAGGCGAGCGGCATCTCCGCGAACAACGACGACTGGAAAAATCTCTTTACACGTCCCATCGGCGGCGACTGGACCATCGTGACAAATCACTAAATCCCAGAAGGCATGAACGATGGTGGAGAACAGGTGCAGCTGCTGGCCTATGAGGATCCCAATAACATGATCAGCGGTACATTGGTTTCCAGCGGCGCTAGCTTCTGGGGTCCTGCGCCTACGACACTCAGCTTGAATGTTGTTCCCACAATTGGCGGCGCGTCCAATGGCAGCACCGGCCACACCACTGACATACCAAAGTCCTCTGATCCTAGCGTACTCTATGTCAAAGTGGTTCACACGGATATGCGCATGGACTTCTACTACTCCACCGACGGCTTGACCTATACTCGTGCTCAAAGCGCTGATGGACGCCGGCAAGGCGAGTCCAGCTACCTGCCCAATGCGGTGTTCGGCCTGTTTGTCACAGGCGGAGACAACAATATTGGCAAGAGCGTCTATTGCGAGTATATGGATCTGATGAGCATGAACGGTCAGTTCATCAAGGATGAACAAGGTGTTCTTAATGACGCCTTCAAGGCGGTTTGTGACCTTGCCGCGACAATGATCCCGGACGTCGTGGATAGCGACCTGACGCTGACATTGCCTGTTGATTATGCCGTCCGGTTTGAAGCGGATGACTGCATCGCCGAAGACGGCACACTCACGCGCCCCGATCAGGACAAGATTGTTCATCTGAAGGTCACGATCTCCCATGAGCACGCGAAGATTGATGGACAGAGTAGTGTCGTGGTCTTTGACGGTGATGTAACGGTCAAGGCGGCTGCCGGGGCATATGGCCTTGACAAAGGGACACTTGATATGGCTGAGGATGCCGTTGACACGGTTGCTGTGGGCTTTGATTCGACTATGGTTATGAATGTCTCGGCCATCGCGGAGAATCCGGATGTGATTTCGGTCGAACCCAACACACTGACACAACCTGGTGCTTTGACAGTTCATGCGTTGAAGGCGGGTTCGAGCAAGATTACCGTCACGTTCTACGGTTTGCCCAATAACACATTGCTGGGCAGTGAAGTCGTGAATGTTGCCGTGAGCGCTCAGTGAGGGACAGATCTGCCTGATCATGGTGAAATTGCTGAATAAAACGAATGAGTTGTCTCATACTTCATAGGAGAGATTTACCGCTGTAAAGGCGGAAATATCCGGCGATCCTGAACGATGGGAACGTATCGACTAACAACCAAAAAAGGAGGTGGTTCCATTGTGCTCTATGAATCGGCCGCTTGAAGTTTGACGCAGATCATCACAGATGAACGATGACCGTCGGTAAGTCATCACGATGTTTGGGCATAAAAATGAGCTGTCCATGCTTGACATCGGCATTTCTTAACGACAGAAAAGGTTGAGGATTTCTTGATCTGTTGTCGTCATTGCGATGAAGGACGAACCTTAAGCCTGCCGACAAATTTCGACGTCAACATGGTGACTTTTCATGAAGCTGCTGAGAATTCCACAGAAGGGGACAAATATGAAAAGCAAGCGTATTATAAGCTGGTTTCTTTGCTTTGCGATGCTGATTTCATTGATTCCAGCAGGCGCAATGGCCATGGAAAACACGGATAACCCCAGTGCATCGGACAGCGAGACCGCTATTCCTATCTATGAGGACACCAGTTACAGCTTTGAGGAGCGTGCCGCAGACCTTTTGGCCCGCATGAGCGTGGAACAGAAGGGTTCGCAGATCATCGAGCGCGCTTCAGCCATTCCGGCATCCAAGCTTGACGGTGGTGCGATGGACGTCGAAGCGACGAAATCTTTGTCTGCCTATGACTGGTGGAGCGAGGCACTGCACGGATACTCCAATGCAGATGCGTTGAATGGCAATTCCTGCAACAACTCCACATCATACCCGACGAACGAGGCGGTCGGCTCGACATGGAACAGAGACCTGTATTATGAAGAGGCTGTGCAAATCGGACAGGAGATCCGTGAGCGCACGGCCAAGAACGAGCTTGGCAACTCCCTCAGTTTGAACATGTATTCTCCTACGGTCAATATGCACCGCGATCCCCGCTGGGGCCGCAACGAAGAGTCCTATTCCGAGGACCCGCTGCTCATGGGCGAGATGGCAAAGCAGTTTGTCAACGGCGTCGAGGGCAAGGATCAGGACGGCAATTTGATCGAAGATTACTATCAGGTGCATACCACCATTAAACATTATCTTGCAAACAATACGGAGAACATCCGACTTGTTGATGGCGCGGATCTCAATATGCGTCAGCTGTACGAGTATTATGCATCGCCGTACCGCACAGTCATCGAGGACGCGAACGTAAGTTCTGTCATGACAGCCTATAGCACTGTCAACGGCGAGCCGAGTTCCTATTCCTCCTTCCTGATGGATACACTGCTGCGTCAGACCTTCGGACTGACCGGCTACATCACCTCTGACTGCGACTCGGTATCCACGATGGCGCGTCTGAAGCATATAAACCCGTACACCGGCGAAGTCCTCACGACAGTCGAGCAGTATGCCAGCGCTTTGGCACACGGTGAAGATCTCGAGTGTGCCAGTGGTTATGATTCCTCCAATAATGCCAACTACAGCGCATTAGCACAGGCTATGGTCGATGAGGCTCCCGAAAACGACACCGGAAAGTTCACCGAGAATACATTGGATATCGCTGTGCACCGCCTGCTGACCGCGCGCATCGCTACCGGTGAATTTGATGAGAACAATCCCTATACAGAAGCAGCGGAAGAACGCGTCGCGCTGCAGCAGGATGCCTCGTCCAATACTTCGCCCGATGCCGAGGTCTATTGGCAGACCAACGAGCGCATTGATCTGGCTGAAAAGGTGGCTGAAGAAGCCGTCGTACTGCTGAAGAACGAAGACAATATGCTGCCTTTGACTGCGGAGAGCGGCAACAACATCGTCATCGTAGGTTCCTGGCAGACCAATATGTATTTGGGTGTCTATACCTCTTCTCAGCAGATCACGCCAAACCATGTGAACATCGCGCAGGGCATCACCGACGCTGTCATGAAGGTGAATCCGGACGCTGAGATCACATACATCGCTGCGGACATACTGACGCCCGATGATGAGAAGGCCATCGAAGACGCGGACGTGGCCATCGTCGTTGTCGGAACCGATCAGAAATATTCACGCGAGGATGGCGACCGCAGTTCCATCGCGCTGCCGAATGGCCTGGACGATTTCATCGCGCAGGTTGCTGACTTGAACGAGCATACCGTCGCCATCATGGAGACCTGCGGCCCGATGGAGGTCAGCAAGTTTGAAGGCAAGGTGAAGGCACTGCTCTGGTCCAGCTTCAATGGCATCCGCAAAGGCGTAGGCTTTGGCAATGTCATCACCGGCGCGGTCAATCCGTCTGGACATCTGACCGATACATGGTACACGTCTGATGCGGAGATTCCCGACATCATGGATTACAATCTGTATGCCACGGAAGGCTCCAAGGGCCGCACGTACATGTACTACACCGGCACGCCGCAGTATCCTTTCGGCTACGGCTTGAGCTATACCACCTTCGAGTACTCCAACCTGACGCTGGACAAGAGCCAGTACGACGCCAACGACACCATCACCGCGACATTTGACGTGGAGAACACGGGCGATGTTGCCGGCAAGGAAGTCGTTCAGCTGTACGTCGCTCAGCCGGATGCGCCGAAGGAACTCAACCGCCCGATCCGCCGCCTCGAAAGCTTTGACAAGATCGAGCTGCAGCCTGGCGAAAAGCAGACCATCACCATGACTGTTGCGATTCCCGATCTGGCGTACTTCGATGAAGATCCCGATGTCATGGCGTTTAAGGTTGACGAGGGCGCTTATCAGGTACAGGTTGGCGGGGACAGCGCTTCTGCCGATCTGACTGCTGATCTGACGGTTTCCGGCGCGATGGATGTATATCCGAAGCTCCTGACCGTAAAAGCCGCCGCCAAGGGCGACAGCGAACTCGGTATCGAGCAGCGCCTGATCTATGAAAAGGGCATGGAGATTGAGCCGAAGCTGACCGTCGCGATGAACGACGAGTCGCTCCACGGCTATGTCATCGCTCATCAGAACAGCCTGATCCGCAATGTCGAATCCAGCCCGCTGCCCGAAGGCATGACTTTCACATACGAATCCAATCGGCCTGAGGTTGTTTCGGTCAGTGAGGATGGACAGACCATCAAAGCCATCGGCATCGGCGTCGCGACCATCACGGTCACCGGAACGCTTGATGACCATACTGTCGAGACCAGTTTTGTGGCCTATGTGGATGTTTCCCCCGCAATCGACGGCGTGGAGATCAACGGAGAGCCGCTCGAAAGCTTTGACAGTGAGAAATTCAATTATGAACTGACCGGCTATGATGCCATCCCGACTGTGGAAGTGATCAATGACAACGAGGAACTGACGATCACCGTCGAGCAGGCGGAATCGGTTCCCGGCGTCGCCACCATCACATCCATCTGCCCGGACAACAATGAAGAATATATCTATCGCATCGGCTTTGGCAAAGAACCGGTTTCGACAGACTTTGCGAAGGACGATCTCGCGGACTGGACGATTCAAAATCCGGACGCTGCCGCTGTCAAGATCGACGAAAACGGCTTGACGATCACGGCTGGAGAAGGCACTTTCGGTGTGGATGCGAAGAATGTCTACCTTGGGCTTGCATCTGGCAACTGGGTTGCGCAGACGCATTTGACGCTCGATCCGGCCATCAGCGCTGCCGGACAGGAGGCGGGCATGACCGTCTATGATGCGCAGAACAACTATATCCGTTATGCGTATCAAAACGATGGCAGCTTGAACGTATATCTGGCGCAGGAGGTTGAGCCCGTCGCGAATGTGACGATAGAGAGCTGCCCTGACAGCCTGTATTTGCAGGTGGTCAAGCAGGGAAGCGGTTATCAGTTCAACTACTCGCTTGATGGTATCGAATGGAATGCCGTCGGGTCTGGCAGCACCGAATGCGAGATGGCACTGCCGCAGGTTGGTGTGTATGCCACCGCGGGTTCTGCTGAAGCGTTTGCAGCATCGTTTGACGGCGTCTCCATCTTTGATGTGGAAGAGCTGTATCCGCGTCTATCCGACATCAAGGTCAATGGCCAGTCGATCCTCGGATTCAATAGTGAGACCTTCATTTACAACCAGTTTGTTGAAACAGGCGCGTCTGATGTACCGGAAATTGAAGCGGCGCCGGTGAGTCCAAGTCACAAGGTTACTGTCTCTGGCTTGTCCGCGCCATTTGGCGTTGCGACGGTCACTGTCTCTTCCGAGGCTGCGAGCCAGAGCTATGAGATCGCCTTTAACCATGATCCAGTCAATGATTACTTCGCGGATGGTGATTATGACTCGGACAACTGGGAGATCCTGAATGAGGCGGACACAGAGACCGCTTACTACCGCGTAGAAACAGGCGAGGGCATTGTGGTGCCAACGCAGCCGAGCAGTTTCTTTGCCTCGGGCAGCGAATTGTATAATCTGTTCGTGACTCCGGCGCAGGGCAACTGGGAGATCGTGGCTAAGGTAGTATTTCCACAGCTTCCGGCAGCGGATTCCAATCAGATGGCAACGCTTCTCATCTGGCAGGATGGAAATAACAACATCCGCCTGAGCTGCATGGATGCCAGCTTGAATATTATGCCTGTCGGATTCACGAACGGCAATTTTGGTGGAATGTACGGAAACGGCGCCGCGCAAGCTGCGGAGGACGGCACGGCTACATTGTATTTCAAGATCCGCAAGACCAACAACACCTATGATTTGGGTTATTCGCAAGACGGCATCAATTACACTGAAATCGGTACAGCAGAAAATATAGATCTCCTTGATCCGAAGATTGGCTTGCTCGCCAGCGAGAATGGTGACGTCGAACCGATTGAGATCAATTTCGAGTATCTGTATGTGACCGACCGCAACGGAACCGCCCATGGCAGTGAACCGTATGAGAGCATGCTGAATTGGGCCGCCCAGAATGTAGCTGACTACGTGGCAGCTGCTGTGCCGGAAACAGTCACCGATGATATTGAATTTGCGGCTATTCCGCACGGCTATGAACTGTCCGTCGTCTCCTCTTCTGAGGATGTGATTTCGAACGACGGCAAGGTCACACAGGGCACAGAAGACCAGAGCGTTTCGTTGATCATCACAGTCAATGGCGCCGACGGCGAAGTCACCGCGATGTCGACCGCTGAGGTCACAGTTCCCAAAGCTGACTGATAAGCTTGGCAGAAGGAAATGACATCAGTGCTTGTTTGATTGACGTTCAGGGGGAGAGGAAGCCCTTTTATGGGTTTCCTCTT